>CADCOC010000019.1 GCA_902802945.1 uncultured bacterium | reverse complement strand
CTGAAATATCAGCTTGATAAATCGGTACGGGCGGAAAAACAATCCGTCAAAAAGCTTCAGGAGATGAGGCGGCCACAACGAAAAACTTCTCATGGAGGTTCATATACCAGAAGAACAGCCTCTGCTGCTTCAGCGGGCGACAAATATACGCCGGGGCCGCCGGGTGCGGACGCGAGTTCGACGCCCCAGACGCGCAGCAGCGGCGCAAGCCCGGCGGCGTGCGGATCGTCGACGAGGACGAGCGCGCGGCCGCCGCGCGCGAGATGTTGTACGCAATCGCCGTGAGCATGTCGGCACGTTTCTCGGCGTTCGAGCCCCAGTTCTTTTCGGCGTCCGGACGCGGCGACTGCACGAGGAACGTGGACGTCGCGCGAGCGAGCGTCGCCATCTCCTGTCCGGACAGGCGCTCGTTGGGATTCAGCTTTCGGTTCCGTTCCGCAAGGAGGGGGCCGACCTTCTTCAGGCGTCCCTGCAGTTCCGTACCGTTGTCGAACGCTGCCGCAAGCCGTTTTTTGAAGCCGCCCACGTAGAAGCCGTATTCAAGCGTCGCGGAGAGGCCGAGTTCAAGCGCATGGCCTTTTATGACGTCGATGCAGACGTCCGTCACGGAGTCGTCCTCCTTGACCTCCATGTTGTCGAAGGTGGAATTGCCGCGGCTGTCCACTGCGGACATTCTCTTGACAATGGTCGACGCCATGGTCCAGGTGCAGTCCCCGAGCTCTCGCTCAAGTTTGTCGAACACCTCACGCTCCTTCTTGTTGTCCGATTGGACCACACCGCCCTGGATTTTGCCCGCGCTGTCGAGCTTTTCGATTTTCTCGATGGTGGTCAGCATGTCGAGGAGGTCCGTGGAATGGTGCACGCCGTCTTTCGTCGGTTCGGCGTCCTTGCGCCCGTAGACCCGGATGGCTTCGTGGAGCGTGGAGAGCATCGGCTTGAGTTCTTTCTTGATCCTGTCGAGATCGTGCGTCAGCGACTTGATCTCCTCCTTGCCGGCCGCCGAGCTCACATACGCAGTGAAGTCGTCCGAGGCCGAGCGGAGTGCTTCCGCCGAAAAGGGCGTGTTCGCGTCGCCGACGAACGTCCTCACGAACGCCTTGAGCAGGGAGAACGTCTTCAGCTCGCCCTCGACGGGCGCGGCCTCCGGAACGTCGTGGTAGATGGCGTTCGCGGCGATCTCGATGTCCGCCACGGTGCGGTCGATGTCGGCGGCGATGTCGCAGAGGCGCACGTAGCTCTGCACGAAGTTCTGAAGCGACGCCGGCACGGGGACGTCTTCCCCCTGGACGATCGAGAGGAAGGCCTGCACGCGCGGCATCAGGTCGAGCGACGAGCCGCGCTTGAGGACGTCGGTCAGCTGCTTCATCGCGGCGGAGTCTTCCGGGAACTTCTGGTCGAAGAGCCTCTTGGCGTCGCCCGACATCAGGTTCTTGAAGTTGCTGATCACGTGGTCGGTGTCGCCCGAGACAACGGCCGCGAGCATCATCTTCATCGCCTGCTGTTCGGCGGGGGAGAGACGCGAGCAGTTGCCGAAGTCGATGAACGTGATGCCCGTGGCCCCCGTCATCAGGTTGCCGCCGTGCAGGTCGCCGTGGAAGAATCCGTTGCCGAAGAGAGCGTTATCAAACCACGCCCTGGCCACCTTGAGAATCTGGTTGCGGCGGGCGTTGAGCTGGGCGGCCTTGAAGACGAGCTGGCGGCGCGCCAAGACGCACGTCTCGGCGTCCGGGGCCTTGTAGACCGTCTTCTTCACCCCATCCACTTCCGTTTCGCTGCGGAGCGGGGCGAGGATGTCCTCTGCATCCCGGCGGGTCTGCTCGATGGCGCTGTCGAACGTGATGCCGTCCGCCTTCTTGAGGATCATCGAGGTCATCGTCGACTGGACGCCGTCGAGCATCTGCATGGTGTGGACCGCCTCCACGCCCTTCGGCCTTTCGTAGATCGCGACGCCGATGCCGACGTTGGTCGACTCGAGCGTGAGGTCGAACTCCTCGAGGATCTTGCGGTACTGTCCGTCGAACGTCGCCTTCATCGCGGCATCGTCGCCGATGATCTGGTCGATGATCGCCTTCTCGCGCTGGATGGCCGTGTCGACGTTCGGGCGGAGCAGCTTGATCACGCACTCCTCGCCGATGTAGGGATGCGCCTTCGTCTTGATGGTGCAGAGGAAGGCCTGGCCGACGGACGCCGCGCCGAGGCTCCGCTTCACCTCGATGGAGAGGATGTTGCCATTGGAGCTCCTGACGAGTTCGAGCATCTGCGCCTTGACCGCCTCCTCCGGAATCGGGAGAAGGCGCGACTTCATGTCCTTCAGGGCGAGCTGGGTGTCGGGGTCGAACGAGCTGAGCGGCAGCCCCTGAAGCATCTTCTGGAGCAGCGGCCCCGCGCCCTTCAGGAGCTCGGCCACCTGCTTCGCGTCGGTGCTGCCCGCCTCCGTGTTGCGGATGAGCGCGGAGAGCATCGCGCGCTTGTCCACCTGCGCCGCGCGCGTGAAGTAGTTGCGGAGCACGTTCAGCGTGAACTTGCCCTGCCGCGTGGTCTCGTCGATGCCCTCCTTGCCGTTGAGCTCGGCGAACGTCTTCTGCCAGTCGCTCTTGGCGTCGCCCGCACCGTGCGGCTCGAAGAGGGCCGTCACCTTGGCCTGCATGGCCGTGACGAGCTGCGTGGCGGCGCCGTCGATCTTCGTCTCGATCGCGGCGAGCGCGTCGCGCGCGCCGTTCGGAAGTTCGTTGGGGTTCACGAGCTTCGAGATGTCGAGCTTCTTGATTTCCGCGAAGATTTCCCTCACGGCTCCGCGCACTTCTTCGGGAACGTAGCACAGCAGGTCGTCGCCACCCTTGTCGAGCCCCTTGAGGATGAAGTCGAGCTCCGGAGCGTGCTCGACGAGGAGCTTTCTCACGCGCTCGCCGGGACGCGCGTTGCCGGAAGCTCCGGCGTCGAACTCCCACGTGTCCTTGTTGAGGAAGAGGTCGGCGACGATGTTCCGCACGGTCTCGTCGTTCGGCGCGATCGCCCGCCGCTCCTCGATGGGCCGCGGCGCGGGCGCGGCGATCTTCACGCTGGCGTCGACCTCGGCGGACGACGTCTTCGCGAGGTTGTTGTGCATCTCGATCATCGCGCCGGAGTTGTAGGACGCGGGCGGGTTCTTCGGGAGGTCGTTCGCCGTGAACGTGCCGTCCACCGCCTTCACCGCGATCTCGCGGAGCTGTTCCGTCGTGTAGGCGGAGAACATCACGGGAAGCGTGCCGGTCTTCGCGGCCGCGGTCTTGGCGAAGATCTCGCGCGCCCGGACGAGCGGCACCGCGCCGCTCCTGACGTCGTCCATGCTCGGCAGCGCGCTCTTGACCACGTCCGGGGCGAAGTTGCCCGGCTTGGTCGCGATCTCGTTCTCGATCATCCGCACGAGGCCGTGCGCGTCGAACACGGCGCGCATCGGGAGATTGCCCACCTTCACGCTCAGTCCGCCGCCCGCGAGGCGCGTCATCTCCACGTCAGAACCGCCCACCTTCACGCTCGCCGTCTTCACGGTACCGGGCAGGGCGGAGGCGAGGTCGCGCGCCGTCTTCAGGAGCGCCGTCGTCTCCTGCGGTGAAAGCTTCGCCTCAGAAAGCGCGACCGTTCCCGAAAAGATGTCCTTCGCCGTCTTCTGCGCGCCGGAGAGCTTGTCGAGGGGATCCGCCACGACGATGTTGGTTCTCAGCCCGTTGCCCGTGACGAGCTTGTTGTCGTTCAGCTTGTTGAAGACGTCGGTGAGCGTCACGTCCTTGAACGGCTTGCCGATGACGCGCTCGGTGAACTCCGCGAGGCCGTCCAGCTTGAAGCCGCTCATGGCCGCGAGGTTCGAAAGGCACAACACCTTCTCGTAGACGTCCACCTTCGCCTGTATGTCGTCTCCCTCCAACGGCGCGAGGTCGATGCCCATCTCGGCAAAGAGGGTGAGGATGCGCGCGGGGTCGAACGTGCCGAATCCGCGCAGCTGCGTGATGTCGCCCCTGCCGCTCGACTGCAGGCGCCGTCCGGCTTCGCCCAGGTCGGCGGGGTTGTCGAGGGGCCTCAGGCGGTTCGGAACGGACTTGATCCCGGTCGCGGCGAAGCGCTGCTGCATCCGCTTGAGGATAGACGCCTCGAGCGGCGTGGACATATCTTCACGCGTCAGCATGTCACGCATGGCGGACGTCTGGTTATCCGCCAACGGCGCATAGACCTGGGCGAGAACAAGGGACTGCAGGATGGGAACGGCTTTCTTCGGAACGGACGATATGGCAATCGTGCCGTCCCGCAGCGCGTCCTTGAAGACCGCGTCGTGGAGAAGAACTCGAAGTCCCTGTCGTCCAGAGCGCAGAGCTCCGCGTCAAGGCTCTCGAGTGCGTCCTGCAGGGGCACGAACACGTCGTTCTCGAGCTTGGATCGGATGCTCTCCGACCCAGGTCCGGGGAGAATGCCCTTCGCGGTGAGCTCGACGTCGCTGTATTTGCCGAGAAGCGTACTGACCTTCAGCTTGATCAGCGCATTGGACTTATCCACGTCCGACATCTGCGCATATCCGGGGATCGTCGCCGACAGCGCCTGGAACGCCTTTTCGTTGCGCTGCTGGCGCAGCGCGCGGACCTTCGCGGGGTCCTTGCTCTCGACCATCTTGTTGTAGGCGTCCTTGAGCGGATTGAAGAGCGCGATCTCGAGGTCGCGCTTCACCTCGGCCCCGAGCGAGCCCCCGATGGCCGCCTTCTGCGCGTTCATGAGCGCCGTGGCCTGGGGACCGGTGATCCCCCCTTCCTTCCCCGCCGCGCCGATCTTCTCCATGAAGAAGTTGATGACGGACGCCTTGTCTTCGACGTACGCGAAGTTAGCGTTGACGAACGCCTCGACCATCCCGCGTGCGGAAAAGCCCTTTGACGTTTCATTGAGCGCCGTGAGCGCGGCGTCCGCGAGCGCGGCACTCCCGACGCGCTTTCCGACCAGGGCCGAGCCCAGTGTGTCCGCCATCTTCACCATGACCTTCGCGGCCTCGTCGGGCCCGATGCGCTCCAAGTCCGCAACAAAGGCGTTCAGAACGCTCATGAGCGGGGCCACCCACTCCTTGAACGCGGTCTCCGTCCGCTGCGCATTGAAGCCGTTCTCGGTGTAGAGCCTGTTGAACTCGGTCATGATCTTGTTATTCACCGCCGTGGCGGCGCGCTCAAGCTGCAGTGCCGCATAGACGCCGGCCTCATCGGCCAGCGCGCTGAACGCCCTGGAGACCGCGAGGGTGAGTTTCGGGCCGCCCACGTTGTTCTCCCAGATGGACTTCGCGCCGTCGTCGAGCGGCTCGACCTCGCCGGGATCCGGGACGATGGTCTCCACGCGGGTCGTGACAATCGTCTTGGACGCGAACTTCTCCATCAACTCGCCGACGATCTCCTTGAACGCGTCCGTGACCGCCTTCTTCGACACCGGCACATCTTCGTCGGTTGAGATGCGCTTGTTCAACTCGTCGAAGTCAGGCTGGGAGAAGTCCTTGAGAGATGAATTCGACCAGTAGAGCCTGTCGAACACCTGCTCACGTATGACGGCCATGTTCTGGCGCACGAACTTCTCCATCTCGGCCGGGCTGCGGCCCTTGAAGTCGGCGCCGAAGAGACGCCCCATCTCGGCCGTGCGCGTCTTGAGATTCTCAGGAAGGTTGAAACACTTGGCCTTGTCCATCTCCTTCTGCACGGCGACCGCGACATTTTTGTCCAGAAGGCCCTTCGCATCGAGCGCCTCGACGTCTTCCGTGATCAGCGCGTCGTTCTTGGTGGCGCTGTCGATGATGTCGATCACGTTCTTCAGCTCGCGACGGGAGAGCGGCGCGGAGAGCGACGCGGTGAATGAAGCGGCGTTGTTGCCCTCGACCGCCGACATGCCGAGCGCTGCGTAGATGCGCTCCATGTCGCCGCGGGAGAGAATCTTCCCCTCGGCCGAATTGTGGATGGCCGCGAGCAGCGACTGCCGCACCTGGACGTTCTCCTGTGGGTTGTTCTCGGCGGTCCGGACGGTGCGGAGAAAGTTCAGGATTTTGCTTCCGTAGTTCGCCTTCTCGATGCCGGACTGGTCCTGTTTCAGGACGACGTTGCCGTCGTTCACCTTGCCGAGAACGCTCCTGAAGTCGTTGAGCGTCAGATTGATTGCCATGCCTGTTCCTCCTTAGTTTTTGCTTTTCATTACAGCTGGTTTGCCTTGGCCTTCTGGTGGCCGTCGTTCTGGTGGTTCACGTCGTCCTTGACGGCCTTCTTGAAGGCGTAGGCGAGCTTGCCCTTCCCGATGGCGCTGTTGAAGGAGCCTTTCACCGCGCCGAAGTTCTCTTCCACGATGTCCGCGAAGATTTCGGCGGCGGACTCGGTCGTGAAGCAGTCCTCGTCCGGCGGCTCCGCATCATGGGAATCGTCAAGGGCAGTCTGGATACCCTCCATTCCAATGGCGATGGCGCGCATCAGCTTGTCCTGCGCGTCGCCCAGCTCCTTGCGCAGTTCTGCAGCGCGCCCGTCCGCGCCAGAAGCCTCCGCGCAGCGAAGGCGGCGCTTCACGTCGGCGAAGCGCGCGAGTGCGCCATTGATCTTGGCCACGTCGTCCGGAAAGGCGTGGCACGAGACAAGGGAGACGAGGTGCGAAAGCTTGTCGTTGCCGGGAAGGTTCTTCTCGGCCTCGATGGCCTCGGCCATCTGCGTGACAAGCGTGCCCTTGATGGTGCCATCCAAGCCTTTCCAGGCCAAATCCATGGTCTGAGACCGGACGTCGTATATCTCCCTGGAGATTTCGCCTGGTTTGGGATCCAGGCTACCGGAGGCTGCAATGGCGCCGGGCCTGGACAGAAGGCCGAGAAGCTTGCCGATGACGTCGTCGGGGGCGGGGGGGACGAGATCGGGATTGCCGTCAAGGACCTGCTCGGTGTAGGCGTGGCAGAGGGACTCGGTTTCGTGGATAAGGTCGGACAGCTCCTCGTAGCAGTTCTGGAGGCGGGTCAGCCCCTCGACGAATGTGGCGACCTGCGGCGGGATGTCCACGCCGAGCTTCTGCATCTCCGAGAGCAACGCCTGGAAGCGGTAGCCGGTGTCGTCCTTGGTCTTCCCCTTGTGGATGACCGCGCTGACGGCGGCGTGGACCTTCTCGCGCATGGCCGAGAAGGCCTTCTGCTCCTTCGTGCCCTTGCCGAGCAGCTCTTCAAATGACGCGATGAAGAAATCGCTGTGCTTGGCGGCGACGGCCGCGACCATCTTGAGAAGCGAAAGACGATCGTTCTTGGAGAGCTGCACGATGTTGCCGAAGTCGATGAAGGTGGCGCAATGGTCGTCGGTAGAGAGCATCAGGTTGCCGGTGTGCACGTCGTTGTGCATCACGCCGCTCTTGAAGAGCGCCTCCTCGAGCCACTTCCAGATGACCTGCTTGAAATAGAGACGGCTTTTGGAGATGCCGGCGGCGGCATCCTTGATGCCGTTGTAGATGGCAAGGAATCCGGTGAGCGACATGTCCTTGCGGACGACCGGCTTGCCGTCCTTGCGGAGGATCCGGCCGCCGGCGTCGGTCTCGAACACGCCGGCGAAGAGCGAGTGGATGTTGCGCTTCTGCGCACCGAGGAGCTTGTCGAATGGCTGCCCGGGGGCGACGCTGCCGACGAGGACGTCGCTCGTCTGCTTGACGCCTTCGGGCGTCTTCATCGCGGAGACGGTCCAGGTGTGACTGACTCCAGGGGCATAAACATAGAGACCCGTCTTGGGATCTTCCTTGGGCTCCATCCGGCCGGTCTTCTTGTTCTTGACCATCACATAGCGTTTGTCATAGACCTCGTACACCTGCCCGATCTCGATGTTCTTCGCCTCGACGCGGAAGTCGAACTCGTCGCGGATCGTCGCCACGCGCGCATCCCAGACCTTCTGGACCGACGGCACCTCCTTGGCGACGGCGTCGAATATCTTGACGTCCTCCTCGAAGCGCTCCTTGACCCCGGGACGCATGATCTTGACGATGACATCGTCGAACCCACCCTTTTGATTAATGATCCGGCACTGCACCGCCTGTCCGACCGTTGCCGCGCCGAGCGGCTTGAAGTACTTGTTGTCGTACGAGGCAAGCCCACTGTACGTGTCTGGATTATTTTTGACCATCTCGTTGAGCTTCGCGAGGATGTACTCGTCCGGGAGCGGCGGAATGGAGCTCTTGAGTACGCCGAACGCCTCGCCGTGCGCACCGGCGATGCGCCGGTCGATCCCCTGCAACGTCTTCTGCATGAGCGGACCCGCCCCGAGGAAGATCGCGGAGAGGAACTTCGTCTCGGCGGCGATGCTCGCCGCCTGCGCCGTGTCGGGGGAGTTCCTGAGCGCGGAGACGAGAACGCCCGCCTTCCGCGCGTGCGAGACCTTCGTGAAGTAGGTGGAGAGCACCTTCTTCTGGAACGCGAGCATGCCGGGACGCGACGGATCCTTGATCGGGTCGTCGATGATGTCGTCGAGCGTCTTTTTCGCAAGACTCGCCTTGATCTGGTCGGACTTCATCTTGTCGTATTCCGAGACGATCATCGCCTTCGGGTCGAGGTTGCAGACGCCGTTCACGAACGTCTGCACCTGCTCGGCGCTCTTCTCGGCAAGCGTCGCGAACGCCGCCGCGACCTTCCCGAGCGCCGCCACGTCCATCTTCTGCACGAACTGCTTGATCTCGACGGGACGCACCGCACGGAGTTCCTTGCCAAGTGCGGCCTTGAGCGCCTCGGCCATCAGCTTGCGGACGTCCGCCATCGCGCCGGCGACGAGCTCCCTCAGCTGCGGCATCACCGCGTCGCCGAGCGCGCGCGGGTTGTCGAGGAACCGGCAGAACGCGTCGATGTCCTTGAGAATCACGGCGCGGATCGCCTCGGGCGACGCGTTCGCGCCCTTGGCGAAGATCCCCTCCGCCGTCTCCAGGAGGTCGGCCGCGAGGCCGCGCAGGTCCGCCGCCGTCGCGCGACGCGGCTGCGGCGCGTCGGAGTCGAGCATGTCCGAGATGTGCAGCGTGACGCCGCCCACGATGTCGCCCTTCTTCGCCTGGGCCGTCTGCGGCGCCTTCACGACGGCGCCGAGGTCCTTCGTCGCGATGTCGGCCGCAACGCGCTTTGCCTTGTCGCCGCCGACCTTGTCGTACAGCTCGCCGCCGAAGAGCGCGTTGCGCGAGGCGATTGCGCCGAGCGCCTTGTCGAGCGCGCCCTTCGCGCACTTCGCCACGAACGCGTCGAACTCCGCAAGCGTCGTCTCCGCGAACGTCGCCTTGCCCGTCGCCTCCGTGAAGGCCTTCATCACGGCAGCCTTGATCTCCGCCGTCTGCGCGGCGTTGCGTCCTGGAATCTTCGCGTCACCCGAAACGAACGCCATGAGCTCCAGCGTATTATTGCGCGCAAGCGCGGCGAGCGCATCCGCCGACGTGCCGCCGAGCGCCGCGCCAGCCGCAGTCATCACTTCCTGGGAGGGCTTGCGCACGGCGACGCTCACGCTCTCGCGCAGAATCGTCGTCACCTTCGCGGCGAGCGCATCCGCCGCCGCGGCATTCTTCGTGCGCGCGAGCATGCCCCGGACGGCGTCCTCGTCGCCCAACGTGAACGACTGGAAGTCGAGCGTGCGTCCGGTGCCGCCCTTGGCCGCGTCCTTAAGCGCCTCCGCGAGCGAGGCGACGAGCCCCTTCGCGTCCGCCACCGCCTCCGGCGGGAAGAACGCCGCCGCGCCCTCGGGATCCGCCGCCATCAGAAGCAGGGCGTGCACGTTCTGCGCGACGAGCGCCTTGATGGCCGCCGCGTCGCCCGATGCGGCCCCGCGCAGAAGCCCCTGCGCGAATTCGCCGATCGCTTTACGCTCCGCCTGCGAAAGCTTCGCGCCCGCGAACGTGAAGTTCTCCGTCTTCTGCACCGCCTCGAAGCGCTTCGGCTCCTTTAACGTGCCGAGTTTCACAGACGATGCATTGTCGTGGGCAGGGCGCGCCTTCGGCCGCTCGAAGAGCAGCGTGAGCTCGTTGAAGACTCGCCGTTCCTGTCCTCGCTTGAGGGCCGGTTTGAAGTCCGCGTGAAGAAGGTCGTTCGCGTCCTTGGGAAGCGGCGCGCCGAAGAGCTTTTCGAACGTGTCCTCCTGCGGAGGCGGCTGCACCTGCTCTTCCTGCGGAGGCGGCTGTGCCGGATTTTCCGGTTCGATCTTCTTTTCTCCTTCGTCGCCGTTGCCGATCTCGTTCACTTCTTCGTGGACGACTTCTTTTTCTTTTGCGGCTTCATTGGCTTGCTCGACGATGTCCTTGATGACCTCGTCCTCTTCGCTTTTGTCGCCTCCCTCGATCAACTCGGTTGCCTGCGCGATCACCCTGACGTTGTCGGCATCGCGGAGCGCTTCGTTGCGCGCGGAGCGAATCGAGTCTTCCGTCCAGTTTGTTGTGCCATTTGCGACGTCGCGTGCGTAGTTCGCGAGCGAGTGGTTGTCGAGCTCGTCCAGGAGGTCCTGACCGACGTTCGCGAACGTCTTGAGAATCGTCTCCGCGACCGTCCGTCCGAGGCAGGGCATGGAGTCTTCAGCGAGATCCTCGTTCTTTCTCGCCTGGGCCAGCATCATGCCGAGACGATTCTTGCCAAGGAGCTCCGCACCGCCCGAAATCTGGTTGTCGAGCTGTTCGACGATCTCCTCCGGGGACCCGGCGAGTTCAAGCGTCAGCGTCTCGTTCCCGACCTTGAGCGAAACGACGAGGTGCGATCCGATCATGGCGCCGTTCGCTTCGCACGAAAGCGTAACCGTGCCAAACGGCGTCTTCACCTTCTGCGAGTCCGCGTGGGGATCGCCGGCGAACACGTCAACGGCGGAGCGCAGCGCGGCGAGCGTTTTCGCGGCGCGGTCGAGACACGCGTTGACGCCCCGGTTCCAGGCGTTGCGCAGGAGTGTGTCCATGCGGTTCACCCGCAGGCCGTTCGCGACCTGCATCATGGCGGGGCTGCTGTGCATCGCCGCCTTCACCGACTCTTCGCACGACTTGCCAGCGAGCAGCGCGAAGAGCTGCTCGTGCGGGGGGCTCTTCTTCACCAGCGCCTCGGCCTCGCGGTTCACGCGCTCGCGCGTCTCGCGGACGCCCCTGGCCTCCGCGACGGCCGCGCCGGGGTTGCGTCCGATGGCGGCGTTGAATCCCGTGTTGAGCGCATCCGTCACGTCGTGGCGGAGGATGTCGCGCACCTGCTCGCGCGTGAGCGGCGTGAAGCGCCGCTTCAGCGCCGCGCTCGCGCCGTCCAGCGTCGTCTTGGTGTCCGACGCGATGCCGAGCCTTTCGCGGATCTGGGCGATCTTCTCCGGCGACACGCCTTCGTTCGTCAGCGCCTGGATGAACGCCTCCTTGACCGCCACCGCGCGCTTCGGGTCGATTTCAACGCCGTTGAGGGACTTGAAGGTCACGTGGTGGTTGACCTTCTTGAGGCCGGTGACCTCTCCATTGCTGTTGGTCGTAAAGTCGATCTGCCCGGCGTTGTATTCGCCGTTGGACAGCGTACGGAAGTCGTTGAGCGTGATTGCCATTGCTTTTCCTCCTGAAATCTTTTACCTTGTTTACACGCAATCAGACGAAAGGTTACTATGATCCAAAATTCCTCATTTCGATTTACCACTCCATGTTATATCTCACGCATCGGATTTCTGAACTTTCTCTGCGCTCTCAGCCTCTCTGCGCCTCTGCGTGAGACTTTCAACCGAGGATTTTAGGATGATCTCTCGTAAAACTCAATGTTTGTGCATGATGATCAACTCTAATTCCTCATCGGTGTTATGGTTGAACGACTTTGTGGAAGTGTGTACAACGTTTGCACTCTCGGCGACTTCTTTTTCAAGTTCGTTTATCCGCACTTTCAAGCGCGCATACCTTACGGAGGCATCGTTCTTTGTGGCGCCGTTGATGAATCCGGTCAGAATCCGAAGTGCGAACTCCGCATCTGACAGCCAGCAAAGCGCGTCGGGGTGGCAGCAGAGGTAGATCGCATCGCATATCGCAGTCTGGATTTTATCTCCACTGGAAGCCCCTTCGCCAAACACTCTTGAACGCGCGAATTGGAGACTGCCGTCATCTTGCCTGCTCTCGGCATTCCCTGCCGCCGACTCCGATTCCCCGTCGACATCTTTTAGGTCGAGGCCGTCCCAGTCAACTTCCTTTTTGGAAAGTTTCCCTCCCATGAAAAGAATCCCCTCCACGCCTGAGGTGTCGTACTCAAGGTCAAAGAAAGCGCCGGAGGATGCCGTGCAATTGCGGGGAGCATATTGGCCAAATTCGACAAAGATGAAATGCAGCATGGACCATACGTCCTTGCCAAATCCCCAACGTTCGCACAGCAGCTTGATCGCCCCTCGGCATTTCGCAAGTGCCTTATGATACGACGAGCCCCATTGCGAAAGGACCGATTCCTGGAACTTGATCGCGTCTGCATTGGCGGACAAGGCGTTATTCCATATCTGCCCAAGCGATCCATCCTCCATGAAGGCGTCGTCGGTATTGTCTTCTTCATACTTTGCAAGTCTGTTTTTAAGTTCGTCGAGCATCGCCTTCTTGTTCTCGCGCCGTGCCGATTCGCGTTTCTCGACGATTTCCCTTGCAAGCCGAGAGACCTGCTCGCCCGTGCCATCTCCTATCAGGAGCTGGATCAGCCGCTCTGCGTCTTCTGAAAGCTTATCACTGTCGTTTTCCATTCTATTCCTCTTTTGTTGTTTTGGGTTCAGCATTACCACTTTTATGTGCTTCTCACTATTATACCACCTTCCATACTCCCTCTGGCCAGGAAAAACGAACGATCGAATCACCGAAAGCGTTAAATCGTTTGGTGATATGGCGATAACGACCTATAATGCCATGCGCCCGTGTATGCCGCGGCCCATAATCCGTTCTATTCAATGCAAACCAGCGATATTTTTAATATAGAGAAAGAATGATTCTGCGACTATGGCCTTGGTCGCATTATGATACTCATATACGCAACCAGCAGAATCCATGACAACAAGTATGCCATCAACCCCAACATTCTCAATCAGAATACAATCATTGGGAAACGAACCGCCCAGATTGCGCTCTGTTGTCGTCGCCTCAATAACGTTTAAATACCCTTTTACACCCAATCCCGTAATCTCATGCGTGCCAAACGACAACACTCCACATTCTTTTAGGTATGACTTGTATTGTTCCGAAAACAACACACCCAGTTGTTGTTCGGCGGCAGAGATTACCTCATCCGAGACACCCTTGCCCTGATACACCTTAAAGTGTTTGGCAATGTCAGCAATTATTGTTTTCATGCGTTTTCTCCTTCTGCTCTCGTTTTCCAGTAATCAACTCGCTCACTATCGAATGCTGGGCGATCAATCTCTGATTCCTTTTTTGTGTCATGTAACACAGAATAGTTATCCTTTCCTCGATGTTGGTCTTGCGTAAGTTCTGCAAGAGGCGAATCGGGATGTTGTCCAATGTGATGAAGTTCTATAGGCTTACCGCTTTCATCAAGAGGAGCCAATCCCTCAGACATACGTTGACGATTCGTTCTGCCAAACGCATCAGTCTTTGTGTCCATGTCAATGTTTGGATTGATAAGGCAAGGCTTTCCGTTAATCTCTGCCTCCACCAACCCTGCATCTTTGTATATCTGAGCCTCCTCCATTGACGATATGGCATCGACAATCTCATCTGACCAACCAGTCTCCGCTTTCAGTTGTTCCTTCTCTTCCGTAGTTAAGCCACGTTTCTCCCCAGAATCGCTCTCAATCCTCGCGTCAGGATCGACCTCTGCGTTCTGGCTCGTCTCGCCGCCAGAGTGCTCCGTTTCCACGCGGGCATCAGGGTCGATCTCCGCTCCAGAAGATGACTCTGCCGACTCTGTGGCCACTTCGGCCACCTTTGCCAAGGCTTCAATCATTTTAGAAAGCCCCCTTTGTACCAAGCGTTAAACTCATCTTTTCTGCCCATCTCATTAAGAAGAACCTCGGTAATTATCGCCTGATTCATATCTCTGCGCAACTGGTCATCAGTGAGACCTTCAATTCCGGTTACGGCAACATTCAGCTCCTCCGTCCACCGTGCCTTGTTCGTAGTCGTGTCTAAGGCTCTCCGCAACGTCTCAGTTGACTCGGGGAACACCTCTGCCACAACCGCACCAGCTTTGGTGAATTGTGGCTTGGATTGTCGATCCTTCAGTCTTTGCGCTACGAGAATTCGACTTCGCGCCGACAGACGTACTTTGCCCTCCTTCAGATCCTTGAGAAGTGCCTCAGATGGCATCGTACCACTGAACATCAACCGCGCAACCTCCAGCTGCTCTGAAACCGTCAACGGCCTCTGCTTTCCGCCTTTCTGACAGACAGATTTACGCACGTGGTCATCCTTGGCGATGTAGTGATCGACCTTGCAGAGCACACTTTCCACCCATTCATTCTGATAAACCGCCGCGACACCACGCGGCAATTTTGCAAGTTCGGCAATCTGATCGTCGTTGAGGTGCATCGCCTTGCCGACAAGTTCCCGATCCCCTTGATCCGGCAACCGCATGACAATCTTTGTATTCGTATTACGAATAGCCGCCATGTCAAGAAGTCCAGGAGCTTGATCTGCAATGACAAAGCCCTCGCCGTATGTACGCATCTCTGCAATCGAATTAGCGAGCATTTCAACCGACTTGCCGAGGAGGTTGCCAGAATCCTGCGACTGCTCCGTACTCGTCCGCTTGAGAAGGTTGTGCGCTTCCTCAAGAACTGTCACATGCCGAAGTTTCGCGTTCATGTCACCCTTGGTCATACGATGCTCTTGCAGTTTCAACACGAGAAGCCCCATGATTAGCGCCTTTGTCTCAATGGAACCTACTCGGCTTAGATCTACAATCACATTCTCGTCGAACAGATCGTTACCCGAAATCTCGTCCGTCGTGAACACAAGCCCGTTTATGCCGTTCGTTAGTGATTTGAGACGCGTAATCAGGCTACCCTTGTACGCACCCTTATTCTCCGCATCATATTCGGATGAGTCGATGATTCTACGAATATTGCGCGTCACATCTGCGAACGTCGGATAGAGATTCTGCCACTTCCCGCCCTCGTAGCTATTTGTGGACTCCGTAAGGTTCCATCCGCAATCTTCATAAGATTTTTCTATCGCATCCTTAAGGACTGCGGGCATTGCGGCATACATCGGCCAGCACACATTGAATATCTCGACAAGGCGATCAAGATGTTCGAGTATGTGGACATTCTTTGCAGGGTCTTCATTCCCATGCGGGAAACTAAAGGGGTTGATGCGCAAAAGCGGTGTGAGATCAGGATTCGTCCCGTAAACATCAACTGATGATCGACCTCCAAATACACTGCGATATTCGCCTTTCGCAGGTTCGACAACAAGAAAGTTAACACCCTGTTGCAGCAGGCTATCAAGCAGTACATACACAGTATTGGACTTGCCGCAGCCTGTTGAACCCGTCACGAACACATGGGACGCGAGGCTTTCCGCGTCAAGGCGCACAGGCAACGCCTCGACCCTGTGCATATTGAATATCTTACCTAATTCGACATTGCGCGATTCTCTATCGCGGCTGTAGGTTGACACCGTGCGCCCAAATTCAGCACATTCCAAGACGGGGATTCCGGGAACAGACCTATTCGGAAGTCCAGCACCAATGGCGAGTTCCGCGCTGCTGACAAGCGTTCCAGGCGTCACGGCAAGACCGTTCACAATCACACGTGGATGTTCCATGTGCTTGAGGAACGGAACAATTTGCGCCGACCTTTCGCTATCCCACATCGTCACGCCGCCGCTCTCAAGCGATGAATCTTCACCACGAACAAGCGCATGATAGACGCTTGCCGCCATCTGTGCAACACCCGACTTATCCGACATAAAATATGCCGCGCAATTCCACATTCCGAGATCGCCACATTCGTCATAGCGTTTAAGAGTGCGCTTTATACGGTCAAGCAGTTGCATCACCGTGTGGTTTTCAAGTTTGATCTGGAGGCTAGTACTTGTACCCTCTTGACGGCCCTCTTGTTCGCCCTTCGTCAAGGCCTCAGAAACACCAGTTCCCAATTGAACAGCAACCCCGGACGTGTCGGCAGCACCTACCGTCACACCTGTTGAAACTCCAATTGTTAAACTTTGACTGGCGTTTCCCCCTATTCCGAATGGCGCGACAGATATGCCAGCCTGAGTCGTTTCAGAAACAGTCGCGGTCACCGTCGTCGATTTGCTTACTGTGTGCTGCGCACTATTCGTAACGCTTCTGTTGATCGACTCGGTCACGCCTTTGGAAATAGATTTGCTAATGCTATCTGTAACGCTTGCACCCGCCGTGAATTGCGACTCCCCAAAAGGAACAAGATTGGAGTATAGATTTTCCAATGCCCGACGGCTTGCGGAAAGGTCGCCAGAAGATACTGGGTCTGCAATGACAAGAAACGAATACTCTTCACCACGCATGGCATCGATCAACTTCTCTATGCCTTGCATGAAACGCCGTTCCTTCGTCTCGTCCTCAAAGCGCAAACCCGGCACATCTGTGACGGTAGCCACGCGCGGATTAGCAGCAAAAGTCTCTCCAGCAAGAGCGCCAATTGAATTCTCGTCCGCCCTTGAAAATACGACGCCGGGGAAATTGGCGTTAAGACAGGACGCCAAGACATCCTGAGCGAGGTCAAGGCCATCCGCATCGCCATCGAATCGAACCCCTGCGTGTATCACAACACTTTCCTTCTTTCCGGAAACAAGCATAAGGAACGATGCGCCTACGGCGTGAACTGCCTGAAACACCGTAGCCAATTTGTCTCGCATGTTCTCACTCTTATCGAGTACGAGCTGCGAAATATTGAACAAGCGCACGTGTTCATTCAGTTCTCTTGCATACGCCGATGCTTCAGTCACGACTTTGTAAGGGGCTTTAGTTACCTCCGCCCTCTGCATGACCGAAAGATATGTCCTTCCCAACAATGAATCGGCCCGTCCTACTGCAAGTGCGAGTTCCTTCGCATCGCGTGTCGCTTCAAGAACTTTAACTTCTTCTGACATCTCTCACCACCTTTCTACCGAGAAGTATCGGAACGTTTACGTTTGCCGAGCATAGCGCCTGCTGCGCCCCCGGCAACGCCACCGACTATCGCACCAATCAGTACTCTTCTGAGCAGAAACCCGCCCACAGCACCACCTACTGCCACACCAATAGCGGCAGCGGCGCAGGAGACGACGATCCGCTTCACATCATACGAGTGAGGGACTCCTGATGAATCAGAAGCCGTGCCATTACCATCAGCCGGCTTGGGCGGATAAAGGGCGCGACCAATGCACTTTATTGCATCCAAGCGTTCACGAGAAAAGTTAGTACGCAGCTGTCCGCTCAAAGCCGAGAAATAATCGTCCGAAACCTCTTCCGGCAGAGGGCGGCCATCATGCGGCTCGTACAATTCTGCCTCGGTAATTCCGTTGTCAAGGCAGAATTTCCAGCTTTCAGGAAAGCCCTTTGTAAAATTTGGGTCGAGAACGATACGAGACCAGAGACAGTCGCGAATCGCGTTTATATCCTTTGCCTTGACGGCAGTCTTCAGTTTTTCGCTTACGCTCATTGTCTTGCCTCCATCACACAGCCAGAACCTTTTCGAGATCGGTCTTGAAATGATTGAGCCATGCCAGCCTGCTCTCATTTTCAGCTATCGTCTTTTCAAGTGCCGCTTGATCTGCAATTGCCTTTTTCTTTTCCGTAAGCTTCTTCTTGACTACACCATCAAGTTCCGCAAGTTTGGCCTTGAAATATTCTTTAAATTTCTTCTCCTCCCGCTTCGCCCAATCAAATGCCGCCTTGCGTGTTGATTCAACAGAAGTTTCTATCTGCGGCAACAACTTCTCATCAAGCCAACGAGAAAGGTCAACAAACTTCTGACTTTCGTAATCAGCCACGACTTCATCTCTGTCTGCCGCATGTCCGATGGCCGCACCAGCAACAGCCGCACCAGCTGCAGCAAGCCAACCGACAGGGCCACTCAAAAATGCAAGACCGGCAGCAAGACCACCTCCGGCACCAAGTAATCCTCCTACCAAAGAGCCGCCGCTGGTTGTCTCCTTGTGGCTTCCAATCTGTACATTTTCCATGCGAGAATACTCTTCAAGAGTGGATTCAAGGGTAATTTCAGCCACATCACCAAGAATAGCCGCTGGAGGTATATTGTATGGTAATACCCCTGTCAGTTCCTCAAGATACTTCTGGTAGGTTTTGATCGCGTCCTGCGCTTGTGCGGTAAACGCCTTATTGAGAGCATCCTGCACGTCGATACGAAACTTCCGCTCCATGTCCGGCAACGTCTCCTGTAGGCTCTCTACATAAGCCTGCGCAGCATCGGCATGCAACCGTGTACTTTGCATTTTTTGGGTCTTAGTTGTAATGGCCGAGAAAAGTTTACCGCTGATCTTCTCAAACTTATCTCTCAAGACATCCTTGACGGAAAGGCCGTCAATTTTTGCTCTCACTACATCGGCCTTCTCGCCTTTGGCTAGTGCGGATTCAAGCTTGTCAAGATTCGCTCGCAGTTTCTCGACCGCTTCGCGATTGCCTTCAAGTCGTTTCGTCTCCTCTGCTTCCACGCCAAGACTATCAATCTTGTCTTTGAATGAATGTACGCCCTCTGAAAGTTTTGCAGGGAGTGCGTACTTCGCCAAATACTCGGTAATGGCTAGCTCAATTGCCGGGACACCTGTGTAGATCAGTGCTGCACGATAATTATCGCCTTTCTTCAGCGCGTCGGAAAGTGCGGCATTAAGTTCACGCCTAGCCGTTGAGGACAAGGGAGCGAAATCAGAAAAATGCTTCCACTCTCGCCTGATGAATGATTGATACTGAGGCAATATTTCATCTTCCTCCGTCTCTGTAAGAGGTTGCCCTTTAAGATATTGACGAATGACTTTTGCCATACGTGCTGATGCTGGGAATATGCGTGCATTGCAAATACCGTGTTTGGCAAGATATTGTTTGACATCCTCTATCTTCTTCTGCGCACTCTCCCCATGCCCCGGGTCAAACTCATCTGCCTTATTAAGCACAAAGATGAAACGCTCTTGAGTTTGCCGCCCGCCAAAGCGCATACTTTCTGCTATATCCTTAAGCAACCCATTGTCGGCCTTTGTCTCTAATTGTGTACCGTTGAAAACATACAAAATCATTGGTTTATATTCAGCCTGTATTAGTGCATAAGTGTGCGCTTTATGGCTATCAGTAAGACTATTTGGTCCGGGTGTGTCCGTAAGCAACAGCTTGATATCCTTGGACTCAACGCCGACCACATCGCCATAGATCTCAATTACCGAGGTCTTCGGGTTGTCATTCAGCGTATTCATTTTATCAAGTGTGAGCGAATCAAAAGATGCGATTTCCTCACGGTTAACGTCATAACTCGTTCCTTTAAAACCGACCATGCCATCAATATCGTGTATCTTGGCGAGCGTCGCCGTGGTCGCCTCATTACGTGCAGGCAAGAGTTCGCATCCAAGCATTGAATTGATAAGCGTAGACTTTCCGCTTGACATTGTGGCTACAACCGCCATCTCAAACTCGCTGGACATCGTCTTGTCGAAGAGGCTCTTCAGTTCTGGCGTCTTGAGCTCGGGGAACGGCGATCCTGAATGCATCCTATCAAACAGCCTACGCAATTCGCCAAGTTTGGCCGTTGTATTCACACATCCTGCATCAATCAAGGCAATTCTGTCCGAAGGATTCTCCGTACTGTATTTCTCCCTTGCATCTGTAAGGAACTCCCAATCGCGCAAGATACCCTTGAAACGCACCTCCATTTCGGAATCGTTAAACTTATCCTTTAGAGCTTGAAAGAAGTCACCACACCACTCGGAAAGCTCCTTGGTGCCGCTTTCCCCCCAGCATTTGGGAAGTGTCGCAGACTTCCCGTCTACAAGGAAGGTCCTTTCGTGTGTAAATGGGTTGTAAGTCAGCTCGATCTTTTTCATTTGTTCTCCTTGTTGGTAGATGTTAAAAGCTTTTCAAGTTCAGTCTCGATTCTCTTAATACCCGTATGGGACAATGCGGTGCAAAGCGCAGAAGCTTCGTACTCTTCTCCGTCAACTGCAATTTGTGCCGGAAAATGACATGCCTCCTGATGCGGCATCGCCTCGTCAAAAACAAGCCGTTTTGTGAACCGTCGAGCTATCAGCGGGAAATCGTCACGCTCAGAATCGGAGAAACATTCGGCCCTGCCCTTAAGTGCCATTTTTATGAGGCGAGCGGCCTTCGACGACACAGGGCATACGACGGGGTTAGCGAATCCAATTTGCGTCAAAAAGTCTTTGTATCGTTCCATCAGTCCTGCAAGACTCTCTTTCTCAGTGTCAATGCTGTCTGCCTTATTCAGAACGAAGAGAACCGGAGTGCCATGCGAACACACAACCCCGGAAAACAATTCTTTAAGGAGGTCACCCTCATCTGTCGTACAAAGCTGTTCTGCGTTCGCCACATACACTACAACATCTGGGGACGACTCTCGCAGAAACTTCTTTGTTACTGAATGATGCATTCGATCTCCGCTGTTGTTCGTGCCAGGAGTGTCATGGACGGCAACCTTAAAGCCCTCATTGGCGATGCCATCAAGATCGCCTTGTAGAAAGATGCGTGTGATGCCCTTGTCGCCGTTCCAACCGTCGATAACTGATGAATCAATTGCGGTATCAACATCTGTAAGGTCTCCAGAGGAATCCTCCGTAAAGCCAACCAAGCCATCCTCACCATCCCTATCATAAACGCTCGTCACCTTCGCCGTCGCAGCCCCATGTCGTGCCGGCAAGACATCCATGCCAAGAAGTGCATTGACGAATGTTGACTTGCCTGCGCTCATAGTCGCGCACACGACACAGTTCTTCACAGGCAGATGGGCATATCTTGTTTCAGCGTCACGGAATACAACAAAAGCAGAATATGCCTTCTCAAGAAAGCGGCATCTCGGCAACTTCTCCTTCACACCTCTCATGAAACGCTTGTATCTACTTCCGTCAGGATTCATCGGAATCACGGCAAATGGCCAGTACTGGTCATCTGGTTTTGGCATCTTCCGTTTGAGGAGTTTACAGAAGCTTTCAGCCTCTGCACATAGCAACCACCCGAAGCGCCCCACAAGCATCAACAAAAGGATCGCAAGCACAATCCACAGGAATGGAATAAAACTACAGCAAACGCCGATGATGCCCCCCGCAACCAATGGCCACTTTATGAAACCGAATGTTGCTTTGAGTCGCAATCGTCGGGCCTCCTTGAAATCGCCATTGAGAACCGCAAGCAGCGCAGCATTGAAAACCTCTGAACATTGATTGTTATGCGTCGCGGTGTTCCACCACAAGTTTATTCGCTGCGAACAAATAAACTGCGTGATGGCATGGCTAACGAAACGCATCTGAACGACCCTTTCGTCGGTCAGATGCACTTCTCCATTTGGCTTTTGCTTTATCACGCTCATCAATCGTTGCCTAGCAGTGCTTAAACTCATGTCTCGTATTATACCATATTTGCATGGCGAAATGGGTTAAAATTGTTTCATCGGTCACAATGTAAGAATCCTCTTACCGATATCCTTCAGCAGAACCATCAACAACTTGATTTCAAGTTTCAGGATGCCTCTCATTTTCCAATCTCCTTCTGAGCCTTTTAGATGGCGATTCCGCTATGGTCTTCATGCCGTTCTTCCACTTCTCCAAAAGGCGCGTGCTTCATCTCTTTCGAGTCAATGGCCATCTTCTTGATTCCTTTCACTCACCATATAGCAACATCAATGCCAAAGCGGGAAAACCGCCGAAGCAGGAGGCGGTGGGCATCATCTGGATATTTCCTGGTCAGTCATGGTTGTTTTTTCGCCACCTTGCATTCAACGTCATCCCCTGCGATTATGTTACCTTGTCCCATACACGCCATTCATCCGCATTAATATACCTTTTAACAGTGTGCTTGAGCATCCAAAGGAAATTATCCGCATTTTCGAAATTGCATGTAACACACCCGCTGCAAAACTGGTGGCAATTGTCGAGAATCAAGTTGTAGTCACGCCAGGTCCCCACCATGTCTAGGGTACGTTGTGCAACCACACTTGAACCGACGGCTTCTCCGTTGTGGCTTGAGACGTAAATACTCATTGCCGTGTTTATCGGCGCAGGCGTATTCATGAATTCAGCGACTGAAACCTTCTGAACAAGTCCATTGCCCGATAGCCCATTTCCGACATAGACTCCAGAATGATCCGCAAAACCAAATGCCATATCGATGTAGAGTATTGAGCCCATAAGTGGATGCACTTTGTCCCTGAATACATTATCGATAAAAGATTCGACAAAATTAAATGGACCCCACATAATTGCAATCCTTTCATTTCACTGAGCTGCAGAGGCGGACTTCTGCATCGCATTCCATTGGCGCTTGGTGAGGATGCGCGGCTGCGGACCCTGTATGCGAGGGTCGTTGTGCGTCGGCGGCCAGATTTCATAGCCGCAGAGATTCAGGAGCCATTCGCGAAACGGCTTCTTGCACCGCTGTGCATTGTTTTCCATTGGCTTGTAGTATATCATATTCTTTCCTTGAACTAGACAATTGGCCTTAAATTTCCGCGAGCGCATACCCACGGCACGACAATTCGATATGCATGTCACCGACACCAATTATTCCGACAGGTACTCTGCTCGTGACCAGACGAATTCTCCCCTGCCGACGCACGCTGAAGCGAGAATGCCGGCACCGAGCCATGACGCCAGAACCGACGTTGTGCAGTTTGACACAAGCGGTACGCACATGTACGACATCGGCACAATCCCAAGGCATTGGTAGACTCCAAATACGGTGGGGACAATGATTCCCAGCCCTGCAACCAAGACGAATGCCTGCTTTGCCCTGTCCTTGGTAACGCGCCAGAACCAAATGAGGCTGAACGCGATGACGGCGAAAAATCCACCTGCTACGGATATAAACCACTTCCCAAACATGACGGCAGACGATGCAGGCATCGAATAGGTTATTTGCCCAGGAATCCTTCGTAGAATCTCCGTATCGCTAGAAGATACCCATTTGGCCTGCGTGAAAGCCTTGCATGCCTGGCACTGGGCGAAACTGCGAGCACATGCCGAAGGAGACATTGCCGGGGAGCCATCTTCTGCGAAAAACGCCACAATGCGATTCATTCGGCTTTCGTCCGTGATGAGATCATATGCAGTTACGGTAACGGCCACGACACCGATGATGAAGAGGATTCGCCTTATCCGAATCCCATATCGTTCGCGAAGCCAAGCCGCCAACAAGGCAAGTGCGACAGGGAAAAGGGTCCAGACATCCAGTGAAATCGGCCCTATCGGCACAGTTGTGGATGCCCCGCCATCGAGCTGTCGCATGTGCGCGGCAAACCAAAGCGCAACCCAGCCTTCGAACAGGAAAGGCGCAGCCTTGAGCCAACGTTTCCATCCGATGGCAGCTGCCGCGTAAAACGCCGCTATGCCAATGACGTTCCAGACTACCTGTTGCTTGAAATGCCATCGCGAGGCGGAACCTCCGACATCATGCGACATGTCCGGGCAGAGCCAACAGAACACCAGCCCCATGACTGCCAATCCGGCAAACGCCCCTAGCAGCACCACCAGAGGCACAAACGAAGAAGACGTGCAAAACTTGGTTTTCATGCATTCCTTTGTTGAGGGTTGTTGATGGCGTGAAGTATAACACCAACACCCTCGCAAAAGGTAGTCGCCAAGGCGACTTTTGCCGCAATCCGATATACTCTTTTCGCTATCTTTCGCCCAGCGTTTTCTCGCCGAAGTCGAACAACGCTGTGTTGATGCCGAGAATGTCCCAGTCGGAATGCGCAAGGTAGAAGCGCACGATTGCGTCGCGGCGAGAGGTGGGCGAGAAGGCGTAGCCCACGTTCGCCAGAAACGCATCGGCCTCTGCAGGCGTCATCTTGAAACCGACAGCAAGCGCCAGTGCTGTATCCTTGCTCGGCTTGCGCCCTTCGCTGGCATTGCGGAGCTTCGCCCACACCTGCTTCGTCACGCCTGCGCCCTTATAGACCGAAACCGGATCCATCCCCTTGCGTTCCAGCCAACGGTTCAGCTCGTTCGCAAACGGTTCTTCAACCATCGCGCTGATTGACGCAGCCAGCTTAGCGGACGCCGTCGGGGAAAGGCCGCATGGCGGGAACCTCGCGAAAGTGCGAGCATCGGGTTCTCCGCCATCGTGCGTAACTACGCAGGGGATGTCATCCGAGTCCGTAGTCTCGTCCAAATGCTCCTTGAGCCACTTTTCGATTCGCCGCCGCACATCAGGCGGCAATGGATAAAACTCTGACATCTGAACTCCTTTCATCGCCACAAACATCCGCAACGAAGTATCTCCGTTTTAAGAGGCGAGTCACGCCATGGAACTTTCCGGTCTAGTACGATCCGCCGCTTCCCGTTATTTGAACCAGTCCGTGTGGTTGCCGGCGATAGTGATCGTATTGTGCATGTCGCGGATGATGAAGTTCGTCGATCCACGTAGTTGCTCTTCGCGTTCATGCACGCTGTTGACGATCGGCTGGGGGATGTTATTGTTCCCCACTCCTGTGATTACTGATCGACCCATTTCTATTCTCCTCTGGATGCATTTGAGTTTTTGGTTCTACCCTGTTTACCCGCTTCGGGGGAAGAAGTTACACGACGACGACGGAAAAACTCGTCGAACGAGTATAAATATGCGAAAAACAGTCCGAACGCGAGCGTCACCCCCATTCCGCGCGTGACAGGAAACTCCGTAAAAGCAAGCATCCCAAACCCCGCAAGCGAAGAGAGAAATGAATAAAGAACCGTGCGCCGCGTCTCCGGCGCGGGCTTGGAACGGTGGAAGATTACGTAGTCGAGACCCAGCCCCGCCATCACGAAGAAACAAAGGAGCGTGAAGCACGTAAGCGGAATCCCCAGCCAGCCCAACATCCCCATCGTGCAGAGGACCGCACCACCGACGCCGCTCATGTAATCTAAGAACTTTTTGCGGAAAAACACGATGAGAAGCACCGCAAGCGCCGCAAGTGAAATGTAGAACAACTTTCCCGCAGATATGAAGAGCCGTGCAAACATCTTCTTCGCCGCCTGACGCGGATCAAGCACCACCACGCGCGGATCGGCGCTCTGGAATTCGTCGGGACACGGCACCACGATCTCCTTGCCGCGCGGCGAAAACGAGCGCACGACCTTCTTCAGCGACTCGTCCTCTACGTTAGCCACGTCGAGAAAGCCTCTCGTATCCTCCTGAGGCATCTTCAACCCCGTCAGCTCCGTGTAGGCATTCCCCTCTCGCTCCTTAAGCTTTTCCACAAGCGCGACGTTCTCGCTCTGACGCCTCAACGACGGAATCACGGCGGAAAGCCCCCTCAACCCCGCAGCCTCTTCAATCTCAAGGGACTCCTGCAGCGTCTTCCCCTTGATGCACGCGAACTTTCCGCCGCCCATCGGATTCAACTCGAAGAGCCGCTTCTCACCTTCCGCCAGGAACTTGCCGGGACTATAGAACGCCGACGGCTCGAACGAGACCTTCACGCGACATATCCCGCACATCGCCGCAATCACCAAGAGCCCCGCCCCAATTGCGAAGGTAGGGGCACGCGTCCCGCGTGCCCGCGGCCGCGCGGGACGCGAGACCCTACCAACATCACCGCCATTGGGCCGCCACGCGAGCGCACACAGATACGCCCCCGCAAGACCCGCCATCGTGAAGAGCGCCATCTGGCGCATGGCGGAAATGTCCGCAAAGAGTAGCGGCGCGAAGCAAGCGAGCGACGTGGCAAGTGACTGCGTGAGCGGTTTGAGCACCTTCCCCGCCCCGCCTGCGGAACGTGAATGGTACACATAGTCCACGGCAAGGCCGATGAGCGTCACGCCAAAGACGAACGTGATCACGTGCGGACACGGGAAGAACGCGAAGAGCGCGCCTATGGCCACGAAGAACGCCACGCCCACCGTGACGAGCAGTTGCGGCACGAACCGCCACGAACTGAAGAGCATCCATCCGAGCAGCGCCACCAGAACGACCGATATCACGGAAAGGAGGTTGATTTCACGTTTCGCGCTGGATGTGGAACGCGCCGTGTGGAACACCGGCCCGCAGCACCATATCTTCGCGAAGCCGGCGGCGAAGGAGCCGTTGATGCGCTCTGCGCCCTGCATGATCTCCTCCGCCTTTTCAAGCGAGAGGTCGCCGCACTGCATAAGCAGGAAGTGTCGGTCGCCGCGTTCGCAAACCGGATATCCGTCCTTGAGCGACCAGCCGGGAGCGAGGTTCGACTGCATGGACATCGCATAGTCCGTGGCAAGCAGGAACGGATCGTCCTTAACGGAAAAGAGCGGCGGCACCGGTCCGAAGAGGCGTGCGGCGGAGGCGTTGGCCACGTCCTTGAACTTGCCTGCGCGTAGCAGCTCGCGCGTTTCGGCGGAGACGAGTCCGCGCGTGCGCGGGGCGAGATAGCGCAGCGTCTTCTGAAAATCGACTGCTGTGTTGAGTTTGAATTGCTCGGACAGGACATTTGCCACTTTTACGAGCTGTTCCTCGTCGCCGCCTTCGAGAAGCAACTGTCCCTGTCTTGCGCGGCCGGCCGCCAGTTCCATCAGTGAACCGCTGTGCTCCGTCTCGACAAGCGCAAGTACGTCCGTCTCAACGTGCAGGCCCTCGCATACGCGCCATGCGAGCGCAGCCCCCGCAAGCGCGATGAGAACCACAAGTACTATGCGCGCCGTCTTCACCGCTTCATCTCGATGTCGAGGCGGTCGCCGTTCTTGAACTCGACCGTCACCTTGTTTGGAAATCCGACCTGCGGCTCGCTCTTCACGCTCTTAACGAATTCCTTCACTTCCTTGATCTCAAATATCTTTGCGATTTCATCCACGTTGCTTTTGAGATTGCGCGTGGAGGTCTTGCCGTTCACCGTAATCGCGTAGTTCGTGGGCGTTGCGGTGAACGTGGAGGGAAGCGGCTTCAAGGTACGCCACTCGAAGAGACGCCCCTTCTCGAAGCGGAACGTGCCGGTGGACGTGATCGTCACTTCAACGTCCGCCAGCGTCTTGCGCTGGATGAACGTGCCGGACGCGGTTTCCGGCAAGGCCGCGTCTGAGCCGGGCGTAACGGCAACCGTTCCGCCCGCCGCCACTACGCAAAGAACCGTCAGCGCGGCTAGAAGCACAGTACGCCGCTTGCACATTGCACATCCCCCTTTCGGTATTCGTAGGCGAACTCGTCGTCCGTTTTCTTAGTCAACGTGAAATGCACCGTCTCGCCCGGACACTGCACGTGCATGAACTTCATCTTCTTGACCTGGCGCAGCGGACGCGCATGACCAATGAACGCCTCGGCAATGCGGTGTGCCGTGCCGAGCTGGATCACGCCGGGCAGCACCGCGAAATCGGGGAAGTGTCCCTTGAAATAAGCGGCGTCTCCGTCGAACGTGAGATCGGCCTCGTATGTGGTGGACGTGCGTATCTCGTCTTCCATGAGCGGCTCCGCCATCTGCGAGGTGAGGATTTCCTGAATGGCGGACGCCTGGACCTTCCCCTGCGCGTTGCGCGGAAGGGCATGGACGAAACGGTACTTGCGCGGAACTGCCCCTTTCGGGAAGAACTGCTGGCACTTCGCGCGCAGGGCGCGTGCGCACGCCCGCTTGCCGAGAGTCTTGAGGTCCGTCCAACCCTTTTTCGGCACGACGACCGCGCCGAGGGATGGACCGTACGGCCCCTCCACCACGCCCAGCGCCGCCTCGGCCACCTCCGGAATAAGGCACATCGTCGCCTCCATTTCGGGCAGCGACACGCGCTGCTCCGCGATCTTCACCATCCGGTCCATGCGACCACAGAGCCTGAAGCGGCGAGACGCCTCGAAAACCACGCCGTCGCCCAACGTGAAACGCCTCGCGCACGAAAAGGGCGAGGACACCGCGAGTCTGCCATCCGCGTCCGTCCACGCCTTCACCGGATCGAACACAGTCCACAGCTCGTTGCCCGTCTCCTGCCTGCGATCCGCCACGCCGCCCGTCTCCGTGCTGCCGAATATCTCCAGCGGGGCGCGTCCGAACACACGGCGCGCGGCGGCTGCGACATCCGCAGTGAGGAGCGCACCGGAAGTGGTGAGTTCCACTATGTTCTGCGGCACGTCGTACAGGTAGGCGTACTCCACGAACCGCGCGAGGAAGCTCGGCGTAGTGACAAGGAACACGCTTTCGGCGGCGCGCATCTTCTTCAGCAGGGATTCCGGCGTGAGGATCACCTCGGGGTCGACCGTGCAGCCCGCCGCCTTAGGGAGCAACACACGCCAGAGGATGCCGTACATGTGGTGCGGCTCGACCGTTGATAGAAAAACGGGCTTGCGCGCAAGGACGTCCGCGAGGCGCGCGCGGTGGAAGGCCACCTCCTTCGCGAGGGATGCGAACGTCTTCACGATGGTCTTCGGCTTAGCAGTGGATCCAGAAGTGTGGAATGTCACAGAAAACCGCCGCGCGCGGATAAATCCCTCTATGGCGAACGTTCCGCCAACCACGGCGACTGAAAGCGCGCTCGCCGTAATTACTCTCGGTAGGGCGGCCTCGACGAGGCCGCCGAAAAACGCGACCAAGGCGACGGAGACCGCCGCGTTTGCCAGCAGCACGACGAACCACACCCACGTGAGTTTGCGGCAGTACGCCTCCGCGCCATCCGGCATGATGCCGTCCGAAATCCGCTCGGCGAACCGCAGACAGAGCGGCTTGCGCCCTGGCAGCAGCGAAACGCCGAAGAGGATGGCGAAGACGGCGGAGATCATCTCATTCGTTCACAAGCTTGTATACGGCCTGCACTACGTCGCGCAGCGTTCGGATTTGGCGGAATTCCTCCGGATTGACCTTCTTCTTCGTCACCTGCTGGAGCCGCACGACGAGGTCGACGGCGTCGATCGAATCGAGGTCGAGGTCTGAGAACAGATTGACTTCTGGCGTGAGCTTTTCACGGTCACATTCAAAGTCGGTCGCGAGGATGTCGACGACCTGCTTCTGGATTTCCTCTTCAGTCATGACGGGTCGCCCTTCTTCTGCTGTTCAATGAAGTCGGCCAGCGTCTTGACCGAATAGAAAATCTTCTTGTTCTCGGCGGGATCGGAGGCGAACGTGACGCCGAACGTCTTCTTCACGGCCATGCCGAGCTCCAAGGCGTCAATGGAGTCGAGCCCCAGGCCCTCGCCGAACAGCGGCGCGTCAGTGGCGATGTCCGCAGCGGTGAGGTCCTCGAGGTCAAGCGACGAGACGATCACGTCCTTCAGCTTCGATTCAATTTCTTCGCGTGTCATGTCGATGCAGTTTCCCAAACGATCTGTTGCCGCGCAACGTGGTCAGCGCCACTGCGGACGCATGCGCTGCTGGTGGATGCGAGGCTCCTCCAGCAACAGGGCGTACCACTGGTCGCCGAGCGCCGTGTTGGAGAAGTGCGCCACGCGGTTGTTAGCGAGATGGTCGCGGTTCGCCTTGAGCGTCTCGTTGTCGCTCTTCTCAAGCGCGGCGTTGAGCGCCTTGAACGCGCCGTCCACGTCTTTCTTCTGTATGAGTATCCAGCTCCAGGCCGCGGCGAGCAGCACGTTCTGGTTGTAGCGGAGGCGGCGCGTCGCCTTTTCGTAGACCGCAGCCATCTCCTCGACGGGCTTGTCCGTCATGTACATGCGCGCAAGCTTCATCGCGTTCGTGGTGGGGTCGAGGAACAGTGCCTTCGGCATCAACTCGTCCACTTTCTTGAACTCCTTGATCATCCAGTAGAGCTGGAACTGCGCCGTGGCGATCTGGCGCTTCATCATCGGCACCCAGTTGTCGAACTTGTGCAGGACCTCTGTCTGCTCCAGCGCCTCGCGCACGAACACCTTCTGGTCGCGGGCGATCTCCGCCTGTGCGGCCTGGATCGACCCCGGCGGACGCATCTGCCAGCGCGCCATCTTGGCCTGAAGGCGTTTCTGCCCCTCCATCAGTATGTTCTGGACGGAATCCATCGCCTCCTTCACGCGCTTCTGGATGATCCTCCCAATGACGACCTGCGCCACTATGAACGCCAGAACGCCGCAGGTGATGCTCCAGCCGATGCCGAACACGCCCCCGAAGGAGAGTCCGAGACCGACCACCACGCCGATGGCTATCGCTATCAAGAAACCAAACATTATTCTTTTTACCTTTCGTTCGTTTTTCGTTTCATCTCTAGTCGGCTTCGCCGAACACTGCATGTACGTCCAGTTCGGACAAATCGTGTACCAGCCATTCGCATCCCGCGAAATCCTGCGGGGCGCGCTGGTTGCGGTCCACGCCAATAACGCGCATCCCGGCCGCGCGGCCTGCCTGCACGCCGGCGGTGGAGTCCTCCACCACCACGCACTCGCTCGCGTCCACCTCCAGCATCGACGCCGCTTTCAGGTAGCCGTCGGGAGCGGGCTTGCCGCGTCCGTAGTCCTCCGCGCCCAGGACGAAGCGCACGAAGTTCTCGACGCCGCACAGCTCGGCCGCCTGCACGACGTCGTCGTGGGGCGACCCCGATACGATCACGCACGGCGCGTGGCGCGACGCCTTCTTGAGAAACGTCACCGCGCCGGGGATGACCTGACTCGCGGGGTTGACGGCACGCCGCGCGTAGTAGGGGCGCAGCGTCTTCGCGTCGTCCTCGGCACTGGTCTTAGGCAAAGAGGGGAATCTCTCGTGGAGTGTGGACTGGATGTCCAGCCAGCTGTGGCCGAAGACCACGGGTGCGACCGCCTCGACCGTCGTCCGCGCGCCGCGGTCGGCCAGCCATTCGACGATGGCCTCAGTCCACAGCGCCTCCGTGTCGATCAGCGTCCCGTCCAGGTCGAAGAGGAATGCGGCCGGCTTCATTTACCCTTCCCGCAGCACTTCTTGTACTTCTTACCGCTGCCGCAGGGACACGGATCGTTGCGTCCGACCTTCGGCTCCTCGCGATGCCAGGGCTCGCCCGTGTCAATCTGGCCGTCGATGAAGCGCCAGACCCCGTCGATCTTCTTGAAGTAGGAGCGCTCGCGGTGCTCGCACGCCTGCTTGTTCGCCGTGTAGCGCGCGATGAACGAGACGTATCCGTCTTCATCGCCCTCGCCGCCGCGTTCGGTCTCAAGGACCTCCATGCCCTGCCAAGTGGCCGACTTGGACCACTCGCGCGTAGTCTTTTCGTCGAACTCGGCCTGGACTTCGGGACCGGATGAGTTGTAAAGAAATTTGACGTCGCCCACTGCGTACGCGCTGTAGCGCGCACGCATGAGCTCGACAGCCGTAGCAGCCTGTCGTTTTCCGCCGATGATTGGCCCGCAGCACTCGCCGTAAGGCTTGCCTGAGGCGCAGGGACAGTTATCGCTTGTTTTCATGTTTTACATTTTACCATAAACAGGCCCACTAGGGAAGCGGCAAAGAGAACCAGCAACGGCCAGTCCCCAACCCGCACGTACGGCGTGAGGCGGGGGGCCGTCCGCACCTGCACCGTTTCAAGCTGACATCCCGGGGCGTCGACGAGCGGACGGCCCGCGCCGTCCGTGAGCCACCGCGTGCGCCCGGACTCCCCGATAACGCCCGTCACGCCGGAGTTGCCCACGCGGATGACCGGAAGACCCGTCTCCACCGCGCGCAACACGGCCTGCCAAGCATGCTGCTCCGCCTCCCACGAGTCGGAGAACCAGCTGTCGTTCGTGATCAGTACTATCGCCTGCGCTCCCAGCTGCGCCCCCTTCCGCGCGAGCGGCGGCAAGGTGTCCTCAAAGCAGATGAGCGGCGCCACCTTCACTCTCCCAGCGGGAGGGTCGCGCTCCGTCGCGACCGCACCGGGAGGGTCGCGCTCCGTCGCGACCGCAACCGGCACCTCCAACAACTTCGCCTCGCCGGGGTACAAGGATACGCCGATCGGCGAAAGCTTCTGCAGCACCGGGATCCACTTGTCGAACGGAATGTACTCGCCGAACGGCACGAGGTGCTGCTTCGCGCATATCTGGAGCGCCATGTCGTCGCCGGACGGCATGTAGAGCCCCGCGCAGTTGTAGACGCGAACGGTCTCGTTCGTCCGCTCGCCGTAGTCACCGCCCGCGAGAAGCGCCGCCCCGCCGACAAGTTGCGAGAAAAACTTCGCCGCGCGGTAGGCCCGCTCGCTCGCGAGCCGGCCGAACTCCGACATCGCGCTCTCGCCCCACACGACGAGGTCCGGCTTCGCAGGCGCCATGGCCTCCATGAGATTGCGGTAGGCCTCCACGGGATCCTGCCGTTCCTTCCCGGCGCGGAACACGCAGGGCGCATTCCGCTGCACGAGGGCCACGCGGAGCGTGTTTTGCTGCTCGCTTCCCGGTAGGGCGGCCTCGACGAGGCCGCCGTCCGCCGGCGGTCGGCAGAACCAGAAGACGAGCAGCACTACGGCGAGCGGCACAGCCGTCTCGAGCGAACGGATCCAGCGGCGTCCCTCCGGCGCCTCGCGTCGCATCTGCGCCACTACCCGACATGCGAGCGTTGCGAACACTCCGTTCACAAGCACCACGAGCGCGCTCACGAGATACACGCCGCCCACGCGTGCCGGCGCGAGGAAATCGGGGATGGGCACCAGCGCCGTCCCGAGGTAGTTCCATGCGAAGCCCGTGAAGAGCCAGCCGCGCAGCCATTCGACGCCAGCCCAGAGGATCGGCTCAAACGCAAGGCCCCAGTGTCCGAACCGACGCCATGCGCGGGCATCCAGCCAGCCGAAAAGCGCGAAGTAACCAGCGCAGAGAGCTGCGAGTCCGAACCACCCGAGGCCCACAAGTGGCCATGGACCGTCGTTTTTGCAGATCGCCGGCATCCACGCGAGCGTCGCGAACCAGAAGGCGAATCCGCCGCCGAACCACGTCCACGCCGCCTTCTTAGGCGAGGCTAGGCGCGCAACGACGAGCAGCGGCGCGAGCGCCACCGCGATGGACGCCGTCTCACCGAACGGCGGAAACGCCGCGACCAGCAACGCGGCGCTCAGCGCGGCCGCACCAACTACAGGAATATGCTTCTTGATGTTCATCAACGAATCTTTATGAGGAGAAGGAATACGAGCGGCATGAGGAAGGCCTGCAGGAGCACGAAGCGCATGAGGACCTGCGCGTTCGTCCAGTGCAGCTCTTTCTTGCAGTGGTCATGTAGCGGGAAACGGACTTTCCACACAGCCTTCACGAGCACGTTGCGCTTTTGCTGTTCTTCCGGCTGTAGCTGGGACGGCGGACGCACGTCGAGTCCGCACTTGCGGAAGAAGCGGAGGAGAAGGATCTTCACCATCCCGCCACCGCCGTTCACGAGCACGATCGGCGCGAACGCGAAGATGAGGAACGGGTTCTCTGTCACGAGCACGCCCGCGCCGAGCAGCAGGCCGAGGAAGCGCGACCCTGCGTCGCCCATAAGCGCCTTCGACGGCTCGGCGTTCCACCACAGGTAGCCCGCGAAACCGCCGGCCACCGTCATGAGCATGATAGCGCAACGCACCGCGAGGTAGTTGTGCGGAACAAGGAGGTAGTCCGCCATCGGACGGTAGCCGATCACCGCGTACAGGAACACCGCCAGCGCAATGAGCGAAATCACGGAGAGCGATCCCGCCAGGCCGTCCACGCCGTCCGAGCAGTTCGTCGCGTTCATCGACACGAACAGTACGAACCCCATGCAGGGGATGTAGGCCCACCACGGCATGATCCAGTCGCCCTTGACGAACGGCAGCCACACATGGCCACCAAGCGCCGACCACACGAAGTACGCCACACCCAGGCACACCGCAACGTCCAGTATGCCCTTCTTGAGCTGTCCCCAGGGCTTCTCCGACCGGTCGTCGAGATAGCCGCACACCATCGCCACGTACAGACAGGCGATGATGCCGAGCACAGGACCCGAAAGCGGCAACACCAGGAGGAGGATCGGCAGCACGAGCAACGTCACCCACAGACCCGTGCCCGTGGGCTTGCCGGCGGACGTCATCCCGTCCTTGCCGAGAATGGCCTTGCCGTGGTCGTGCGGCGAGAACCGCCACAGCTTTGGCAGCAACAGCAAAACGGCAAGTGCCGCGAGCATCGTGCCGGCGGCCAGTAGGAGGGCGTGCGACCGCAACAGACGGAACGGGCCCCAGAATTTTTCAAGTGTATCTGCGAGAAGGTAGAGCATGGCTTACAGTGTCCTTTGGCGGATAGTATAGCAAAAGCAGCGGCCTTCGGAGACGCAAAAATAACGCCTTTTGCATTGAAGCCCACTGCGGCGATATGATAAAATACTTCTATCATTTCGTGAAACAAGTGATTCCAAGATGAAATCCAAGGACGTCCTGATTGCAATCGGGCTGGGATGCTTCGTCTCCAGCCTTCTTGTTCTTTTCCGCTATCCGATTGCCACACCAGCCGTGTGGCAGCCGATGTCGGAGGCAATCGGGCTTATTCCGCCGGACGATCCCATGCCGGGCCTGTGGCGAATGATCGTTGCGGGGCTTGCGAGTTGGGTTGGCGTTGGCTCAATCGACGCGGCACTAGTCTGGTGTGGCAACGTGGCGCTCGGAATATGTACGGCGTGTATCTATCTGATCTTCGGCAACGTGATCCTGCCCCTGGAACAACTGTCGCTCCGGCGCCGCGTCAACTGGTCGCGCCACGTACTCTACATTCTCTCTGGCATAGGAACGCTGCTCGTGGCTTTTTCGGAACCGATGTGGCAGATGGGGCAGACCTTCCTGCCAGAGACCCTTGAACTGCTGATCACGTTGCCGGTGGTGCTGCTGTTCGTGATGTTTCTGCGCACGGGCAGGCTTTTGTTTGCCGGATTTGCCGTGGCTCTTTGCGGCGTTCTTGCGGGCGAATCGGTGGCGGGCGTGGTGTTGGGCTTGACGGTGCTGGTAGCAACGTACTTCAGCGCCTTCTTGTCCAGCGGCGTGCAGTTCACGTTTGCGAATCTCGTCGTGCGCTTCGTCTCGATGTGGCGTCTGATTGGCGTGTTCCTTCTGGGCTACGTCCTCATGGCAACTGCCAACTGCGTAGTGTTCACGAGGATGGGCGGACTCGAGGCGCACGACTGGCAGCCTGTCGATCTCATAATCCGCGTGTTCCATCTGTATGGCCTGCAGACCGTTTCCGCCGCCTCGCCCATTGCGTGGTTCGCGGCGCTGTTCCTTGTATTCGTACCGTTCGGGCTGACGCTCCACTTGATGAAGCGCGCGGCGGACGACGACAAGTTCCTGCGCTACAGCGACGGGCTCATCATCCTCGTCTGCTCCCTCGTGGCGCTTCTGCAGCTTTCGCCGTTCGCTTCGTTCTGGTTCTGGACATGGTCGGCGGTACATCGTCCGGTGAGCGGCTACCTCCTCGGACTGTTCGCGATCATGAATGCGCTCACGGCCACGTTCGGCTTTGCGGTCTTCTGCTGCGAAATCTACTTTCGCAACATACGCCGCATCGCCATCAGGCGTTTCCCAGACGATACGGAGGAGTCGGCCGCAAAGCGCGCGCTGGAGTCAGTGGGCAAGTTCCGCCGCGTGTCCCGCCTGTTGTTCTGGACGTTCACGACGGCGCTGCTGTGTGCCGTCTTCATGCGACTTCCCTGCACCACCACCCGCGAGCTGCTGGGCATCGTGGACGACTATCTCGAACAGGTGGTGGACGAGTCAGGCGACGCAGACGTACTTTTCACGGACGGGCGCCTCGACCGTGGCGTGGAGTTGCGCGCAGCGGCGCGCGGGAAGAAAATCGTGGCGCTTTCGTTTATGGAGGACAACTCCGTCTATCGCCAGAAGTGCCGCCAGCGCGGCGGCGCGGATGAGGAGGACCGCGACATGCTCACCTTCGGTTCCGCCGACCTTCTCCGTTCGTGGACAAACACGAAACGGGAGCGTCTTCCCTCGATGGCCACGCAGATGGGTCTTGAACTCTGGAAGCGACAAGGGTTCACGATGCCGACTTGCGCCGGACTCCTCGCCCGCACAGCCGGACTCGACGAGAAGGCAGTCTCCAACGGCCGAGAACGCGCGTGGGCGCTCGCGGGGCGCATCCTCGACCTGCGCAAGCGCAATCCCGGCCTCGCCGGCAACGCCGACCGCCTCCTTGCCGATCTTTTTCTCTACATCCAGTGGCGCGTGGCATGGTTCTGCCACTTGCGTTCGGAGCAGGCAGACCGCGCGAACGACCTTGTACTTTCCGAAAAGGAGGAGGCGTTGGGCTCGGACTTAGACAAGGCCAACCCCGCACTCAGCCGCATACGCCAGAGGGTGAACAGCCTAGCAACGTGGCAGACGGGGCGGTTGATGCCGCGTGAGGGGCTGCATATCGGACTGGGGCGCCTGGACTTCGTGATGGCGCGCCACTACGCGCAGAAGGTACTGCAAACGGCTCCAGACTACTCGCCGGCGAACTTTGCGATGGGCATGAGCTACCTCAAGGAGGAGCAATACAACAAGGCCGCCGCCTATCTGAGGCGTTGCGTGGAAAAGGATCCGAACGACATCTCGGCCTGGAACAACCTTGCGGTAGTTTACCAGCGTCAGGGATCTCTTGACGAGGCATTGGCGGCGGCTGAACGCGCACTGGAGGCGGCGAAGGCGCTCGACGCGTCCGAGGCCCGCGAACGCGCAGTGAAGAGTGTTACCCGCACCTTGCGCCACATCACCAACCTACGCGAGAAGAAGGATTAGGCCGAGTACGCTTCTCCTGTTCAGCCGCTTCCTTTTCCTTCAGCACGTTCTTCAGCGTGCGGCGGGCCTCTAAGGAATCGGCGTCGGCCTCCAACGCGCGGCGCGCATTCGCCTCCGCCTCATCAAACAGCCCCTGCCGCAGTTGCGCAACGGCAAGGTTGTTGAGGATCGGCGCCGATTTGGGCTGTTTCTGGACGCACTTCCTGAGGTAAGACTCCGCCCGGCCGTACTGCTCATTGCCGAAGTAGAACATGCCCATCACGAAATTCGCTGCCAGGTCGTCAGGGTCGGAATAGAGTACCTGCCGTGCGAACATCTCCGCCATCCGAAAATCGCCCCTGTCCATGCCCAGTTTAAGCCCCTCTCGCGGCGTGAGGCGTGCATCCCCCCTGTTCACCATCTCCAGCTGCTGGCGCACGCGCTGGAACGATACGTTCCGCGCGTCCAGTTCGTCCGCAAGACCGCTTTCCTGAGCGGCCAACTCCACCTTGCGCTCTCGGTCCAGACGGTCTCCCCTCATGCGGCACATCCGAGCTACGCGCCATTGCGTCCGCGTAAATATGTCACGAAGGACGGGTGACGTCGATTCCAGGTCCTTGTCTTCGTGGTAAATGTCCAAGATCCTGCGCGCCAGCGCACGCGCCTCCTTCGCCCCCGCCTCGGCCAGTCCGGGCGGGAACCCGGCCGGCCGCGCCACCAGTCCCGCAACGGGCGGCTGCGGTATCCGACTGATTGTCCACAGTTCAAAGCCGAGCTGCACCGCCACGAGCTCAAGACGGGGCTTCTTCAGGCGTAGCCACGTGCGCAGCGCGTCCATCGCGTTAAACGACAACATGTCGCGGTCCTCGTCGTCCAGCGCGCCGCGCCTCCTGATGTAGCTCTCTCGCTCAGACGCCCCGGCAGAGAGCGAAAGCGGCATGACGTTGCGTCCCTGTTCTCGCGAACACAGCTCGACGGCCGTGTCGAGCGTGCCATCTGTGAACAGGTAGCGCGCGTCCTGGCACTCAAAGGCCGTCTGTCTCGCGCATTCGTAGAGCGTACGCACAATCGACCGCGTCGTGGTCTGCATGCGGTAAGGTACAACGAGCGCCATCAGCACGAGCGGTTCGAAGAGCAGAACCCGACGCGAAAGGCGGCGGAGACGGCGAAGCGTCAAGATGAGCTCCGCCCCACGCGCCGTTTCCTCCACAGAATCCTGGAACTTAATCCCGGCAATACGGCGATAGTTGCGGAAATACACCTCAACGCACAGTACGAAGAGGGCGTAAATAAACGTCTGCGTGCTCAAAAGCGTGCTCACGCAACGCAGGACGGGCGACGTCACCGCATACTGCTCGCTGGTCCACGTCCAGAACCAGAACGACCGCCACCCCGAAACCTGGAGAAACGCCACAACGCCCACAAACAGGAAGAACACCGCATACCAGTACGGCAGAAAGCTGTCGTCGTCCACGGCAACCTTGATGTGCACGATTGAAAGTACGAGCGGCACAAGCACCACTGTAACGAAAAGCATCCAACCGGATGGCATCGCCGCACCGACGAACATCTTCCAGTAGTTCATGATATACGTGATCGCGTAGAGTCCCCCCGACAGTCCATGAGCCTCGAGCCCGTCATGCATGCAGAAGAACAGAACGTTGATCAACACGGACATCAACCATCCGGCCGCCGCCGCAAGCGTCATGCGGCGCATCGTCATCGTGCGGACAAAAGGATCGGCCATAGGGTTCTCCAACTTGTCGGCGTTGGACTCCGCCTTCAGGCGGCAGACGACGAGGCAGAGCGCAACGAGCGCAACGCCAAGTACAGTGTCGGCGGCGAGTACGCCGAGTATGAACATGGTCCAGTACCAGCTGCGGATGATTCCGCGGTTCAAGGCGTAACGCATGAGCAAGAGGATGGACAGCAACAACAAAATCAGATGGAACATTGCAGGTCCGAACACCTGCCCCACCTCCCAGACCGGATCCGAGCAGGCGAACAGGATTGCGCCCTGTGCGAGCACGGCCCGCACAATCCATCGGCACCATGACCGCTGCACGACCCGCGAAGGCAGCGTCTTCGGCATCGTCTCGTGCAGAATCGCGAACACCATCATCGCCACGATGCCGTGGGCGCAGTGTCCGACCATCTGCAGCACGCGAATCGCGCGCGCCATGTCGAGGAAGTTGAACAGTGGTTGGACGAGGAAGTGCCAGAGAAGCGGGAACGGCGCCTCCGGCGGACGCATCCCCGCCGCCACCGCCACGTCCTCCCACAAGTCAGGCGGCAGCCAGGCATAGCTCCAGTGCCTTGAAAGCAAGGCGACGGCGACGCCCAAGGCCATCGCCGTCACCCACCTCACGAGCGTTCTCTTTCTGAAGAATCTCATCCGCTCGCCCCGCGCATCACGCGCTGCGACGGCGGCGGAGCGCAAGGAGCGCGCCGCCCATCAACAACAGCAACCCGCTCGTCGGCTCAGGAACCATCTTCGAGGCGAAGTTGAACGCGCCCGCTTCAGGTGAAAGATTCAGGTCATTGGAAAGTCCGGAGGACGCAACCATGTAATCTTTGAAATCTTCCCATTTGACAGGCTGAAGCATGCGCTCCACCTTCTGGTCGCCAAGGTACAGCTCCATCCAGAAGGAATACCCCGAATCGTAACCGCTGAGGTTCGTGTAATAGGTTCCGTAAATCGTAGTCGGCGCCTGATTGCCCGGCAACGTGATCGTATCGCCGCTGCCAGCCGCCGGAGTCTCAGCGAGCAGATAGGCGGGACCCGTGTACGTCCGGTCGGCCAAGTTAACCGTGGTGTTGTTCGCGTCCACGGCCCAAAACTTGATGGTGTCGAATTGGGCACCGGTATTCTCCATGTCCTCTTCCGTATCGAGGTACCACACGAGCACGTCGGCGGAAGTATCCGCCCAGGCCGCCCCCGCAAGGGCCGCCGCCAGAATTGCCATCAAACTCTTCTTCATTTTCATTCCTCCTAACCGCTAAACTCACTTCCACTCGACTTTCGCGCCGCCGTTGTTGCTATAGTACCAAAATGCAGTGCCGACGGGAATCAACGCCTTGCCATTCGCCACGAGTTCTGAGAACTGCGACACCTGAGTGGGCACCACGCCCCAGCCCTCGCCTTCAAGGTAGTAATACTTGACCAGCCTGTTATCCGCCGTACGGAACTGGATGTAGTCGGCGCCGGCCAGGTCTTTCAGGCGCTTCTTTCCCGTGGCCCTGACTCCAGTCCATGTGGAGGCGTTGAGGTCCACGTACTTCACGCCGCCGACCGTTATCGTCGCGTTGGTGTAGGGCGGCGAGACGAGCGTCTGCCCCGCGCCGAACGTCACGGACTCCGCCAGCGCCGTTGGAACCTGTCCATACACGTACACCGTTTCGGAGGTGCTCGTGCGCTCAAGGATCACGCCCGTCCCGGCCACAACGCCGTATCCAAGGTCGGCCGTCGCAAGAACCGGCTTCCCTTCGGCAGTCACCGTCACCTTGGGTGGCGTCGTCCATTTCCCGCCCTCAGACTCGTAAGCGTTGTATTGATCATTACCCTTGTCGTACGCGAACATCTTCGCGCCGTCGGACAGATTCGCCGCATGCACCACGTTCGACGCCGCACGCACCGCGCCATCCGCCTCAAACCCCTCGAACGGCACCGCCACGTACAGATTCGACGAAACATTGCCGGTTATCTTGACCGCCCCGAACAGGTTCGCGGACGGCACGGAGTTGGTAGCCGAACCCCACGCACCATACGGGAGGGTCGCGCTTGTCGCGACCAGCCCTATGATCATCATCAGATTCTTCTTCATTTTCATTTCTCCTTAAAGTCTTCACTTCAACGGGGCGCGGCCGACCGAGAAGAACCCGCTTGCGCCCTTCGCCGGTGCCTCGATCACGATGTCATGCGCATCGTCGCCGTCCTTCGGCGCGAAGTCGGCATCCGCCGCAAGCTCGCCGGGCGTCGTACCCGAGGAAACGCCGTAGCGCACCATCTTCGACGTGCGCGCCACCGTGAGGCGCACGATGCCGTCCTTCACCTCGATCGACTTGATCTTCGGCTGCGGGATGGTATCGGGCAGTACCGTGGCCGTGGCCGCAAGCTCCGCGTTCGTCTCGATGCCTGTCTGGACGCCATCAGCCGCCGACTTGGCTGCAAGACTGAACTCCTGTGCCGTGCTGAAGCCGTTTACGCCGACCTCTACGCCGCCGGGCGTGCCGTCGGCCTTGCGCGTGTCGAGCAGGTGGAGCGAGAACGTGCCCGCGCCCGCGTAGAGATCGGCCACGACCTTGTTCACCTCCACCACGACTTCGTGGCAATGTCCGTCCTTCGCGAGCGGCGCGATGCAGAGAACGCGATTGAGGTTCTGGTCGCCTACCGCCTCGCCGGTCACGGTGATGCCCGCGAACGTCGCGCCGGTCTTCGTCCACACGAGCGCGTAGCACTCGCCGTCCTTCACGACCGTGCCGTCCGCGTAGCGGTCCGGCCCCTTCGTCGAGAACGTCGCCAGCAGGTTGTCCTGCCCGGCCAGCGCCGGGAGGGTCGCGCTTGTCGCGACCACCGCCAGAACCATCATCAAACACTTCTTCATTTTCATTTCTCCTTAAGCTTTTCTAGCCACTAGCCACTCACTACTCCGTCACGATATCGGCGAAGATTGCCAGGTCCTCACCGACCACATCCTCCAGCAGGCAGTCGAACGACGGCGTCTCGGAGCCGGCGGCGAGATTCGTCCACTGGTCGCCGTTGCGCTTCGCGAGACGGAACTTCACCGTCGTGCCCGTAGGCTCCGGGAACTTCGTCGTGTCGATCACGCCCGTGATCGTCACCGTGGTCGCATTCTTCGACGACGCCGTCAGACGCAGCTTCGCCGTGGGATCGCGCGGATCGAAACCGAGCACGTAGCTCTCCCACTTCGGCATGTCGTTCGCGCCATTCTCAGTGAGCGCCACGACAAGGTCGTTCGTGATCGAGGCGTAAATCGGCTTCGTCGCATCGGAGTAGATGCTCGGGAACTGGGTCGCCAGCCAGACCTTGTTCGTAATCGGCACGCCACCCGTCCCCTCAATCGGGTACACGAAGGGTTCGACCGCCTCCGCCACCGTGTAATGCTGCGGCGCACCAGTTTCGGCTTCCGCCGGCGCATAGCCTGCAGCGCAGTATTCGGGCAGCACCGCCACCGAGAAGTAACCGCCGCTGACCTCGAACCTACCGTCATCTGCGGTCTCCAACACCTTTCCGCCTTCGGCTGCGGCGAAGATGCCCATCGGGATGCGCACCAAACCGCCTTCGCCCGACTTGATGAGCGACGTCGGCGATGCCTCCGAACCGGCCTTGATCGTGCCGGTGATGGCGTCGGTCGCGTTGGTAACGGTGTTGGTGATGCTCAGCGTCGCGTTGGTGACGAGGAGGCCCGCAGCTCCCGTAACGTCAACCGTCCACCCGGCGAGGTCGAGCGTGGCGCTCACGCCAAGGTCCTGCGGCTGCGCGAGCACCGCATTCTTCAGCAGCTTCACCGTGTCGCCGTCGAGGGCACGCGCCAGCGCGTCTGCGAGCGTGGTGTAGATCGGTGTCTCATGCGTCGGGCCGGTGAGACGCGCCTCGACCGGGCCGATGTAGGCGATGCCGTACTCCTCGTCCCAGATCAAGCCCTTGGTCTCGCCCGTCTCGCCGCCCTGCGCGTTCACGACGGTGACTGAAACCGTACCGTGTTGAGGAATGTCGTCGCCCGACACTTCCTCCGTGTCCCAGTCAAACACGATCGTGCCCACGCGGGCCTGCTCTTCGGTCATCTTCACTGTAATGTTCGTGATGACCACGCCCGAGCCGAGATCGACGGCATTGGTCGTCTGGCTCAGGTCGAGGACGAGCGGTTTTCCGTCCGCGCCCAGCTCGATGTCGTGCAGCATGCCGCCGTCCGCCTCGTCCTTGAAGATGATCGTGCCGGAAAGCGCATTGCCGTTGCCGTTCACCGAGAAGTTGGCGTCCTCGTACGTGAACGTGCCCGGCAGCTCCGTGTCCGTGGCAAGCCCCACCTCAACCGGCGTCGTGTCCTTGTCCAACCCGCCGAAGCCCATGGCCGTGGACACATCCATGATGTCCTTGCCGTAGTCGATGATATCGTTCCAGCTGCGCGGCGACGCACCCGTGAAGGCGTATGCAGAACCATCAGCGAGCGTGAGCGTGTACGGGATGAAGCGCTTCGGCACCTTCATGTAGTCGAGGATCCCCTGGACGGTGGCTATGCCGTACTGGTCAATCAGGTCGCCGATCATACCCACGAGCAACAGGTCGTCGCCGATATCAACCGTCGGGTTGGCGTCGGTGTCCTCGGTGAGGCAGGCGTAGAAGCCGTCCTTGACCGTCAGCTTCGCGCCGCGGTTCAGGTGGATCGCCGCGCCGTAGCCGTTGCCGGGCGTGAGCGTCGTGCCGTTGGCATCCGTGCTCTGCTCGCCGCCGTGGAGCAGCCGCACGTTCTCGGTCGTCAAAGCCACGCTACCGTTGTCCGCGCTCACGAGATACGTGTAGGCATGCGTCGCGTCGCCGTCCAGCTCGATGTTCTTGAACGTCACGTTGCCCGAATTGACCTTGAACATGCTGCTGCCGCCACCAAAGACATCGAACATGTTGCGGTGCTCAGTCACGGGCGCTGCCGTGACCTTGTATCCCGCGCCGTCGATTATGAGGTCCTGCTTGGTGATCGTGTAAGTGGTGGAGACGTTCGTGACGTTCATCAGCAACGTCACCGTGTCGCCGGTCTGCGCCGCAAGCGTGATCGCGTTTCCGAGCGACGTGTAGATCGGCTCGTCATGCGTCGGGCCGGTGAGGCGCGCCTCGCACGGGCCGATGTAGGCCACGCCAAGATCGTCGTCCCAGATGAGACTCGCCGTGTTGCCTGTCGGGTCGCCCTGCTCGTCAACAAGCTGGACCGTCACGCCCGCCTCGTTCTCCGGCGCGTCAACACCATGGTCAACGTCCCAGATGATGACCGGCGTGCCGGCCGTCGCCTGTTCCGGCGTCATCTTGACAGTCACGTTCGTCACCGAGATGCCCGAACCAATCTCAATGGGCTCCGTGACACCTGTCAAATCCAGCACCAGCGGATTGGACTCCGTACCCAGCACGATGTCCTCGATCAGACCCGCGTTGTCCGTGTACTCGATCGTGCCGGAGAGCGCGTTGCCGTTGCCGTTCACGGTGAGGTTCGTATCCGCGAACCTGAACGTGTCGGGCAGGACGGTGTCGGTGAGCAGACCCACTTCGACGGGCGTCGAGTTCTTGTCCATGTCGCCGAAACCGATGTCCGTCGCCACGTCCATGATCTCCTTGCCGTAGTCGATGATGTCGTTCCACTTGCGCGGAGACGCGCCCACGAAGCCCATGCCCGAGTCGGTCCCGTTGAGCGCGAGCGTGTACGGGATGAAGCCGTCGGGGATGTTCATCCCCGCGAGGATTCCCTCGATGTCGTAAGCCTGCATGAAGTCGTCGATGTTGCGCGGACCCATTCCGACAAGCAGCAGGTCGTCGCCGATGTCCGCTGTCACGCCGTCCGCGAAGGAAATGTTGCCGTCGTCGTAGAGGATGCCGGTGTACGGGAATATCCCCTTGGCCTCGCCTCCGGTGCTGGCGACGAAATCGCCCTTGACCAGGAGCGTGGCGCCGTTCACGTGGATTCCCGCGCCGTAGCCGACGCCCTTCGCGCCGCTCACATCGGCCTCGCCGCCGTTCAGGATGGCGACGTCCGTGACCGTGAGCGTTCCGTGCTTCGCCTCGACAAGGTACGTGTAGTAGTGCGACGTTCCGCCGTTGAGCGTGATGTTCGTGATCGTGACGGAGTGGTCATCGGCGTTGCCGACCTGGAACAGCACGCGCGCATTGTCGTATGCTGACACCACGTTACGCGGTTCCGAATTCGTCACCGCCGTGATCGAATGTCCCATGCCGTCAATCGTGATCGACTTGTAGATGCTGAACGTCCCGGAGACGTCCTCGATGTCCACCAACAACTGCACGGTTTCACCATCCCGCGCATCTTCGATGGCGACTCCCAACGATTCGTACTTCCAGACACCATCACTTGCGACGATTTGTGCAACATACTCTCCCTGCCTCACGATGTAGAGGCCGCTTTCCTCGTCGTAAACTGCCGAGATGTACCCTTGCGCACAGTATCTTTCGGCCACATTAACGGCGAAGATGCCGCCGCTGATGAAACCTGTCTGATCCCCCGCGGTTCCAACCGGCGACAGGAACGTTCCACCGGTGATCGCGATATCGTCGGGGCCCGCGCTGCCAAAGGCAACATATCCATCAAAGGTCCCGCCGGAAATGCTGACGGAGCTGCCTCCAGTTCCCCTGCTGTACACCGCATAATCTCCAGCAATTTTGCCGCCGGTAATCTCGACGTCTGCATTTGTGCCACCCTGGACTTGAACTCCCATGTAGGAGCAATCAGAGTCGTCGGTGTAGTGGCCGATCGTACCGTCGGTTACAGTGACCTTTCCGCCGTTGTTGTTGAACATGCGGATTGCGGACGCCCTCGCCGCGTCAACAGTGCCGCCGTTGATCGTGACCTTACCAGCGCTGTAGTTGTCGATTGCGTAGCATGCGCTACCCTCACTGGCATTGTAGAGAATACCGCCGTTTACGACCAGCGTCCCCTCGTTTCGGATCAGGTCGCTGCCGTACCCATTGGGATCCGTTTCTGTATAGTGCCAAACAGGATCAGCTGTAAAGAGAAGACTGCCGGTTTTACCCCCGCTGCTATCCTGAATGGTGAATGTACCAATGTTTTTAATTAACGCAGAGGCCGCAGCGTTTGTGCAGGTACCTGCTACTGTCTTGCCATTCAAATCAAGGACAACGTTCTTGCCATTCGCAATCGTCAGCGCATAACCGATCACGTCAATCTCCTCGTCCGCAAGCATCGTGATCGTCGTCTCCGTACCGTCCGCCGGCACCGCCGCAATGGCGTCGGCGAGAGTCGCGTAGCCGGTCGTGCCGATCGCGGCAACGGGGTTGTCCGTGACGCCGTCCGTTATGCCGGGTACGCCAAGGCGCTTCGAGCTGAGCCTTGTGTAGCTCAAGAAGCCGTTTGAGGCGAGCTCAATCGTCGCGTTGTCAATGCGCGTGGCCGAGCTGATCGTCAGCGCGTCGCCGGACGACCCGCGCGTGTCGAGCAGAAACACGCCCCACGCGCCGTCCTTGCAGGCGTTGGCGGTTTCATTGTCGAGCTTCACATTCACGGGCGGACAGCGCGTCCCCTCCGCGACCGACACCTTCGCGAGCACCCTGCCGTCGGCGATGGCGCCGTCCGCGCCCATCACGAGCTGAGCGGCATCCGCAGCCCACGCAAGCGCGTAGTACTCGCCGTCAACCACGGGCGTACCGTCCGGATAGGCGTCCGGCCCCGGGGACGAGAACGTCACCATCGATCCAGGCGTCGCCGCGCCGACTGCGCCAGCCAGCATCAGTGCAAGACCTAACATTGCATTCTTCAGTATCGTCTTCATTTCATTCTCCATTTCAAACTCTTTTCCTGCGAAGCGCCAGAAACGCCACGCCCAAAACCGTCAAAAGCCCGCTCGTCGGCTCAGGCACCGCCTCCGCGTGTACCTGCGCGATCATCAGCGGCATCGCCGGTGAGACACCGCCGCTCTCCATGATGTTTCCGGTGAGATCCGAATACAAGGCCGTGTAATAGCCCACGCGCTCAAACGAATCACCGGAAACCGACCAGAGCTCAAAAAGAATCTGGCTTTCCGCCGACGGATTGCTGCCAAGCGAGGCGTATGCCGCTTCGCTACCAGAGGAAAGCGCTTGTCCCTGCGACACTGTCTCACCATCGGCGTAGAGGTCAAGATATCCCTCCTCGGAAGGATTCATACCGTCAGTCGTGAACGACACCATCGCGAAATCGTAAGAGCACGCGCTGCCATTTTCGACGAACGTCAGATTGGAACTGTCAATCTGGAAGTACAGAAGCAAGTCCGGCTCGGCAAACGCCGCACGGGAAAAGAGCGCGACGATTACCGTCAACAGGAATCTGGTAAACAATTTATGCATGAACCTTACCACTCAATCGTTTTTTGGCCGCCCTTGTTCAGATACCAGAAGCCGGTGCCGGGCGCAATCGTCGTATCATCCGTCTTGTGCTCCGTCTTGATGACAGTCACCTTCGTCCCATTCGGCAACGTCTTCACCTCCGTTGTAGTCGCGCCTGGATATCCCCATGCGTTGTTCTTGTACGTGTAGTGCTTCGGCGTACCCGCCGTCGGGACGATGATTTCGTCACCGGTGTTGAACTTATCAAAGTTCACCGACTTCAGCTTCGGAGACGCCAGAAGGTTCCAGCTTGTCTCACCCGACGCCGGTGCGGTCAGCGTGGTCGAGGCCGTATCATCAGAGGCCGGCGGCATACCCATCAGATAGATCGGCTTTGACGTGTCGCTGCGCTTCAGCCACACGCCCTTTCCGCGCGCGACGCCGAAGTTTGCGGGATCGTCGGATGTCACCACCTGTTGGCCCTGCACCTCCGTCATCTTCACCCACACGCCATTGCTCACGCGCCAAGACTCGAGATTGCCCTCATTATCATACGCGCTCAGCATGTCGTCCTCGCTCAGGCTCGCGGCATGGACCAGCTCGGCCACATTCACGTCGGTATCGTGGAACGACTTCCACGGAACCGCGAGAATTGTATAGGCCGTTGAAGAATTGACCTTCAGGACGCCCACCGTATGATCGACAGGAACGTTGGTTGTGAAAGTGTGCTTTTCGTCATTCGACTCCAGCACCGCCCGCATCTTGAAGTACGCAGGCGTACCGGCTGTTGACACCTGGGTCAAGTCAAGCTGCGGATTCGCCTGTGGCTCACCCTCGCCATTCGCAACAACGCTGCCCGAATTATCCACCTTGTCGAACGCATACTTCACCGTGTAGCCGGTGTTTTCAGGCACCTTGAAGGAAAGCACCATATCCGCAACGGTCTCCGTTCCGTTCGTCGAAGTCTCAATTGCGGGTTTATGTGTGCCTTCCTGCCCCAGCACGACATTCTCCCACTTGGCAATGCCGTTCTCGTCCTCCAGTTTCAGCGCGTCGCGAATTTCAGACTCCGTGGAACCGGTGGTAATCCCATTGTCCGACTCCCATTCCGTCAAATGCTCAGAAGGAATCACCACATAATCAGCCGGATGCGCCGGACCCAATTTCGTGACAACATACACGCCGTCAGCGAACGCCACCTGATAGCCATCTGCCGCCGTAACAGAACCGGTGAAGTTGAACCCATTGACCATGATTGTGCATTCCTTGCCAACAGTCACATTCTCCGCACAGTCATTCGCAAGCATCACAGTACCATTGTTCGCAACAGCTGTCAGCGCCGAAGCCAATGTTGCGTAGAACGTTGCTTCTCCAACATCTGGGCGAATCATTGCCTTATTGCTTCCGGCGCCAATGACAAAGTACTTCTCCGCAATAACGACAGATCCATTCGCGATATCGTAACTCCAATCCTTCTTCCCGCTCATCCACCTGATGTTTTCTGCCAACCTCATCTGCAATCTACACGATGTTCCATTATTGGTCGTCTGTGAATTACTAATCGACATAGAAATTTGGTTTGCATGATCACCTCCTGGCAAGAAGGAACCATAAGTCCAAGGGCCAAAGTTCCCCCATTGAGTGCTACCACTTTGCGAAATCTCGCGAAGTTTCGGCAACAAGACACTCTTTACCTCATTTGCCTTTGCCTCACTGTCAAGCGTTATATTATAACTTGCAGCAGTTGCCGTTATGTTACTGGACGCCACCTTTCGATCAAACACTATCGTACAATCAATCCCCCATTTGTTAAAGAAAGTACTTTGCGTATTAAGTTCGAGCGCTCTCGCCCAGTCTGCGGCATCACTATAGGCATTCCGCTTTTTATCCGACAAAGACTTTGTATAGAGCTGCTGATCGTTCGTATTAGGATCGAAAGCTACTATACTGTATGGGGAAGATCCAGACAAATACGCAACTGGTATCTTCACAAGTTTGTATTCTCCTACTTTCCCCCCACATCTACCACCAGGGCAAAGCTCCAAAATCGAACACAATTCCCCCCCATGTAAATACGTGTTAGACAGAAATGTTCCTCCTGATATCTCTGCGACTTCTACAGGATTCGCAATCGCCCCATCAACAGCAACATTGCCATTGAAACTGCCACTCAAAAACCGACATTTACCCCCCTTGGCTGTAACAGTATTCTGACAGGTAACTATTGAGAAATAAAGATTTCCACTTTCGCACACAATTGGCGTCTCTATTATTCCAGGCTCAACACTTCCACTGTAATCCGCAATGTCAAGATTACCTTTGTTGATAAGTGTGCCAACTCCATTAATTGTCCATCCCGAAAGATCAAGTGTTGCATTTAAACCCACAGGAACTATCACATTCTCAGTCAACTCGTAATCCTTTTGAAGCACAATTGTGTCACCATTTCCAGCAACCGCGAATGCCTCCTCAAGGGTATCCTTTTCAACACTCCCAATCTTGAAGGCATGCGCAGCATTTCCCGAATATCTCTCCACAACATAGTAACTTGTACCAGACAATGGAACTGCTCTGTACCTATTCTTATAAGCAAGAAATCCTGTAGGATCGGACTTAAACGTCCCCCAATATACTTTCGTAAAATTACCTCCAGAAGGGAGAGAAATATTGCCCTTCGATGCTTGTGACGGAACAGTATAAGGACCTCCACCATAAAAGTTTAAACTTGCACCATCAACAATGGAAGACGTCTCTGAACAATAAATGGAAAAATTCTCCGCACTGTCATATAGCGAGATTCCACACGTGTACTTTACACTAATATTAGACAGCGACGCCTTTGAGCATCCATAAAAATTAATATGTGGTGCCATAGATTTCACACTAAAAGTCACCGAGCCATTGAAAAAGCGCATCAGATACGCAGATCCGAATTGCTTGGGCTTAAACGATATCGACCTTCCCGCACAATCCAATGCAAATCCTGTTGTAGCAGAAGAACTTGGATATTTTACGCTTAACACATCCGTACAATCATCAAACAATACAAGCATATATTCATTATCAACATAATTTGCACCAAACAAAGAGTCTAAGATTGCCGTCTCTATATTATCATAAGCTTTGACGACTTCAGTTACATAATTCAATGCTTTCTTTCGATTCGCTTTGCATTTTACGGCAATCGGCGTACTAGTCAGTAAATTCGGACTCATTAACGGAGTCCCATCACTGCTCATAACTGTAGCAAACCATTTTGTTGTACAAGAACATCCTGTCAGGCTTGCGCCAGCAGAAAGACTCGTTTTGACATATTTTCCCGCAGTTCCATCAGTTCCATCTACGCCATTACCAGTCTCTACCCCATCTGTGCCATACGGGAATGGAACATTGATTGTAGATGACTGTACTGCTGTCTTATAGTTCTTTGCGACAATTCCACTCCCAGAAATCGCACCATTGTTCGTAACCGTGCCAGCAATCATCAAGGTAGTCCCGGCTGCAATAGTAACCGTTACCCCCTGAGAAATCGTAAGCGATGCATCAAGTGAAAGAACGGCATTCTGACTAAGCGTGGCACTCTTGTAGATGGTTATGCTATCACCAGCACCAAGGCCTCTAAATGCATCATTCAAATCGTCGTATTCCGCATATCCACCACTTCCCTTAATCACACGTGCCGTCTTTGACGACGAGGATGACACGAAATCCGCACCAAGCCTGACATGGGAATTGAATGTCTGTGTCACGGAAGCATCATTGGAAATGTAGTTTTTGCTTCCGTCTTGATTCTCAATATACCAGCCAGCGAACACATAGCCGCTGCCCGCCGTCGCCGCAGACAAGATCACGGTCAGTGGCTGCCCCTTCTCGCCCCTGACTTTCTGCTCCGTGGTGTTCACCGTCGTGTTTCCCACCTTGTAGCTGCATCCAGATGGTACCGTAAGACATGTGGCTATAAACGCTTCTACCTTGTTGAGCGTCACAGTCACCCTCGCATCAGAGGTGAACGTCTTATTGTTGAGAGTTTCCGTCGTAGGTTCGGTCGTACCGCTTGTATCAGTAATGGTCCACTTGACAAGCTCCCAGTTTTCTTCATCAAACACGCAGGTAATTTGATACTCATCCAGTTCATAGACGGTCGCCTTGCCTTCGGAGGAAATTGGCACAGGCTCATTCGGCCCAATTATTGAAAAACTGGTCACTTGTTCAGGCATATCGAATGTCAGTTCGTATGTTGCCTTTAGACTGACCTGCGGGGTCACTGTTACGGTATCGGCAAACCTCTTCTCAAGTACAAGTTCCGAATAATGAGTGGTTGTTCCGCTGGAATCTGTGACATCCCATCCATCAAATTTATATGCGGGATCCACCGTGCAACTAAATGTAAAATCGCTTGCGCCAAGGAAAGACATGCTTCCTCCACCGTTGGAAGAAAGTCCGTCCGCTCCGTCCGGTCCAGAAACATCATACGAAAGCACCCCAACTGGTTTAGCCGACAGCGTCAATTGATATTCCGCTTTTCTGTTGAGAACCGCCCTCACCGTTGTCGCAACATCAGGTGTGAATGTCCATTCAAGAGTAGCCGTATCACGCGTGGTAGTCGTTCCGTTTTCGGTAATTTCCCATCGCGCAAGTTCATAGTTCGAATCAGCTATGTTGCAAGTAAAAGTGTACTTCTCATCGTAGTATGCTTTAAAGTTATCGCCAACGCCAAGCCCAGCACCATCAAATCCTTTGTCGCCAGATACGGCGTAGGATGCCGAGCCTCCAACTGGTGCCGCTAACGTGACGGTGGCATGCGCCTTTTCATCAACAACTGCCTTAATCGTCGTATTGGCCGAAAATTTCGTTGAATATGGATTATCCTCACTTACCGTAGTGCCTCCTATATCCCATCCTGAAAACTTATAGACACGTGTATCTCTGAGGCTACAAGTGAAAGTGTAATTCTTATCTTCGTATGCAGATACCGTTATCCTTTCAGACGCAGTCTTCGATCCGCCACTTATTCCTTCCCCCGAAACTGTATGAGACAAAAATCCAGAAGAAACCGTTGGTATATCAAGATAGACCGTGTATATCTTTTTAAAATGTGCATATACGGTCTTGATAGTTGGGTTGTTTTGATCAGTAGAAGTGGAAGACACCGTGACGGAATAAGGGCTGTCCGATGATACAATATCACCGCTCACCGTCTCAGACCAACCGACAAAATAAGATGTTGCGTCAGTAGTGGCATAAGCCTTAAATCCACTTATCGAGACAGGCGAAGATTCTGATTTGCTACTACTCTGAGTTGCAGGTGTCTGCGAATCATTGCCATATGTTCCTGCCGTATTTCCAACTCCGGCATAAACACTTCCGCTACCTGTCGATGCCGAAGATATCTCTGTACGTAATGCGCCATAATAATAACTACCACCAAACAGCATCGTTGGCAACATCGCCAGCAAAGTCGCTATCATGTGAATCTTTGTCTTCATCTCGTTTCCTTCCTTCTTCTCTCTCTAAATGGTTTCCTTTATACGGCAGTCGCGGAGCGACCGCCCTACCTGTTAAGGGTTGTTGTCTCCTTGTCCAAAGCCTATCGGCGTACGGGTTGCCGTCAACGGCGGCATGAGGGTTTGTACGATTGCCGTGATTGACCGCTCGGCGGCCGTCATCCGCTTTTCAAGCTTGCCAATCCGCTGGTCGCGGACAAGACCACGAAGCAGGTACTCCTTGAGCACAGCCGTCGCCCACTGGCGAAACTTCACGCCACGAATGGAATTAACGCGATATCCAACGGATATCACGGCGTCAAGGTTGTAGAACTTCTGCCTGCGAGAAATCTGTCGTCCGCCCTCAATTTGAACTTGTAAAAAATCTTTACAAGTTGCCGTCTCCAAAAGTTCGCCAATCTTGAAAATGCTCTTCAAGTGATAGGTTATGTTCTGCGGAGCACATCCAAAGAGCTCCGCCATCTGCTTTTGCGTGAGCCAGATGGTCTCGTCCTCAAGCCACACCTCAAGTGAAGGCATGCCCTGCTGGTCATACTTCACAAGCTCGCCCTGCGCGGCAACTGGCTGCTGGACTTTCCGCTTCATGCCGCCCTCCCCTCAGGTTCTGCCGTGCGGCGCATCATTGCCGCACAATTCCATTTCCAACCCAAGCGGGCATACATCAGTGCATACGCCGCCACCAGCACGAGATACGCCGGAAGCGTGAGCATGTGCGGCCAGCAAATCATCCCAATCTCCCACAGCACCAGCACGCTCGCGAACCACAATGCCCACTTCTTCCGCCACTTCCAGAACACGAGCGGCAGAATATTGAACGGAACAAAAAGCCAGTTCCACCCCGTTGAAGGGAGTTTGGAGAATACCACTAAATACGTGAACAGTGCACCTGCAAGCGACTGAAAAGCCAAGAACAACCAATCCATCCATACCCACTTGAAGAAACAGTTAACCGCTGACAACACGACAATACAGCATGCCGCCATAATCGGCGTGAAAATAGGATTACGCGATCCCTGCATATCAGGCTTGACGGGTAACAACTCCACTCCATCGCTATCAATGACGTGTCTGCCGTTCACAGTGCCGACACGCAGAATTTCAAGCAGTCCCAATGGCACGACGACGTTCTGAAAGCGTTCTGTCTTTTCATCCGACTCTGTACCACAAAGAGCGCACATAGGCATCTGCTGCCACAGATAACCATCCGTCGCCTCTCTCACAAACTCCCGTCTCGTCCATGTCAAAAACTTCTCTGGCCAAGGATCAACCACAAGCTGATATGGCTTCAACGCCTCCATCAACACATTCAACGCCGACTGTGCACACCCACGCTCCATATAGTTATAGGGCAAATACGGACCTTGTGCCACGCGCTCATCAAGAATCTTCCACAACCGCTGCTTCGCGTCGGGCGGAAGGTTCAAACGGTACTGCATCACGCCACGTCCGCTTTCACGGCCGAGTTTTAGGTATTCTTCCGTGGGGATGGCGAACATGCCCATCTTCAGCTTGCCCATTAAGAAGGTGAAAATCTTGTCGCTCACGCCCTCGCTCTCGTAGGAAAAGCAGTAGTCGAGGTTGAACTTGGGGCATTCCAGACGGATGCACGAATGGCCGGCGCAGGAATAGAGCTCGTCGCCCGGGGACATCACCAGCAACGAGGCGGTGACGAAGTTGGGGTCGGTGCGGTCGATGCCGTCGTTGAAGGCATCGTTGGGTGTGATGCCGCCGAGTGCGCTGAAGGCCGAAAGGGCAAAAGCGAGGAATATGGCAATTACGCGCGTCACATCAACCTTCCACCATGAATGATGAGAGGATGGCGCGTAAATGCAA
>CADCOC010000018.1 GCA_902802945.1 uncultured bacterium | reverse complement strand
CGCCTCAAAGCCTCAGGTCGTCATCCTCGTCACATACCACAAGCCATTCACTTGCAGGAGGCGCGACACGTCCGAGGCGCGTGGCGTGCCGATCTACAACCACCAGGGCGGCGTATGCGCCGGCCCCACGTTCAGCGAAATAGCCGCGTTCGTACTGCGTTATCTTGCTGTTGAGCCGGACGTGCCAGACGAGGTGCCTGAGGAGGACGACGTATGAACGTCTATGGCATCACCGGCACGAACGGCAAGACAACCACCACCTGGGTGCTTGCCGAGTTCCTCAAGCCGCTTGGTCGCACGGGGTACATCACCACCGTGGAGGTTGATACGGGCGCGCGGAAATTTTCCACCGGCTATACGACGCCGCCGAACAAGGTCCTTATGGACATCTTCGCGGAGATGGAGTCCAACGGCATTGCGAACTGCGTGATGGAGGCTTCAAGCCACGCCATCTACCAGAACCGCACGGCCGGCACGAATTTCACTGGCGGCGCGTTCACAAATCTTTCAGAGGATCACCTCGACTACCACAAGACTATGGAGGCCTACTTCGCCGCGAAACGCCTTTTCTTCGAGCGGCTCGCCGTCGACAAGCCCGGCTCGCCCGCCGTGGTGTGCGTGGACGGCGAATGGGGGCGGCGTCTGGCGGACGAGCTCGGGGCTCTCCCGCTCAATGTGGTCACTTGCGGATTTACCGTCCCGCGCGACGCGGACTTCGCCGACTTCGTATCCCGGCGAAGTCCGCTCGCGGGACGCTACAACGTGCAGAATGTGCTCGTGGCGGCAGCGCTTGCACGAGCGGTGGGAGTATCTGAGGAGTCAATCCGCGCCGCCGTACCGACGCTCACGCCGCGTTGGGGACGCCTGGAGCGTGTTAAGACGCGCAGCGCCGCCGAGGTGTTCGTGGACTTCGCGCACACTGACGACGCGCTTGCGAACGTACTTTCGACAGTCCGCGCATTCACGAAGGGGAAGGTGTGGGCCGTGTTCGGCGCAGGCGGCGACCGCGACCGCGCGAAGCGTCCGCTCATGGGCGCCGCTGCCGCGCGGTGGGCGGACCACCTCGTGGTGACGAGCGACAATCCCCGCAGCGAGCGCCCAGAGGACATCATCGCCGAAATCTTGGCGGGCATTCCCGCCGGCACCGACGTGGCAGTTGAACCAGACCGCCGCGCGGCAATCAATTTAGCCCTTGCACGCGCAGCACCAGGCGATACGGTCGTCGTGTGCGGGAAGGGACACGAAACCACACAGACGATCGGCACGCGCGTGCTGCCGTTCGATGACAGGATAGTATGCGCAGAATACTGACAGCCCTTGCACTTGCCGCGTTATGCGGTTGCTGGACTCCCGGCTCCGTTCGGGAGGTAATGCCGAAACACACGGAGAAATTCCCCGCCGGGTCGTCGTTCTTCGTAGAGAAGACAGAGCGCCGAGTCGAGATGGCCCTAAAGCGGGAATTGCGTGCACGCGGGTTCGAGGTGAAGGACCGCAGGGAGGATGCCGACCTCGTGATGACGGCGAAGGTACTTGGATGGGAGTACAACGACGCGGGTTTCAGCGGATTCCACGCCCGTGACGACATAGAACTCGTGATCACCGTGGCAGACCGCAAGACTAAACTCGTCCGCGCGCGTTCGGACGTGTCCGTCAGATCCGACTTCCGCATTCTGGAAAAGTACGTAAAAACCCTCTGACACGGGAGGCGGCGCGCTTGTCGCGCCCTATCACCTCTGCATGTGGCCGAGGAATTCGTCCTCGGCCTTCTTTATCGCCGCGTGCATGGCCTCGCCGTCCGGAGCCTCGCGGAGTTCCTCCAGCAGCGTGGTGCCGTGCGCAAGCAGGCAGAGCCGCGCGAGAATGTGGAGATGGAGCGTGTGGTCCGTGCAGCAGATGAGGAAGAAGAGGTCCGTGCCTGTGCCGTCCTGCGAGCCGAAGAACACGGGGCGCACGGTGCGGCCGAGCGCGAGGAAAGTTTCCTGGAAGAGATATGGGTCGTGGTAGCGCGGATGGAGGAACGCGGCGCCTCCACCGGCCGCCGTGGAGGCCACCTCCTCGCGCGCCTGCAGCTCCACGAAGAGCGTCTCGGGATCGTAGAGGAGACCGGTGGAGTCGGCGAAGTCGGTCATGTCGCGTAGCACGCCGGCACGCGTCTTGGACGTGAGCGCAGGGGCGATGACGGCAGGGGAGAGGATGTCGGCTATGTGGAAGTCGTGTCCGTCCGCCTGGCGCCGTTCGGCCATGGCGAGCTGGTGTTCGCCCGTGAGCTGCTTGTCGGAGATCTCCATCATGCGACGCTGCGCCCATTCGTCGAGCAGACGGTGCTCGAAGAAGAAGGCGTCCCCGCGTCGGACGCTGGGGACTTCCTCCCGCTGCGCGAAATGCCGAAGGTCGTTCACCTTCATGTGCAGGTGGGCAGCGGCGCTTTTAAGATCCATCAACTGGTAGCCCATGGCGCGTATTCTACCACAAAAGGCGTTTACGCGCCAGTCCGCGCGTCTCTTTCGTGTGGACGGTACAGGAGAATCGGGCGGCTGGCGTGGAGCGTAAACGCGATGCCGGCCGTGCGGTTGAGCGAGCCGCGCCAGAGCGGCGCGAGGTCCACGCCGTCAAGAGGCCAGACAAGCCCGCGAGATGATACGCGCGTATCGGGAAGGGGGGCGAACACCGAGACGGCCTCGCCTGGATGGCAGGGAAAAGTCTGCTCGTCGCGCACTACGACGAACGTGCCGTAGTCGGTGATGATTGACGTGTCGGGGATTTCCGCGGCGAAGTCGATGAGGTGGAAGATGTTTGCAAGCGCGTGGTCCTCGCGCAGGCCGGTCGTGCCGAGGAGCGCGACGGATATCTCGTCCGAGATGCGGGGCATGGACTGGACAAAACGGAACGCCTTGCAGAGGTCGTTAGTGTCCTGTTCAGAGACGCGGACGAAGCGGTCGCCGATAACGTCACGATCTGTGGCGGAAAGCGAGTCGCCGTCGCCCACCACGTAGTCTGGCTCGTGGCCGAGGGCGCGTGCGGCGGCGAGCGCGCCGTCACATGCGACGCGCAGGTCGGCGGCGGCAAAAGCGGCGCGTGGAACCGCGTGTCGGGGAGTGTCCCCGTTTGCGATAATCGCAACGCGCACAGCTACACCTCTATCTTCGTGATCTTGCGGATGAAGAGCCAGCCCACGATGACGAGGGCGAGGGCCAGTCCGATGCAGCCCGCGCCCTTGAGTGAGAAGATGAACGGCTTCATCGTGGCGGGCTTGAGAACTGTCATCGCGAGGCCGAGGACGATCGGCATGCAGGAGACGACGATGCCCTGCATCCGGCCCTGCGCGGTGAGGGTGCGCACGCGGCGCTCGATGCGCATGCGGCCGCGGATCGTCTCGGAGATCTTGTCGAAGATGTCCGTGAGGTTGCCGCCCGTGTGGCGGGCGATGTCGATGGCCGTGCATACGAGGGTGAGGTCCTCCGACCCCACGCGTGCGTCGAGCGACGCGAGCGCGTCCTCGAACCCCATGCCCACGCGCAGCTGCTGGAGGAACACCGTGAACTCCTGCGAGATTGGCTTCTCGCCGGCCTCCACCACGCTCTCGAACGCCTGGTTGATTGAGAATCCCGCGCGAAGGGCGTTTGACATGGTGCCGAGCGCGCCGACGAGCTGCTCGTTGAATTTCAGGCGGCGACGCGCGCGGAGGAACCGCACGTAGCGTCCCGGCAAGGTGAACACGAACGCCCCTGCCGCGAGGCCCAGCACCACGCCGGCGACGGTGGATGCGATGTTCGTGAAGCTGAAGAGCGGGATGAAGAAGAGGAAGAACGCGGCGAGCGCCGCAAGGCGTCCGAGGCGGGCGATCTTCGCCGGCGAGATGAACATGAACACGTCTTCGAACTGGCGCGCGGTCTCTGCGCCCATTGTGCGGGAGTACGAGTCCGCGCCCTCGTTGAGCGCGGAGACGAACATCCACGCGAATCCGGCGAATGCGAGGCCGACGGCTGCGATGGTGGAGAAGAACAGCGCAGTATCGCTCATGCACGCCCCGCAATCTCCAGCCGGACCTCGCGGTCCTGGTTCGGGTCGAACATCGCAGGGTCGAGGCGCAGGCCGCGGCTCTTGAGGTGTTCGTAGAATGTCGGCACGGCGCCCGTTGGACGGAACACGCCATGGACGCGGCCCTGCTCGTCAACGCCGCTCTGCCGGAACGTGAAGATGTCCTGCATCACGACGTTCTGTCCCTCGAGCCCGGTGACTTCCGAGATAGCGACGACCTTGCGGCTGCCGTCCGAGAGTCGGGATTCGTGGATAATGACGTCGACGGCGCTAGCGATCTGCTCGCGGATCGCGCGGGAGGGGAGTTCCATGCCGCTCATCAGCACCATCGTCTCGAGACGCGAGATCACGTCGCGCGGCGAGTTGGCGTGGACGGTGGTGAGCGATCCGTCATGGCCGGTGTTCATGGCCTGGAGCATGTCGAGGGCCTCGCCGCCGCGGCATTCGCCCACGATGATGCGGTCGGGGCGCATGCGCAGGCAGTTCTTCACGAGGTCGCGGATGGTCACGGCGCCGCGTCCTTCGATGTTCGGCGGACGCGCCTCGAGGCGCACCACGTGCGGCTGCACGAGACGGAGTTCGGCGGCGTCCTCCACCGTCACGATGCGCTCGTCGTGCGGGATGAATCCTGAGAGCAGGTTGAGGAGGGTGGTCTTACCTGAACCGGTACCGCCGGCCACGATGATGTTCTTGCGCATGATCACGCATGCCTTCATGAACTCCGCAGCGTTGCGCGACCAAGTGCCGAAGCGGATGAAGTCCTCGACCGTGAGGGTCTTCTTCGCGAACTTTCGGATGGTCACCGTGGGGCCGGAGAGGGCGAGCGGCGGGATGATCGCGTTCACGCGGCTTCCGTCGGCGAGACGCGCGTCCACGTATGGCTGCGACTCGTCGATGCGGCGTCCGATGGGCGAGACGATGCGCTCGATGATGGCCATCACGCTCGCGTCGTCGAGGAACTGGAGGTCCGTGAGCTGGATCTTGCCGCCGCGCTCCACGTAGACGCGGTGCGGGCCGTTCACCATGATTTCGGTGACGGTGTCGTCCGCGAGCAGCTCCTCCAGCGGACCTAGCCTGAGTGCCTCGTTGAACACCTCGCGCTCCAGGCGATCGGCGTCGATTCCCTTCGGGAGCTTCCCGGACTTGCGAACCTGCTCCACGATTTCGTGGATCTTGTCGGTTGCCTGGCGTTCTAGCCCGGCGCGGTCTACGCCCGCCACAGTGAGGCGCTTGAGGTCGAGGCGCGCGATGAGCTCGCGCTGGATCTGCTCCTTAACCTGGCGGCGCACGCCGGCGAGCGGGTCTGGCGGAGGGGCGGGGGGCGTTTCAGTCCGTGACGCGGGCGGCTCGGCAGTTTCTTGCTGCGACGAGCCATACTCTTCCTCCGCAGGCGGTACGATGTCATCCTTTGCGGGGCTGACACGCATCATTGTGCTACCGATCTGGACGATGCCGTCTGGCGGGAGGTCTACGAGGCCGTCAATGGGGCTGCCGTTGATATACGTGCCGTTGGCGCTGTGGAGGTCCTCCAGCCGCGCCGTCTGTCCGCGCAGGAGCAGGAGGGCGTGGCGCTCCGAGACGCCGGGATCGGGAAGCTGCAGGGCGCAGTTTGCGCCGCGGCCGATGAGGTAGGAGCCGTCTTCGAGAATGTAGCGAGTGGCCTCGCCTTCGTCGGACTTGATCAGGTCGAGAGCGAATGCCATCTCAGCGTCCTCCGTTCAGATCGTTTTGGCGCTTCTGGTTGAGGGTTTCGATCTCCTCTCGTATCTTCGCGTAGTCGACCTGCGGCAGCTCCTTCTCGTAGTAGGTGTCGTGGCGGTTGCGGAGCGCGAGGGATATGCGCCCCTTGATCTGCTCCGCGAACACGAGCATCTCAGCCTCGCGGGGAGTGACCTCTAGCGTGACCATCGAGTATGTGCCCGCGCCGAACGCGTCGCCGCGCGCAATGGCGGACTTCGCCGTCTCCTTGCCGGTGGCGAGCACGAGCACGTTCTGGAGGATCGTGCTGGTGACGATTTCCTGTACCATCGTGTGGCCGTCGGCGCCGAGCTTCGGGAACGAGAAGCTGGCGATAACGTCCACATGGTCGTTCGGTTTCACCATGCCGCTCACCGCGGCGGCGCCGGAGCAGTTGACGGATACGGCGCGCATCTTCTTGCGGATGTCGGCCGCGAGTCCGCCTGCCATCGGGTTGCCGCCTTCGATGTCGGCCCAGAAGAGCAGCTCGCCCTCCTTGTGTCCGTTGAGGAGCTTCCGCCCGACGACCTCGATGACGTTGTCCTCCGTGAGGGCCTGTCCCCGCAGTCCGCTCGCCGGGACCTTCTTCAGTCCGAGGTCGGTCTTGGCGAGGATCGTGCCGCTGGGTATCTCGCGCGCGAAGCACAGCACCTCCATCGTCTTGTGCTTCTTCACGAACTCGTCCTTGAGCTGGCGGATCTCGGCGTCCTTCGACGCGAGGTAGGTGCGCGTGAGAAATGCGGCAAGGAGGCCGATCACTATGGATACGATTAAGACGATTTTCTGTTTCATGGGGTTCCTATTCTATCATAAAACTCCGTGGCGGAGAAGTTCGGTGACGGTCGTCCCGTCTGGCAGGTCCTCGGCGAGGATGGCTACAAGGTCGTGTTCGCGCAGCAGCAGCTTGAAGGTTGGAGTGCAGACCGGCGCGGGCGTCCACCCCTCCGCGACGTATGCGGCCTCGCGCGCGGCGGCGGCGGACGCCGCGGTGCCGGGCGTCTGCCACACGCTTACGGAGGTGCGTCCGCCGCCTAGCTCGCCCTGCCAGCCTCCTGACGGCAGGGACGGCACGCCGGGCTGCTGGAAGAACCAACCGGCTGCGGCCGCGAGGGCGCACGCGAGAAGGGCAATGGCGACGATTACGCGGCGCTTTTTCATTTAATTACCTCCTCTGCGGGAAATTCGGGAATGGTCATTACGGGCATGTGGCATTCCTCCAGTCCTCTGAACGTGGTCTCGCCACCCCATATCCACTCGGCAGTTCCCGGATCGATGCTGACGGCGAAGTTGAGCGACTGCTTGCGGAAGTCAAAGGGGCGCGTCAAGGCGTCGGAAAAGGGCTCCGGCGCGCCGACCGGACGTATTTCCGGTTCGGACAGTACGGACTCGAGGGCGAGCATAGGCGCTCCGTCGCCCTCGCCTGACGTTGCCTTCTGCGCATCGTACCCGGCCATGCGGCGCACCATGGTCTGGAGACGCATCGATTCGGGGATGATCGAGCCGAAGGAGATCAGTCCGCCCAGAATCAGCGCGAACACAAGCATGCCTATCGCCATCTCAATCATGGCCTGGCCGCGTCTGCAAGTCTTCTCAGTGCGCATGTCTCGTACCTCCTCCCGGCGGGCCGCCGCCCCCCGTTGGACGACGGCACTGCTCCTCCCCGTTCTTCGCGAGCCAGTCCGCGCCTTTTTTGCGGAAGTCCCTGTCTTCCCACTTCTTCAGGATCGCGCAGTACCGGCAGCCGGCCGCGTGGGCTACATCGCTTGGCGGCTGGATGTGGTCGCGCGTGTGGTTGACCCATGCGCGGTCGGCCATGCCCATGCTGCCCTCGTCGAACGCGCCGAGCATCACGAGGCGCACATCCGTGAACGCGGGCGCGACAAGCGGGAACTCGCCGTTCCATGTGACCGTGCGCTCGTCGATCGCGCCGAATGGTTTCGCGGCTGCGGTCCACACGTTGGCGCGGCGTGAGACGCCAGGCGTGAAGGGCTCGAGCACCTGTCGGACGCGCGTGGCGGCGAATGCGCCCTCCACGTTGTATTTGTCCTTGACGTCTGAGATCAGCGGCAGGCGCGCGGCGTCGGAACGGTGCATGCGGCCCCATGCGTGCCAGGACGATCCGTAGGTGACCCAGGAGAGATTGCGGTTCTTGACTACGCCGCATTGCTGGAGAGTGAAGTCGTTCACGTTGGGGCAGGAACTGCGTTCTGCGAGCTCGAGAACGGCGGAGCGCACCTGCGTCTCCGTCCAGTCGAGGTTGATGTCGGCGAGCGCTCCGCGCACGAAGCGGATGCCGGTGCCGAAGAACTCGGGGTTCTGCGGGGAGCCGGCGCCGGCGAAGGGGATGTCGCTCCATCCGGAGAAGTTCGCGAGCAGGTTTGCCATGCCGCCGTGCAGGTAGAACCAGCACCAGTCCTCGCCGGCCACGGCCTCGTAGAACGCCCTGTTGAACAGCGGGTGGTTGGACGATATGGCGAAGTTGAAGAACTGGGCGTTGTCCGCGCCCGCGAACACGCCGTCGCGCGCCGCGCCGCGCACCATCTCGGCGTAGTCCTGCGCCTTCTCAGGCCAAAGCTCGGTGCCGATCAGCATCGGCGCGCGGAACACCGATTCTGCGACGAGCGCTGCCATGTCCGCATCCGGCTCCGTCACGTCGTTCATCATCGCCGCGCGCTGCGCGGAGTAGAAGCCCATAAGCGGGCCCGCGAAGGCGATGCGTTCTTGGAGCGCCGTGATGCGCTCGCAGACGTTCGTGGCCTCGTGCCATGCTGCGGGGTTCATCGTCGGGTCACCGACCTTGCAGAGCGCGTCGACCTTCGCGAGGTTGAGGGCACCGAGGGCGTTGAGCGTGATGCCCTGCCAGCGGGCCGCCGCGAGCGCGGCCGCGTCGCCGGCGTTCTGGAGACGGTTCTTGCGGTGCGACGAGAGAAAGGCGTCCACGCACACCAGCGCGAGGAACAGGAGCCCAAGCAGCATGAACGCCAGCACGAGCACGACCTGCCCGCTCTTTCGCACGCGGTCCGTCATTGTCGGTAGAAGGGGTAGTGGTTTTCAATGCCGGCCTCGCCGCGGACTTCGCGGAGCTCCTCGTCGTCCGCGTCGTAGAGCGGACGGCGCTGCCAGACGCGCATGATGAGCTCGGCGTTCTCGCCCTTGGGCTCGTCTGCGGTCCATCCCAGCTTACAGGGCTCCCACAGCTCGAAGTCGAGGATGCCCTTGGTGTCCGCCTCGTTCTCCGCCTCCAGGTAGCTGCCCATGCGGCTCACGATTGTGCCAGTGGAGAGCTCGTCGCCGAAATCGTCCTGCGAGAGACACTTCCCAGCCACGCTCGCAGTGGCCACGCGCACGGTCTTCGTGACCATGAAGTCGTTGAACCCAACGGTCCGGGCGCGTGCGGCGCGCGCTGCGGCGTAGTTCACCACCGTGTGGGCCGTGAGCAGGTTCGCGTATTCGTAGACCAGAAAGAAAACGAGACAAAGAAAGAACATGACGACGACCGTTTCGACCATCGCCTGTCCTTTCCGCAAGCCGGACCGTATGCGGGCGTCGGCGCGGATCTGCGCCGGCGCCGAGGTCATTCGCCGAGTTTCTTGATCGTGTTCTCGTCGATTTCCTCGACGGCGCTCTTGGCCTTGCCGCCCTCCTCGTCGGAGATGGCCGCCGCGGCGCCCGCCACCTTCTTGCCGGTGGCGCGGCCGAAGTACGTGAACACCGCGATAAGCGAGATCGCCACCAGCGCCACTATGATGATGTACTCCACCATCGTCTGGCCTTTTTTGCTCTTGCGTGCCTTCATCGTATGCCTCCTTTTACGGGTACTCGCATGTCACCAGCGTAGTTGTGCGTGCGGCGGACGACCGCGCAGCCCGGACGAAACACGCCAGGGCCGCGACGACGCCCAGCAGGACGGCGAACACGATGATGTATTCGACCGCCGTCTGGCCGGATTTGTATCTACGCTTTGCCATGTGGGGAATAGTATAGCACAAAACGCGTTTCCCGACGCGCCCGCCATAATATTTTTTCCCGCTGCCGCCGTAAACATGGTATACTTGTCGCCGCATGAACCTGCAGCGAGGAATGAAAGAATGAAGCAAAAGCCCATGACGGCACTCCGGACGGCGCGGCTTGTGGACGCCGAGCGCATATTCGCGCTCATCCACCTGCACCGCGACCGCCTTGTGCCGCGTTCGCTCGGCAACATCGTGGAGAACATCGACCGCTTCGTGGTGGCAGAGGTGGACGGCGAGATGGTGGGGTGCGCGACATACGGCATCTTTCCTGAAATCGGCGAGCCGCTCCACACGGCCGTGGAGATACAGTCCGTCGCCGTGCGCGCGCCGTGGCGCCGTCAGGGAGTGGGCCGCGCGCTCGTGCAGGAGATCGTGCGCCGCGTGCGGGCGTTCGAGCCGGCGGCCGCGCTCGTCCTCACGTTCTCGCCCGAGTTCTTTGGCACGCTCGGGTTCCATGAGGTGCCGAAGGACAAGGTGATGTACAAGCTCTACACGGGCTGCATCAACTGCACGAAATACGCAAACCCCTTTACCTGCCCCGAAAAGGCTATGGTTCTGGATCTGAAAGCCCACAGCCCATGCTCTGCGCAGAAATGAAAAAGAGGATAACTTTGGTTGCTTTCGCTGCTGGGAGATTAGGAGATTAGGAGTTTCGGAGGCGATTATGAAAATCCTCCAAGCCTCCCAACCTCCAAAACTCCCAGTAGCGAAAGCAAATAAGAGAAGTCAAAAGGAAGTAACAGAAATGAAAAAGCTGATGTTGTTAATGGTTTTGGCCGCGTGTGCGGCAGTCGTAGCCGCCCCCAAGGCGAAGAAGGGGCCGGCTCGTCGCGCGCCTCAGAAGCAGGCCGTCGCCGGCTTGAAGGTGAAGAGCGACGTGCGCCGCGCGCCATACCAGGGCGCGATCAGCGTGGACGCCGCGAGCGGGAAGGTGATCTTCGAGGACCGCGCGGACGCGAAGTGCTGTCCCGCCTCCGTGACGAAGCTCATGACGCTCCTCCTGGTGCTGGAGGATATGCACGCGCTCAAGTACTCGCCCGTGGACGAGGTGACCGCCAGCGTGCGATGCACGCGCGAGAAGCCGAGCGTGTGCGGACTCAAGCCCGGCATGAAGATCACGGTCGACGAACTGCTCTTCGTGATGCTCGTCCACAGCGCGAACGACGCCGCCGTTCTGCTCGCCGAGAACTCGACGGCGCGTAACGCCGGACGCGAGATCCAGTGCGGCGACCTGCAGGCGTTCGTGCAGCGGATGAACGAGAAGGCGAAGGAACTCGGCATGACGAGCACATCCTTCGTGACGCCGAACGGCTTTCCGCCGCCGTACGGCAGTGGCAGGCCATACGACACCTCCACCGCGCGAGACCTCGTGAAGCTCGCTCGTGCGCTCGTGAAGTACAACGAGATATACCGCTGGACGAGCGCTAAGACGTACACGATGAAGACCATCGTGAACAAGCAGGGGCAGCCGGTCAAGTTCCTAAACCACAACAACATCCTGCGCATGGACAAGAAGAAGATCGTAAACGCGAAGGGCGAGAGCGAGGTGGACGGACTCAAGACCGGCTACGCCGAGTACTGCGGCTCCTCGATCATCCTCACCGGCAAGCGCGACGGCCACCGCGCAATCGTGGTGGTCGTAGGCAGCGAGACCTCGAAGATGCGCGACGAGCACGCCCGCCGCCTGATGGTCTCCGCCCTCGACGCCGTCTCCCGCTGATCCGAGGAACAATTCCGCCTTGCGGCTTACGCGGGGATTTGGTACAATTTGCGCCGTCAGGACAAAGGAGTCAGTTAGAAATGGTAACATTCGAATACAAAGGCGTCGTCGAGATGAAGGGCGAGACGAAGGCGTTCGGTCAGAACGGCTTCACGAAGCGTGAGCTCGTCGTCGGAAATCCCCCCGATTCGCCTAGCATGTATCCCAATCCCGTGCTGTTCACGTTCAAGAAAGACCGCTGCGCGCTGCTCGATCCCGTGAACGTGGGCGATCCAGTGAAAATACAGTTCACGATCGACGGACGCAAGTGGGACGGACCTAACGGCGTGCGCTACTTCACCGACCTGACAGGCTGGAAAATCGAGGTACTCAACGGCAACGGCACCTCCACGGAGCCGGTGCCCGCACCGCCCGAAGAGCCGGATAGCATCCCGGACGGCGCCGATCCGGACAACCTGCCGTTCTGATGCATGCCTGGCGGGACATCCTCCGTCTGAGCGCGGAGTACCTGGTCCAGAAGGGCGTTCCGGACGCGCAGGTCGCGGCGGAACTTCTAGTGGCGCGGCTGCTGAAATGCGGCCGCGGCTTTCTTTCGCCGCATCTTGACGAGACGCCCGATCCCAAGTACGTGGAGGCCATGAGGCGCGGCATTGCACGCCTCGCCGCAGGCGAGCCTGTACAGTACGTGCTTGGCGAGTGGGATTTCCGCTCGCTCACGCTCAAGTGCGACCGCCGCGCGCTCATCCCGCGTCCCGAGACGGAGGAGCTCGTCACGCGCGTCCTCGCGTTCGCGAAAAAGTACGCCGTGCCGCGTCCGTTCGTGGTGGACGTGGGGACTGGCAGCGGCTGCATCATTCTCTCGCTTGCGAAGGAGATGTCGGACGGAATCTTCCTCGGACTCGACATCTCGGCGGATGCCGTCTCGCTTGCCCAGGAGAACGCCGCGCGGTGCGGCCTTGCCGAGCGCGTGAAGTTCGCGGTGGCAGATGGCCTCGACGAATTCGACGAACCGGAGACGGTGGACATACTCGTCTCCAACCCGCCGTACATCGCCACGGCGGACTGCTCCGCGCTCGACCCGCGCATCCGCGACTGGGAGCCGATGAACGCGCTCGACGGAGGACCTGCGGGACTCGACTTCTACGAGCGGCTGATCGGCGATGCGCTAAACGTCCTCAAGCCCGGCGGCGGGGTGTTCTTCGAGATCGGCGACGGACAGGGCGAGTCCCTGCGTAAGCTCTTCTTCGACGCGGGCTTCAACGACATCCGCGTAGAGAAGGACTACGCGGGTCACGACCGCTATGCCTCGGCAGTGCTTTCTTCTGGCAACGCGATGTCGCAGGAGGGGCAGCCTTGAGCGCCGTCATCCCAGTTGTCGATCCGACGAAGCCGCTGGAGTGTCCGGCGCTTTACGACATGTCGCGTCCGCTCGAGGTGGAGGTGGGATGCGGACGCGGCCGTTTCCTCACGGGGCGCGCCGCGCGGATGCCGGACTGCGAGTTCCTCGGCGTGGAGCGCATGAAGGAGCGCGTGAACGTCTTCGCCTCGAAGTGCCGCCGCCTCGGCCTCGCGAACGCGCACGTGCTGCGCCTTGAGGCGCTCTACACGTTCCACTACCTGCTGCCCGCGCACCACGCGCGCCGCGTGTACGTGTTCTTCCCCGACCCCTGGCCGAAGCGGAAGCACCACTCGCACCGGCTGTTCGGTCCACTCTTCCTCAACGCGCTCTGGAAGCGCCTCGAAATCGGCGGACGGCTTGAGTTCGCGACCGACCACGAGGAGTACTACCATGTGGTTGAGGAGTGCTTCGCGGCGGACGCGCGGTTCCGCCGCGTGGATCCGATGGAGCGCGGGCCGGAGGAGTGGACCGAATTCGAGACGATGTTCCGCGGGCAGGGTCTGCCCATCCACGCGGCGGCGTGGGAGGCGCTGGAGGCGGACGACGCGCCGCTCGCGCCGCTCACGATTGCACCCGAAGACGAGCCGCGCGAGGGAGTGGTGCGCCGCGAGAGCCGCGGCAAGGAATGGAGGGAAGAACATGCTGACGGTGACTAAGTCCATCAAGTTCGACGCCGCGCACATCCTCACGAACCACCAGGGGCTCTGCAAGAACCTGCATGGCCACACGTACCGCGTGGAGGTGGGCGTGGCCCAGCCGCCGGACGACACGGCGGACATGGTGATCGACTTCAAGGACCTCAAGCGACTGGGCGAGGAGCTGATCGTCGCGCACTTCGACCATGCGTTCATCTACGACAGCACCTCGCAGGGCGAAAGCGAGATCGCCGCAGTCGTGGAGAAGCACGGGATGCGCACTGCGGCGCTCCCGTTCCGTTCGACGGCCGAGAACCTCGCGCGCCATTTCTTTTCGCTCCTGGCACCATCCCTGCCGGGGCTACGTTTCATCCGCGTCTGGGAAACCCCCGAATCCTGCGCTGAATATTCAAAGGACTAGACATGGCCATATTCCATCTCCATACAGTTTTCTCGTCGCTTCAGGGAGAAGGCCGCAACGTCGGCCGTCCAGCCACGTTCGTTCGCCTCTCCGGCTGCAACCTTGCCTGCAAGTGGTGCGACACGCACAAGGACGAGCGCATGACCTGCACCGCCGAGGAAATCGTGAAGAAAGTTGGCGAGCACAGCAACAAGAGCGTGATCATTACGGGCGGAGAGCCGACGGTCCAGAAGGACCTCGACGTGCTTGTCCGCGAGCTCAAGGACGCCGGGTACTGGGTTGCGCTTGAAACCAACGGCGTGCGCGCGCCGGTGGGGGCCGAACTTTTCGACTACATCTCAGTGTCGCCGAAACCCGACTACTTCTCGCGCTACATGGACAACATCATGATCCGCGAGGCCAACGAGGTACGGATCGTGGCGACGACGGACGAGATCGTGGGCTTCTGCCGCAGCATGCGCAACCGCATCAAGGCGGCTGATTACTACATCTCGCCACTGGAGACCGATGGCCGCATGCACTACCGCCGCGCGCTGAACCTGCTCGTGAAGCTCAACAAGGTTATGCCCGACGCGAATCCTCCTTGGGCACTGTCGATTCAGATGCACAAGGTGATTGGGGTGCGGTGATGGGGGCGTTCCCGCCATGAGGGCGCGGCTCGTAACCTCCGCAGTTGTGTTCGTCGCCGCGCTGGCCGCGCTGGCGGTCGCCCACGCGCTGTGGATTTCGCGCGCTCCGCGCGACCCGCGCTTCGTGCGTTTCATGCGGCGGAACAACCAGCGCGCCAATGCGGACGAGGTGATCCCCGAACGCGGCTCGTCGCTTGATCGCTACGGACAGCAGCTCTCCATCGCGGAGGAGGGTTCCACGTTCCAGAAGGTCCTGGACGAACTCCAGCTCGCGTCAGGCGCGCCTGTGAAGTTGACAATTGACGCCGACCTGCAGGAAAAGGCGGAGTCGCTGATGGCGGGGAAGCACGGCGCGCTCGTGGCGCTTGAACCTACGACGGGACGCATTCGCGCACTCGTGAGCGCTCCACACGCGGCATACCTCAATCGCGCGCTCAACGGTCTTTACCCACCAGGCTCGACATTCAAGGTCTTCATGGCTGCTGCGGCGCTTTCGGCTGACGTCGATCCCGTGTTCGAGTGTCCGGCGGCGGGGTGGCGTCCCAATAGATCTACGCCGCGAATCCGCGATGTCCAGGCGGCCGAGTTCGCGCGGCGGAAAACAACGTGGAAGGGCTTCGGGCGTATTGGAATGGGGGAGGCGACTGTCCATTCCGCCAACACCTACTTCGCCCAGCTTGGATTCACGCTTGGCGCGGAGCGGTTTGACAACGCGGTCGCGTCCGCACGTCTGCGGGACTCCGCCACGGTGCTGCCGGCGGGCACGATCTCGCTCACGGGCGCGGGTGGCGGAGTGCCGGAGGGATTGTCCGATGCGGCACTTGCGCAAGTCGCGATCGGACAGGGCGCGCTTCAGCTCACGCCGCTTGCAGTGGCGCTCATGACGGCGGCCATAGCGGATGACGGCTTGATACTCGCGCCGACGCTCTCCGAGACGGCGAAGCCGACGCTGCGGGCGCGTCCTTTCACGCTTGCGGCCTCGCAGCGCGTGAAGAAGATGATGCGCGCGGCGGTGCGGCGTGGCACGGGACGCGTGTGCGACGTCCCCGGTCTCGACGTTTGCGGCAAGACTGGTACGGCGCAGACGGGGAAGGGCGCGGACCACGCCTGGTTCACATGCTTCGCCCCAGAGTCGTCGCCGCGCCTTGTCGTGACCGTGTTGGTGGAAGGTGGCGGATTCGGTGCGAAGGCGGCTGCGCCCGTCGCCCGCGAGATTCTCATCGAAGCGCGGAGTTTGGGGTATTTCAAATGAGAGGGCGCGATAGATGGATGCTGGCGGCGGTGGGCATACTTGCGGCGCTTGGCTTCTTCTTGCAGATACGCATCGCGGAGGTCGTGCCTGGTGCCGGGTTCTTTCTGCCGTACATGCTCGGAGTGTCGTGCGGGATCGCGGCGATGTTCGCGTTTTCCGGCGAGCGGACGGAGCTGGTGGTGCGCGGACGCTGGATCGCATTCGGCGTCGCGCTCGCACTCATGGCGGCATTGCTCGTGTTCGGGCGGCGCTACCGGGGCGGACTCTACCTGCCAGGGCGGATCAACCCGTCCGAACTCGTGAAGCTATGCATGGTGGTGTTCGCGGCGGGTACGCTGTCTGACGGATGCGTCACGCTACGCCGCCTGCTTGAGCTGGGCGCGGGGTACGGCGCCGTGGCGCTTGCAGTTGCGGCGGCCGGGGACTTCGGGCTTCTCGCGCAGATCGCCGTTGCGGGCGCGGCGATTCTTTTCGCGGCGTCGTGGTTCTGGGGGATTGCAGCGTTCACGGTGCTGGCTGGCGGCGCGGCGCTGATGTTCGCGCGGCCGACGGGGCACCTCGCCACGCGTCTCGCGGTGTGGCGCGACCCGCTGGCGGATGCGTCCGGCGCGGGCTGGCAGACTCTCCAGGGCCTGACGGCTGTCGTGAGCGGCGGCTGGTGGGGCGTGGGTGCGAAATTGGGCGACGTGCGCAACGTGCCCATCGTGGCGAGCGACTTCGTGTACACGGCCCTTGCGGAAGATTGGGGGGTGATCGGCTGCATGGCCGTACTCGCGCTCTACGGCGTCATCTTCGTGCGCGGGCTGATGGCTTCCGACCGCCTTGCGCGCGGGGGCAACACGTGTGGCGCATTGCTCGCAGCGGGACTCGTGGCGAGCCTTGCCGTGCAGGTGCTGCTGAACGTGGGTGGCGTGTTGAACGCAGTTCCGATGACCGGCATCCCGCTGCCGCTCCTGTCGCTGGGCGGAAGCTCGCTCATGGTGTCGTTTGTCTCACTCGGACTCCTAATCGGCTTGTCACGCACAGTTGAAGATGTGGAACCGCCCCACGTTACCAGAAGGGCAACCAGGCGTCCGCGGACCGCGTCCTCGCCTTCCAGACGGCGGTAGGGCGCGGACTCCGGCCTTGCTGTGACAACTTACTCGAACGTATGTATCAGAGATTGGCTGGTTGTTCGAAATCATCATAAAGGTTATTTAAAACCCATTGACGCGGAAGGGGGATTTTGCTAGACTGTGCATCGCCTACAGCAGAAAAGGTGTATACGATGGTAACAGATACTAAAATTGAGCAACTAGCTATGCGAATTGCCAACTTCCTACGTGGAAGCGTGGATGCCGATTCGATTACATACGTGTCGGCAGAAATGGCCTATCTGATGTTGCAACTGGGTGATAGGCAAGTCAATGACGAGTCTGAGTTCTACAATCTCGTCAACGGCATCAATTGCTCGCTTGAGCTCAAGCAATCTCTCTGCGAGGATGCAAAAACGCTTGGATTCTGGAAGACGCTTCGGGCGTATCAGGGAATGTTCTCGCGCGAGGATTGCCACGGCGTGATCGCCGAGTGCGCAAATCACTCGGAAGTGAATAATTACAGCGTGCCGCCTTCGCTCGTCCCGCTGATCGTGAAGGTGTTGTCCTCTGAGCCAGGTGGACTCATGGCGGATATTGCTTGTGGACGCGGAACGGTGATGGCGGAAGCGCTAAAGCAGGACGATGACCTGCATGCCGAAGGCGTCGACATCAATCAGCGGACGGTAAACTTTGCGGAGATGGCGATTTCGCCATTTGTCGGACGCGGATTGGTGAAATGCGAGTCGGCCTTCGATTATGTCGAGGAGCGGTTCGCACGCTACGACAAGGTGTTTTGCTATCCGCCATTTGGTCTTCGCACCGAGCGGAATACGCAGGTGGAGAAATTCCAGATGCTGTTCCCGGAATCGCTTTTGAAGATCGGCGCCGGGACGCAGACGGAGCTGATGTTCGCGTTGGCAGCAATCTATTCGATGAAGGATACAGGTCGCGCGGTGGTGATGCTGCCGGAAGGGTCGCTTTCGAGTCAGGCAAGCGGATCGGTTGCGGCGCGCACCTTCATGGTCGAGAGCGGCAATCTCGATTGCGTGGTGAGACTGCCGGAGCGGATGCTGGAGCGCACCGGCATCAATGTGTCGCTTCTTGTCTTTTCCAGGAAAGAGAACCGAAAATCAATCCGAATGGTAGACGCCTCCGGTCTGGTGGTGAAGGGACGCCGGTTCAATACGATCGCGCCGGAAGACATCGACAAGATCGTAAGCGCCGTGTATGGGTTCGCCGACCGGTCCGGATGGGGTGCCGAGCACACGAAGAACGTGGGCGTGGACGAGATACTCAAGAACGGCTGCATCCTTTCGGCCACCCGCTATTTCAGCGCAGGCGACATGCCGGTGATCGAGAATGCCGTGCGTTTCGGCGAGGTTGCGAATCAGATCAGCCGCGGCGCGACAATCGGGTCGAAGGACCTCGATGACCTCGTCGCCCACGATGACGGAACGTGCTATTACCTTTCGCCGGGGAATATCGTCAATGGGGTGATCTGCGACGATCTCACGGGCATGAAGGAAATCCCGAAAGGCGCGCAGGTTCTGGAGGATGGCGACCTCGTGCTGCTGCGGACCGGTGCGCCCAACAAGGTCGCGGTGTTCGAGGGACGTTTCGACAAGCCGGTAATTGCCAGCTCCAACCTGTTCATCTGCCGTCTTGACAAGAACAAGGTCAATCCCTGGTTCCTCAAGTCGTTTTTCGAAAGCGCGGACGGCGAGCAGATGCTCAACGCAATTGCCGTAGGCACGGCCATCCGCTCGATCTCGCGCAAGGCGCTCGAAGAGCTGCCGGTGCCGTGTCCGCCAATTGAAAGACAGCAGGAGCTTGCATCGGTCTACCGGGCAAAGCTGAAGGAGATCGGCGAGCTGGAGAAGAAATTGCGGTCACTCCGCCGCGAACTCGGCAAGGTTTACGAAAACGGAAAGTGAGAGAGGACCATGCCCGTCAAGACGAAGAAGGAAAAGACTCCCGTGAAGGAACTGACCGGCGTTCAGGATCTGTATCACTTCCTGTACGAGGCCTGCAACATCCTGAGAAAGTTCGTGGAGCACGAAAGTTTCAAGGACTACATCACGCCGCTTCTCTACTACAAGCGTCTCTGCGACGTCTGGGACGAGGAGTATGAAGCCGCGCTTGCGGAGTCTGGCAACGACGAGGAATATGCGCGCCTTCCCGAACAGCATCGCTTCGTGATTCCGAAGGAGTGCCATTGGGAGGAGGTGCGCGCGCGCCCGGAGAATCTCGGGGCGGCAATCGTCGAGGCGCTCCTGATGATCGAGCAGGCGAACCCGGATACGCTCTATGGCGTCCTGAGCGTGTTCCCCACGGACAACTTCCGCGACAAGAACAAGCTCTCCGACGAGGTCGTCAGGAATCTCATCGAACACCTTTCATCCCGCAAGCTCGGCAATAAGGACTATCCCGCAGACCTGATGGGCGATGCCTACGAAATCCTGCTCAAGAGCTTCGCGGACGAGTCCAAGGCGAAGGCCGGCGAGTTCTACACGCCCCGGTCGGTGGTGAAGCTGCTGGTGCGCATCCTCGACCCCCAGCCCGGCGAACGCGTCTATGATCCAGCGTGCGGCTCGGGCGGCATGCTCATCGAGGCGGTACACCACATGCAGAATTCGAAGCTCTGCCTGGGGCAGATCTTCGGACAGGAGAAGAACGTCAAGAACGCCGCGATTGCGAAAATGAACCTGTTCCTGCATGGCGCCTCCGACTTCTGCATCCGCCAGGGCGACACGCTCGCGAATCCGCAGATCATGCAGGGCGGGAGCATCGCGACCTTCGACTGCGTGATCGCCAATCCCCCGTTCTCGCTCAAGGCGTGGAACCGGACGATGTGGAGCAACGATCCATACGGGCGGAACATCTGGGGAACGCCGCCGCAGGATTATGGCGACTACGTCTGGCTTCAGCACATGGTGAAATCCATGCGGCCCGGACGCGGGAGAATGGCAGTCGTGCTGCCGCAGGGCGTGCTGTTCCGCGGAAACGAGGAGGGCGAGATCCGCCGCAAGATGGTTGAACGCGACTTTGTGGAGGCGGTCGTCACGCTTGGGGACAAGATTTTCTACGGCACCGGCCTCTCGCCGTGCTTTCTGATCCTGCGCTGGGTGAAGCCCGCCGATCGCGTGAACAAGATTCTGATGATCGACGGCTCGAAGATCCTCACGCAGAAGCGGGCGCAGAACATACTGACGGACGACGACGTGGATCGGCTATACAAACTTTACGCCGACTATGCCGACGTCGAGGACTTCTCGCGCGTAGTTGCGAAGGAAGAGATCGCCGCAAAGGGCTACGACCTGTCGGTGAACAAGTACGTGAAGTATCACGCGGAGGCCGTCCGCCCGTACGCAGAGGTGAAGGCGGAATTCGAACAGGCCGTTGCGGCCGTGAAAGCGGCGTCGGAGAGGTTCCGGACGCTTATGATGGCCTCTGGCATGATGAAGGAGGAATCGAAGTGAATCTGGAGGAACTGAAATCGGCGCTCTGGGAGGCTGCGCAGCTTCTGCGCGGCAGCATCGACGCGGGCGGGTACAAGGAGTACATCTTTCCGCTGGTGTTCTTCAAGCGCATCTGCGATGTACACAAGGAAGAGTACGAGAGGGCGCTGGCGGAGACCGGGGACGAGGACTTCGCGCGCAATGCGCCGGAGAACTACACCTTCGCAATCCCCGAGGGCTGCGACTGGGAGGACGTCAGGAACGTCACGACGAACGTTGGCCAGGCGCTGACGACGGCCTGGGTCCGCATCGAACAGGCGAATCCGAGCCGCATTGTCGGCGGGCGCCGTGTCGAAGGTCTTGAAGGGATATTCGGAAACAGCGGCATCTGGCGCAACAAGAACATCCTGACGGACGAGACGATTACCGGGCTGATCGAGAATTTCTCGAAGCTGGACCTTTCGATCAAGGCGTGCCCGGCAGACGAGATGGGCAAGGCGTACGAACATCTGGTCGGCAAGTTCGCCGACGATGCCGGGAACACCGCGCAGGAGTTCTACACGAACCGCACGGTAGTCGAACTGATGGTCGACATCCTCGAGCCCAAGGCGCAGGAGTCGATCTACGACCCCACATGCGGTACGGGCGGCATGCTCATTTCGTGCATAGCCAAGTTAAAGAACCCGGGCAATCCCAACGACAACTCCTGGCGCGAGGTACGGGCGTACGGGCAGGAGCTGAAGCCGCTCACCGCGACGATCGCGCGGATGAATCTCTTCCTGCACGGGCTTGAGGAGTTCCGGATCGTGAAGGACGATACGCTCGTGCATCCGGCGTTCACGACTGGTGGCAAACTGCAGACCTTCGACGTCGTGCTCGCAAATCCGCCGTATGGGCTTGGACAGGATCTCTGGAGCCAGGCGGCGTTCGAACACGACCCCTACGGGCGCAACTTCCTCGGAACGCCGCCCGCGAGCCGCGCCGACTATGCGTTCATCCAGCACATCCTGAAGTCGATGGACGAGAAGACCGGCCGTTGCGCGATACTCCTGCCGCTGGGCGACCTCGACCGCGAAAGCGAGACGAAGATTCGCGAGAACCTCGTGAAGAGCGATCTTCTGGAGGCGGTGATCGGGCTTGGGCCGAATCTCTTCTACAATTCGCCGATGGAAGCGTGCATCATGATCTGCCGCTCGAAGAAAACCGCCGCGGCGAAAGGGCACGTCCTCTTCATCAATGCGGTCAAGGAAGTGACGCGCAAGAACGGAGAGAGCTATCTCGAACGTGGGCACATCCAAAAGATCATAGACGCCTACCGCAAGCGTCATAGCGACGGGACGTTCTCGTATGATGCGACCAATGCCGAGATAGCGGCGATCAATTACAATCTCAACATTTCGCGGTACGCTCATCAGTCAATTGTAGAGACTGGATCCAAAGTGTCGCTCGCCGATGCGTTCGCCGGGTGGCAGGAATCCGATTCGACTGTCGCGGGCGCGCTGGATGAAATCCTTGATGCGGTGAGGTGAACCATGGCAAAGGTAAGACTTGATGATGTCGCTGTTGAAGCACGCGAAACCTGGAATCAGGACAGGAAGGACGTGCCGGTAGTCGGGCTCGAACATCTTGAACCGGACGAAATCTGGCTTCGGCAGTGGAATGTGAATCCCGACGAGAACACATTCACAAAGGGATTCAAGAAGGGACAGCTGCTCTTCGGCCGGCGCCGCGCCTACCAGAAGAAGATGTCCCTCGCACCCTGCGACGGCATCTGCTCGGGGGATATCACGGTAATTGCGGCAAGGCCTGAGAAGATCGTGCCGGAACTGCTGCCGTTCTACCTGCGCACGGATGCCTTCTTCGATTTTGCAATGCGCGGTTCAGGTGGATCGCTTTCGCCGCGCGTCAAATGGTCGCACATCTCCGACTACGAATTCGACCTGCCGCCGATGGACGAGCAGAAGAAGCTTGCCGAGCTCCTCTGGGCCGCGAACGACCTCAAGGAATCCTACAAAAAGGCCATCACCGCCACCGATGAAATGCTCAAGGCCAAGTTCCGGGAGATGTTTGGGGAGTGCGGAGGACAAGGTGATGATTGCGGATTTGATGACTCGCGCAGAGGCGCAGAGACGCGGAGCAAGTGGCCGATGATTGAACTGAAAAGCATCTGCTCAAAGATAACTGACGGCACCCACAAGACTCCTAAATACCTTGAATCGGGAATAATGTTTCTTTCTGCCAAGGACATCCAATCAGGGCATCTTGATTTCAGTAGCGTAAAATATATTTCCGAGACGGAGTATCACGAAATCCAAAAAAGGTGTATGATTGAATCTGGAGATGTTCTTATTTCTAAGAGCGGTTCGTTGGGAGCTAGTGCGATTGTTCCTGCCGATGCGCCCAGGTTTGGTATATTTGAAAGCATTGCAGTTATCAAATACAACCGCGAAAAGCTCATTGGGAAATATCTTGATGTTTGCATAAAATCTGATTTTGTACAAAGACAATTCGAAGTGGCTTCCAAGGGAGAAACCATCAAGCATCTTCATCTGAATGTTTTATCTGGCATTCAAATCCCTCTCCCGCCACTTTCCCTCCAGCGCGAGTTTGTTGCGATAGCCGACAAGGCGGAGTCGGCGAAGGCGAATCTCAAGAAATCCATCGCCGCCATAGACCAAGTGATGAAAGGGCTGATCAACCATGGCTAATGTCAGAGCAAGCGGTGGCACGAAGCACAACAAGTCAAATCGTGGGCCGGATCCCTCGGTCCCTACATTGCTTATGCTTTGTGCGCGCGCTGGCGGGAGGTGTGAGTTCCGAGGATGCAATCGTGTATTGTTCCGTGACGAAATTACCCTAAACGAATTCAACGATACGAACGTCGCGCACATAGTCGCTTCCAGCCCTAACGGGCCGCGAGGCGATGCAATCCGTTCTCATCAGTTGTCCGACAAGATAGAAAACCTGATGTTGGTTTGTCTTGAGCATCATAAAATGATTGACGATAAGAAGCTTGTCGCGTCCTATCCAGAGGAGCGGCTTCTTCAAATGAAGCACGATCATGAATGTGCAATGGAACTGGCAGGTAATGCGCTGAACTTCGAGACTTCGCATATACTACTTTTCTCATCGCCAATTAAAGGAGTTCAAGATGCGACGATTTCAAAGAATCATGCCGTATTGGCCATACTGTCGACAAAACGGCCGGCAAAAGCGGAACCCGATTCAATAAGAATTCAATGCGATCTAGACTACAACGATGCCGCATATTGGAAAACGGTCGATGCGTCGTTGAAACGGAAATATCTTGAACGGGTGGCAAACATAACGCAACAGGACGCAGAAGCTCATTTTTCTGTGTTCCCTCTCGCGCCAATTCCCCTTATTATGAAATTGGGTTATCTCATGGGTGATAAGGTACGTGCCGATATTTACCAGAAGAGGCGTCATCCCGACACATGGGAATGGCAGGAGACATCGTCTGGATCGGATTTCCTCAGCATGAAGGAGGAAGCACTTCCTGACGGAGCTACGATTGCCCTTGTCATCTCGCTTTCAAATGCAAAAAGTGCAGAGGACAAAGCATCGTTTGCTGCTGCAGTCGGTGCCAAAGTCATCTATGAAATCAAGGCAACTAGGCCTGATGTTGACTGCATATCGACAAAACATGACCTGTCGCGGTTCTGGCACGCTTACCAAAAGACGATCAATGCTATTTGTGCAGACAACCCGGGATGTAAAGAAGTTTGTGTTCTGCCGGCAGTGCCCGTCTCGGCGGCTTTCGAGATGGGACGGCGATTCATGCCAGGCGTTTATCCCAAGATGCGTATATTCGATTTTAACAATGGATTCAAGGAAACCTTAACCATAGGAGAATGATTGCGATGAGGAACAGAGAAGACTTACTGGGCGAAATTCTCAGCCGTATAGCTGACGAATTGAACATCACGGATACGATGTTTGACAAGGCGGTAACTAGCTATCAGGCCGTTGGCAATTGGATTGGAGAAGGAATAGACTACAAAGTGACAATTATGCCTCAAGGTTCAATGAACCTTGGAACCGTTGTCAGGCCTCTTGACGACCGCGATGACTACGACATTGATTTGGTATGTCTTCTTGAAGACGGTAAAGAGTTATCGCCTAGCAGCGTCAAGCATATAGTTGGCAATAGACTAAAGGAAAACAAAGTCTATAGAGACAAGTTGGACAAAGAAGGCCGCCGCTGCTGGACCATGCAATATGATGAATTCCACATGGACATACTGCCATGCGTTCCCAAAGACGAGGCATTTATTGTTCCAGAAGCAACCGAGATTGACCTTACCGACAAAAATAAGTCTACAGGAGACTATAGTTTTAAGGTAAGTAATCCTTCAGCATATCATGATTGGTTTGTGTCCATGGCCAGGCCTTATACTCTTGTCGCTAACAGCAAGTTCGCAGCCGCGACAGAGATCAAGCCTGTACCTTCTCAAGCATCTCGCTTAAAAACTCCTCTGCAAAAAGCAATACAATTGCTCAAACGCCATCGAGATGTTTGTTTCATTAATCATCAAGACGAGGCTCCAATTTCGGTTATTATAACAACCCTTGCGGCAAAAGCATGTCCTCACGGCGACAATGTTTTCACGGCGCTTAAGACAGTTCTTGATAACATGGGAAATTTTGTTGAATCCAGGGCAGATGGCTATTGGGTTCCCAATCCTGTATTGCCATCTGAAAACTTCGCCGAAAGATGGAACGTGGATTCTGGGAAAAAGTTGGCATTCGATAATTGGCTCAAAAAGGCCAAGCAGGATTTTCTACAGTTGACATCCGCGCTATCTGGTCTTGATGAATATGCTCAACACTTCAAAAAGATTCTCTATCCACAACCTGTTGAAAGAGCATTCAATAAGATTGGTGATTATTGGCGGAACAGTCGTGAAAGTGGAAGTCTCAAGTTAACTGGCCTCACGACTGGGCTTGCCGTTTCCAGCGGCAATGTGGGTAAAACCGTAACACATCATACATTTTATGGGAAGTGAATTGGCTAGACATCTTCTGCATCGCAGACTGCCGTTGATTTACCATAAGGTCGCTCTTGAGCGATCTTATCCCCAATCAGTTTGTAAATTGGAACGAAATGTTCTTACATGGCATGCTACGATTACGCCGACAGTATTGTCTCGTCAGTATAAGATAAAAATTGTTTATGATGGGCACTGTCCTCCAAGAGTTATTGTGAGCGGCGACTCGCTTCGGGGATTGTCAAAGCCTAATTTTCCACATAAATTTGATATTGATGAAAAGAACAATAGGGTCCGAATTTGTTTGTACCTTCCGTGTGAATTGAACTACATGAAGCCATTTTCAGAAACCTTAGTTCCATGGACGGCCGAATGGTTGTTGCATTATGAAATATGGCTTGCAACGGGTAACTGGTGTGGTGGAGGTGAGCATCCTGCCGGTGGCAAGAAGAAACCTTACGTGAAGAACCGATCGTCAGCTTCGGTAAAGTCAAGAAAGGACTGATCCATGAACAACGCAAACACATTCCAGACCATAACGGACGACACGCTTATCGAGTTGATCGAGGGCGCGAAGGAGCGGCTAGTGTTTGTCGCGCCCGGCGTGCGTAAGAAAGTCGCTGAAGCCCTTGTGAGGGCGGCGAAACGATTGAATGGCAAAGGCGCCGTCAATTACATCCTTGATGTCGATGCCGAGGTGTGTCGTTTGGGGTATGGCGAGCTAGACGGGCTGAAGCTTCTGCAGAATGTTCCGGGCATGAACGGCGGTATCCTCAATTCTCAGCCGGGCGTGAGGATCGGCATTGTCATTGCGGATGACGATACGCTTTTCTACGCGCCGACACCATTGCTGATTGAGGCCGAACCGGTATCGGCGAACAAGGCAGATGGATATCAGTCGCAAGCTCTAGCTGACAAGCCAAAGCCGGTACAGCGTCCGAATGGCGTGCTAATTCGCAAGTCGGTTCCACCAACCGTCGCGGCGGCATGTTCGGCGGACGGTAATTATTCGAATCGTGAAATAGGACTGGATCCCGTCAATGCGAAGGATGTTGACAAGGCAGCTGATTCGCTACGGAAGGCTCCGCCAAAGAAGTTCGATCTCGCCCGCCAGGAACGGGTGTTCAGCTCGAAGTTATGCTTCATGGAACTTGAAATCACCGGATATCAGATTTCGGCTAAGAAGCTGGAACTTGACCCTGAGTTGTTCGTGGTCGATGATGACACGAGGAAGCGTTTGTCGAATCGGTTCAGGGTGTTCGACAAGGATCGTATGCCGCGTGATATCACGTATAAGACTAAGGACGGCAACGAGACCACGATCTCAATGGAGAAGATCGAGAAGCGGATTCAGGAATTGCGCAAGGACTTTCTGATCAACGTCGGAAGATGGGGGACGGTGATTCTTCGTAGTCGCATGGATGATTTCAAGGCTAGGGTCGAAGAGATCGTCGCGATGCTGAATTTCTATAAGGAAAAGGTCAACGACCAGGTAAAGGAACTTGCGGTTGCGGCCTGCCGAAAACTTGCCGAAGAGGTGAGCGAGAAGTTGTTGTCGAATCCGCCTGCTCGGCTTCGGAACCGGTTGGCGATGAAAAGTTCGCGAGAAGACAAGATTGAGATCATTGCGGAGTACATTGCCGAGAGTTGCGAGAAGGAAATCGAATCGGCACTCGCAAGTTTCAATCCCAAGACGAAGATGGTTGAGAAGGATGTCACATACGCGACCTTCTCCGATAAAGAGTTTATAGAACTCTTGGAGAAGGGGCTCGGTAAAGGATGCATGAAAGAAATTCTGGAAGAGCACGATGCCGCGCGTGCGGTATAAGGATGAATGATGCTGAAAGGAGCCTGACATGGAAACGTATGGCGTGAGTTTTGAGGGTTTTGAACCATCGTGTGGATGGCCTATGTACAAGCACACGGAGGAAGAGCTGATTCCGCATTTGAAAAACGAGGCCGTGCGGTGGCGCGAGCGTCGCGACGCGGCGGCCAGCGAACGGACGGCAATCAAAGGGATCGGTGCCGATCTCGAAGGCATGATGAAATCTCGCGACGGCCTGGTGGCAAAATTGGGGGCGAAGGTACCCGGCAGCGGGACCAAGGTCAATGAAGTTATGCCGCTGGCGGTAAAGGAAGCTAAAGTCGCGACGAGCAGTTCGTGGGATGAGCTCGCCTCGTGGCTTGATGCATCGAAGTCGCCTCTTGAGCAGATTGCGTTGTTCTACAAGCATGCCTGCGAGCGGGCGGAATTCAATCTCGATTTCTTCGAGAACTGTTTGGTGTCAACGGAGATAGACATTCGGTTCTGGGAGCGCACGCTTGAATTGCAGCGCGCCTATTGGGTGTTTGAGAAGGCCGAGCTTAAGTATAAAACCAAGATATGCCGCGAGCTCGTGAAGGCGCTAGGCGATTACATCGGTGACTGCCGCGAGCAACTTGGGCGCTTTGAAGGCAAAGATTGCTCTTCATCGGCCCTCCACGAAGACATCGAATGGCTCCTCAATGAAGCCGAGGCCGATCTGGCCTATTATCGCCAGATCAAGGCCGATATCGCCGAGGTTGGCATAGAAGAAGCTCTTAGGCATTCAAGCCGCAAGGTGACGCCCCCGGCCAATGACATGCCAATGAAAGGGGTTGATTGATGAGTGATGGTATCGAGGAAATTATGCGGGCTAAAGCCCGCCGCCCCGATGAAGAGGGCGCGGAGGTGAATCAGGCCGATTTGCGGGCTAAAGCCCGCCGCTCCGAAGTGGAGGATGAGGGGGCAAATCAAGCCCGCCGCTCCGATGATGGGGGGCAAGCCCGCCGCTCCGATGGAGGGGGCGGTAAGCATTTGTTTCGCAAGTCGCTCAGGAACGCGAACATCAACTACCGTAGCGGGTGGTTTTTCGTGACGAGCCAGGTCGCGCACAACAAGTCGATGTTTGGGGCGATTGTGGGCGACAAGGTCGTCTTGAACGAGCTGGGGCGGAAGGTCTGGGAATATTGGCAAGGGTTGCCGGAAAAGTATCCCGAGCTTGAGATCTTTGAATCGGTGTTGATGCCGAACCATTTCCATGCTTTGATTCGCATTCATTACCGAGCCACCAACCGCGAACATCATTTGGGCTTTTTGATGAGCCGCTTCAAGGGCGGCTCGGGTTATATCTATGGCAAGATGCGCCGCAGTGGACTTGTGGAGGATATCGGGGATCATCTTTGGCAGTTCGATTACTGGGATGATCTCGTGACCAGTGGCGGCGAGTTTTCGGCGCAAGCGCGATACATTCGCGAGAATCCAGCCAACTGGTCGCGCGATCGCTATGGCGCCTGCACAAGTTATCATTATGGCAATCTTGATCTTTTGAATGTGCCGCGTATCGCTTTCGTCGCCTCGCAGGGGTTTTATGCGAGTGAATTGCGGCCAAGAAAGATATGGGAGAAGCGGGCTAAAGCCCGCCGCTCCGAAGTGGGGGATGAGGGGGCGAATCAAGCCCGCCGCTCCGAAGGGGAGGATGAGGGGGATGAGGGAGTGGGTCGGGGCAAAGGCACTTTATCGGAGCGGGCGGCTTTAGCCGCCAATACACCGATCATCATATCGACTTTCACGAGCGCGCAAGAGCGCGAAGCCTTGCGGCGCGCTCTTGCAAAAGGCAGGCGCATCATTCAGGTAATTCCGCAGGGCATACCGCTTGAAGGCGAACTCTCGCCTGCTTTGGCGGCGGCTTGTCGCGAGGGGCGGGCCCTCTTGCTGTCGCCGCAGCCGAGTGGCTCTCGCCTCAACAAGAAAGTGGCCACATGGTGTAATGAGTATGTTTTACGCCATGCTGATGAAATCTGGGTCGGCGATATTTCGCAAAACGGCATGCTTCACGCAATGATAAGAGGCCTTGGAAGAGGCAAATCGCTCGCCGGCATGTAAAGAATTTGAGATTTTCTTTATTAGTAGCCTGTGACAATGTAAAAGAATAGCTTTAGTATTTCGTTGGCTTTCATATTCGTTGTGGGTTTCTTGAAACCAACGGAAAAATCAATAAAAGGTTATAAAAAACCAATTGACGGCCGTGCGTAAAATATGATAAACTCTCCGGCGTTGACGGGGCAATGGGCCTTGTCGAAGTAGGTTGGAGGTTCAAAATGAGCACATTTAACGAGTCAAATACGATTCAGGACATGCTGGCCGAGACGGCTGGCTGCAACGGGTGGATTGTCTGCGATAAGGGCATGCTTGATTTAATCGAAGGCGATTCGATGGGGTTGCCGTTTGGGACGCGCCTGCTTAAGAAGGCGCTCCTTATGCTCAACAAGGACAAGGGACTGACTGAATCGCAGGCGGATAACATCATCCGTGAGATTCAGGGCGTGTATCTCGGCTTGGTAAATCCGAATGACCTTGTCGAGGCGAACAAGCGCCTCCGGGAGCGCATTTTCACGTATAATTCGTTCCCGTGCGGTCCCGAGAATCAGCCGACGGCGATTGACTTCTTCAACATGGCGCATCCGCAGGGTAACCTCTGCTACTGCGTACGGGAAATGTCCTACCCGATGCGCGGCGCCGCTGTGACCAACCTGAAGCGTTTCGACCTCGTCTTCTATATCAACGGGTTTCCGATGGTGATGTGCGAGACCAAGAGCCCGGTGCGTCCGTCTGTCGACTGGGCTGTCGCGGCCGGTGACATCCTCGACTACGAGAAGAGCGTGCCGCACGCGTTTGTCGCGAATGTGTTCAACATCGCCACCGAGGGCAAGAAGCTTCGCTATGGCGGACTTTCCGCGCCGCTCGACAAGTGGGGGCCGTGGTTCTGCGATTGCCTGCGCCAGGAGGGTACCCTGGACGACGTGCGCCACAGCTTCATGTCGCTTGTCACGCCTGCGGTGATTCTCGACATGTATCGGAACTTTACCCTCTACAAGCCGAACAAGAAGGGGACCGGTCTCATCAAGATCGTCGCCCGGTATCAGCAGTTCGAGGGGGCGAACGCGATCGTGAAGCGCACGCTCGAAGGAAAAGTCAAGAAGGGGCTCATCTGGCACTTCCAGGGGTCGGGGAAATCCTTCCTGATCCTGTTTGCGGCGCAGAAGCTCCGCCAGCAGGCCGCGCTGAAGGCCCCGACGATCGTCATTGTCGACGACCGCATTGACCTTGAAGAGCAGATTACCGCCGACTTCTTGGGCGCGGACGTAGAGAACGTGACCGGCGCGGCGTCCAAGGAAGCGCTCATGAACTTCTTCAAGACGAAGCAGCGCAAGATCCTCATCACGACCATCTTCAAGTTCGACGAGGTGAAGGAGTGCCTTGACGACCGCGACAACATCATCGTCATGGTCGACGAGGCGCACCGGACGCAGGAGGGAGAACTCGGGCAGAAGATGCGCCGCGCGCTGCCGAACGCGTTTTTCTACGGTCTCACCGGCACGCCGATCAACCAGTACGAGCACAACACCTTCCAGACGTTCGGCGCGCAGGAGGATCTAAACGGGTACATGAGCAAATATTCGTTCCAGGACTCCATCGACGACGGCGCGACGCTGCCGCTCAAGTTCCAGACCACGCCTGTCGAAATGCACCTCGACAAGGAGTCGCTGAACGCGGCCTTCGACAAGATGACCGATCAGATCACCGACGAGGAGAAGGGGTTTCTTGTCCGAAAGACCAACGCGGAAGCCCTCTTTACCGCGCCGGAGCGCATACGCAAGGTCTGCGCGCACATCGTGGAACACTACCGCAGCCAGATCGAGCCGACCGGCATGAAGTGCCAGATCGTCGTGTTCAATCGCGAGAACTGCGTTGCGTACAAGAAGGAGCTGGACATGCTCCTGGGGACGACCGACGCGACGGCGGTCGTGATGGACTGCAACAACGACAAGGAAGGCAAGTACGCCGACTACCGGCTTGACCGGGCGGCGCAGAACCAGCTGCTGGACCGTTTCCGCGACCGCCTTGATCCGCTCAAGTTCGTGATTGTCACGTCCAAGCTTCTGACGGGGTTCGACGCGCCGATCCTGCAGTGCATGTATCTCGACAAGCCGATGAAGAACCATACGCTTCTGCAGGCGATCTGCCGCACGAACCGCGTGTACAGCGAATCGAAGACGAATGGTCTCATCGTCGACTACGTCGGCGTGTTCGACGATGTGGCCAAGGCGCTCCAGTTCGATGACGAGAAGATTCGCAATGTGATCGAGAATATCGCCGAGATCAAGGCAATGCTGCCAGGGCTTATGAAGGACTGTCTTGCGTTCTTCCCGGGCGTCGACCGCAAGGTCGGCGGCTTCGAGGGACTGCGCGAGGCGCAGTCGCGTCTTGACACGGATGCGAAGAAGGATTCCTTTGCGGAGACGTATGGCGTTCTGCATCGCGCGTGGGAAATTCTGTCGCCCGATCAGGTCCTCGACACCTACAAAGACGACTACACCTGGCTCTCGCAGGTGTACGAGAGCGTCCGCAAGATGGCGATTTCCGGCGGACTTCTCTGGAGGACGCTCGGGGCGAAGACCATCAAGCTCATCCACGAGAATATCACCAGCGTCGACATCGGCGCGACGCTCGAGGAGCTCGTCATCAATTCGGCTGTGCTCGACGCAGTCATCAACGAAGCCGACGCGAAGAGGAAGTCCGAAGAGGTCGTCAAGATGCTGCATGCCAGGCTTGGCAAGCATGCCGGCAACCCCAAGTTCAAGAAGATCGCCGACAAGGTCGAGGAGCTCAAGGAAAAGATGCGGCAGAACCTGCTGACGTCAATCGACTTCCTGAAGCAGCTGCTTGAGATGGCGAAGGAGCTGCTCGACGCTGAGAAAGAGCTGGCGCCCGAGGACAAGCGCTCGAAGGCAAAAGCTGCACTTACCGAGTTGTTCGAGGCCGTCAAGGCCGAGAGCGGCAAGGAGCACCTGATCGTCGAAAACATCGTCAACGACATCGACGAACAGGTCGTGCGGATCGTACGCACGTTCAACGACGCATTCTCCAGCGTGTCGGGCCGCCGCGAGGTGCGGCAGCTTCTACGTTCCATTCTCTGGGTGCGTTACCAGATCAAGGACCAGGAGGTCTTTGAGAAGGCATACAACTACGTGGAGATGTACTATTGAAGAACCGAGAGGGCCAGACCGGACTTTGCGAAATGCGGTGGTGGTCGGCGGGGGGAAGCGCCGCCAGGATGGCTGCTTTCCCAGTTAGTGCCACCATGCGGGAGTGTCAGTTGCCACATGGGCCACGAACTGAATGCGGGGGAGTGAGAGGTCACTATTTGACCGTCAGTGGTTTTTCACTTGAGGCGGCGCACGCGCTTTTCTAGGCGGGGGATGCGTACGGTGAAGGCCGTGCCGGTGCCGGGCTTCGACTCCACGTCTATCTCGCCGCCGTGGGCGTGCACGATGCGGCGCGAGAGCATGAGCCCGAGGCCGCTGCCGTGTTCCTTTGAAGTTTGGTACGGCTCGAAGATGTGCGCGAGCGTCGCCGCGTCCATGCCGCTGCCGTTGTCGCGGATGACTACGTGGACGTCGCGGTCGTCGGCATCCACCTCGATCTCGAGGCTGCCGCCGTCCTTCATCGCCTCAAGGGCGTTCTTGACGAGGTTGAAGAACACTTGCTCCATCTGGGCGCGGTCCACGAGCACCGTTGGAAGGGCGGAGGGGAGGCTGAGCTGCGTTTTGATGCGGCGGTCCTCGAACTGCGCCTTCATGGCGTCCAGCGTGGCCGTGAGCGGATCGACGAGCGAGCCCGGCACGAGGTTCAGCTTCGCGGGACGGAGCGCGGAGAGAAAACCCTTGATGATGCCCTCTAGGCGTTTGACCTCGTTCTGCGCGGTCGAGATGTCGTGCAGAAGGCGCGCGCGGCGCTCCTCGTCCGGCTCGCGGCGGAACTCGCGCCCAAGCAGCTGGAGGTTCAGCGAGATTGCGTTGAGCGGGTTGCCGATTTCGTGTGCAACGCCTGCGGCAAGGTCGCGTACCGCGTCCGTGCGGCTCGTCTCCCGCGCGCTTTCCTCCTGCGCGCGGGCGAGCGTCACGTCGCGCACGAGCAGGAGCGTGCCGGTGGGAGAGGGCGTGGACTGTATCTCCAGTATGCGGTGCTCGGGGTAGGTGATCTCGATTTCGCAGGACGCCTGTCGCGTCCAGCCCTTGCCCTCGCCGGACGGCGTGAGCAGGTTGTCCCAGTCCCAGTCCGGCAGGAGGTGGCGCACGGGGCGTCCCCGTGCCTTCTTGCCGTCGAAGCCGGTGAGGCGCGCGACGGCCTCGTTGGCGTAGACGGCGTTGCCTGCGGCGTCCACCACCATCACGCCCTCGCGCAGGGACTGGAAAACCGACTCGTAGAACGACAGTTCCTCCACGAGCAGCCGGTACTGTTTGCGCTGGCTCTCGGCGTCGAGTTTGTCGATGTGTTCTGCGACTTTGCTGAAGAAGACTCTCATGGCGTTTTTCCTCTATCTTTCGGGCGAAATGATTATATCATAAATCTGGGCTTTGAAACGCCGCAGTTTTTTGGTACAATATTGCCCACGCCCAAAGCCGGTATAGCGTAGTGGTAGCGCAGCGGTTTTGTAAACCGCTGGTCGGGGGTTCGAATCCCTCTGCCGGCTCCAATTGGGAAAACCATCTTATGTTAATTCTACCTGCAATCGATTTGAAGGGGGGCGTGTGCGTGCGCCTCCGCCAGGGGCGCGCCGACGACGTGACCACCTACAACGACGATCCCGCCGCGCAGGCGCGCGACTGGCGCGACCAGGGCGGCCGCGAGCTGCACGTCGTGGACCTAGACGGCGCCTTCGCCGGCACGCCGCGCCATTCGGACGTGATCCGCGCCATCATCGCCGCGTTCGGTCGGCCCGTGGAAGTGGGCGGCGGCATCCGCACGCCCGAGACGCTCGCGTCCGTACTTGAGGCCGGCGCCACGCGCGCCATCATCGGCTCGGCGGCGCTCGAGGATCCCGCGTTCCTCACGCGCGCCGTGGAGCAGTACGGCGAGCGCGTGGCCGTGGGCATTGACGCGCGCGACGGTTTTGTGCAGACGCGCGGCTGGGTAACCACCACGCAGGTGAAGGCCGTGGACCTCGCCCGTGCCGTGGCCGAAATCGGCGTCAAGACGATCATCTACACGGACACCGCCACCGACGGCATGCTTGGCGGTCCGAACCTCGGGCAGATGGCGGCGATCTGCGACGCCGCGCCGTCCTGCCAGATCACCGCCTCAGGCGGCGTCTCATCCCCGCGCGACGTCGCGAACCTCATCGCCCTCGCCCGTCCCAACCTGCGCGCCGCCATTGTCGGCAAGGCTCTCTACGACGGACGCACCACCTTGAAGGAAATGAACGATGCTGCCGGTTGCAACGCTTGAGACGCTGGATAACGGACTGAAACTCGTCCTCGTGCCGGACGACCATGTGGAGAGCGCGTGCTTCGGACTGTTCGTGGCGAGCGGGAGCCGACACGAGGGGCCGTCCGACGCCGGTATCTCGCACTTCATCGAACACATGCTCTTCAAGGGTACGAAGACGCGCACAGCACTTGAGATCAGCCAGGCCATCGAGGGACGCGGAGGCAACTTCAACGCCTATACGAGCGAGGAGGGGACGTGCTTCTATGCCTACCTCCCATGCGACTACCTTTCGACGGCGGTGGACATCATCTCCGACATGTACCTGCACGCGGCGATCCCCGACGCGGAGTTCGCGCGTGAGCGTCAGGTGATCCTCGAGGAAATCAAGATGTATGCGGACGAGCCGGACTCGGTGGCGTCCGAAAACCTCTCCCGTGCGCTTTTCCCTAACAATCCGCTTGGACTGCCGATAGCCGGTTCCGCCGCGACGCTCGACAAGATGACGCCAAAGTGTCTGCGCGACTACATCCGCAAGGCGTACGTGCCGTCCGCCACCACGGCCGTGGTGGCGGGCCGCTTCGAGCCGGCTGCGGCGCGCGCCCTCGTGGAGAAGGCGCTGGGCGGGCTTGCGGAGGGCAAACCGCTTCCCTTCGTGCCCGTGAAGGCGCGTCCGCGTCCCGTGAAGGAGGTGCGTGCGGAGCGCGACATCCAGCAGGTCCAGCTCGCACTCGGATTCCGTACTTTCGGTGTGCGCGCGCCCGCGCGGAAGAAGTACGCGGCGAACGTGTTCGATGCTCTGATGGGGCGGTCGATGAGCTCGCGCCTATTCCAGAGCGTGCGCGAGAGGCGCGGCCTCAGCTACGACATCCGCTCGCAGATCCAGTTCTTCGAGGAGACGGGCGGCTGGGCCGTCACGGCCGGACTCGCGACGGACCGCGTGCCGCAGGCGGTGGAGACGATCGAACGCGAGTTCGCGCGCATCCGCGCGAAGCGTCCCGGCGCCGCCGAGCTGAAGCGCACGAAGGAGTACCTCGTCGGCAACTTCCGCCTCGGGTTGGAGCAAGTGCGCGCGCGTCTCTTCTACTTTGGCAACTGCGTGCAGACGTACGGACGCGTCCTCCCGCCGGACGAGGTCGTGGCCGGCATCGCCGCCGTCACGGCGGACGACGTCCTCGCCATCGCCAACGAAATACTCGACGACGCGAAGAAATCTGTTTCATGGGTTACGCCAAAGGGGTGACGCGCGGGCCGTATTTATGGTATACTGTGCGCCATGAAAAAAGAAGCGAAGAAATACGTTGACGGTTACAAGGCCTTTCTCACCGAGGCTAAGACGGAGCGGCGCGCGTACGCCGCGGCCGTGCGTCTGTTGGAGAAGGCGGGATTCCGCGAGCTTAAGGGCGCGAAGCGCCTGAAGGCCGGGGACAAGGTGTGGCGCGGCTACCACGGGAAGACCCTTTTCGCCGCCGTGATCGGCCGCGAGGGGACGTCCGCCGGCGTTCGCGTGGTGGGCGGCCACACGGACGCGCCGCGTCTCGACCTCAAGCCGAAACCGCTTTACGAGAAGGGCGACATCACCTTCTTCGACACGCACATGTACGGTGGCATCAAGAAGTACCAGTGGCTCGTGCTGCCGCTCGCGCTCTATGGAACCGTCGCGAAGAAGGATGGCACGCGCGTGGAGGTGTCGATCGGCGACGCGCCCAGCGATCCCGTGTTCATGATTTCGGACATCCTCCCGCACTTCGGCAAGGAACAGCTTGACAAGAAGGTGAAGGACGCCGTGGCGGCCGAGGACATGGACGTGATCGCCGGCCTCGGCAAGATCGAGGACCTCCTCAAGGATAAATACGGCATCGAGAAGGACGACCTCCTGAGCGCCGAACTTGAGATCGTCCCCGCCGGCGCGCCGCGCGACGTGGGCCTCGACCGCGCGCTCGTGGCGGCCTACGGACACGACGACCGTGTGTGCGCCTACGCTGGCCTCGCCGCCCTGATCGACGTGGCCGGCGCGAAGGGCGCGCCCGCCCACACCTGCGCCGTTGTGCTCTGCGACAAGGAGGAAATCGGCAGCGTGGGCGCAAGCGGCATGGACAGCTCGTTCTTCGAGAATTCCATAGCCGAGCTCATCGACCGCGAGGGCGGCAACGCGCGCGACATAGACGTGCGCCGCGCGCTCGAGGCGTCGCAGATGCTCAGCGCGGACGTCTGCGCCGCGAGCGATCCGCATTTCCCCGACGCAGACTCCACCGGTAACGAGTCGCGTCTCGGCAAAGGTCCCTGCATGATCAAGTATACGGGCCCCGCCGCGAAGAGCGGTGCGAACGACGCGCGCGCGGAGTTCATTGCCGCGCTCCGGCGCATCCTAGACGACGCGGGTGTCACTTGGCAGATGGGCGAGCTCGGCCGCGCCGAGAAGGGTGGTGGCGGCACGATCGCGAAGTTCATGGCGCGATTCGGCATGGACGTGATCGACTTCGGAACGCCGCTCCTCAACATGCACGCGCCGTGGGAACTGGCATCCGCCGAGGACTGCTGGAACACGAACCGCGCCTACCGCGCCTTCTTCGAGGCATCCGCTGCCGCGCTGAAAATCGATTGACCCGGTTTCAAAACACCATCATCAAAGAGAGGAATGATTAAATGAAAAAGATCCTGATTGTTTTTGCGGCCGCCGTCGCCGCGCTCACGATGGATGCCGCTCCACAGAAAGGGCGTCTACAGCCGCAACGCCCACAGCAGCAGCGGATCAAGACGGCAAAGCACGCGCCCGCCAAGGGACCTCAACGCGTGTCCCGCCGCCGTGGTGGTGGCATCGACCGCGACCGCCGTGAGAGGCTCAGCGGACACGACCGTCGCCTCATAGACGCAATCGAGGACGCCGATTCGCTCCACGAGCTTCGCCGCTACTTGCAGTCTGCTGCCTCCTCGCATTCGGAGGACGTGCGAATGGCCATGGTAGAAGCATTGGAGGAAAAGGGCGGACGCTCTGCTGCCGACCTCGCCTATTTCATTGCCGATCCAGATGAAGACGTTGCTTCGGCTGCCTTCTCTGCCTGGTCGTCTGTGCTCGATGACGCCCACGGCGGGCGGCGCGTGCGCGCTATCCTTGAGACGGCTGATGTCCTGCGCAGCTTCTCGGGCGGCCTTTGGGAGAGGCCTACAATGCCGCCAACTGTCGTACCGGTTGCCGTCCCCGTGGCACAGCCCGTGACGGCCCCCGTTACAGTGCCTGTTGCCCGTTGACAGGGAAGAGGAGGAGTGACATGGATAGACGCGTGATTGCCATCGACGGCCCAAGCGGCGCGGGCAAGAGTTCCGTTTCGAAGCGTGTGGGGAAGGAGCTGGGGTTCCTGCATGTGGACTCCGGCGCGCTCTACCGCATCATGACGTGGCAGTGTCTCGTGCGCGGCGTGGACACGTCCGACCCAGCCGCCGTCGCCGCCTGCGCGGCGGCAGTGGAGGTGGAGTGCCGTCCCGAGAACGGTGCCATCGCCTACTACGTGGGTGGCGAGCCGCCAGGCGACCGCATCCGCACGCCGGAGATCAACGCGCACGCCTCGCCCGTTGCCACTGTCAAGGAGGTACGCGACCGCATCACGGCCATCCTGCGCGGCATGACGCAGTACGGCGACCTCGTGGTTGAGGGGCGCGACATCACGACGGCGGTGTTTCCCGACTCGCCGGCACGGTTCTATCTCACCGCCTCCGCCGAGGCACGCGCAGCGCGCCGCCAGAAGGAAGAAGTGGAGAAGGGAATCGCGAACCAGTCCGCCGAGGCCGTGAAGGCATCGCTCCTCGCGCGTGATGCGATCGACTCCACGCGCAAACACGCTCCGCTCCGCAAAGCGGACGGCGCGCTGGAGATCGACTCTACCGACCTCACGCTTGACCAGGTGGTGGAGACTGTCCTCAACGCCCTGCCAGACGGCTGGCGGTGATGCATTATAAAAAACATTAAAAATTGAGCGCGCGGTTGTTTCGGTCGTGGCCATCAACCGTCCGGAAGTTGGGGTGAGGGGGCGCTTCGCGTGCTCAGCTTCTATCGCTGGGCGTTTGGCGATTTGACAGAAGCCGACCGGCCTCGATCCGTTCCCGCTTGCAACGCTGTCGCCGACGATACTCACGGCACTTCCTCCCCATTGACACCCCGCAACAAATAGGTTACACTATGCGGCAACGCGATGGTGGATAAAACATCAGAAAGCGCATGAATGAGGTATTCGGCTGCATACCCCACGGGCGCGGAGCGCAGGCTGGCGCAGGGAATAGGAAGTATAGTGTGAACAGTTTGATGGAGAAGAGAGGCATGGATCAGCAGATTGTCGTATACAAATCACCTGACGGGAGCGAACTGCCTGTCAAGACCGATGGCGAGACGGTATGGTTGACACAGGAACAAATGTGCAAGTTGTTTGGGCGAACGCAGCCGGTAATAGCTAGACATATCGCGAATGTCTTCAAAGAGGGTGAATTGCCCAAAGATGGTTTTATGCAAATTTTGCATAAAACCTCCATGTCAGGTGGTCGCCCGGTTGCCATCTATAATCTGGATGTGGTAATTTCTGTTGGTTACAGGGTAAAATCGTTTCAAGGAACGCGCTTCCGCCAGTGGGCGACTCGTATCCTGCGCGAGATGCTGTTGAACCGACTTGAGGAGGTACGGGAGATTGCCAAGCTCAAGCATCGTATGGATGCCGTAGAAGGCGACATCAAGCAGATTAAGGGCGGAATGAATTACCTCGTCCAGCAGCTTTCGGCTCCGCCAGACCCGCTCCGCAAGCGAATCGGTTTTGGCGGCGGCTCCGTATCGCCCGCCAAGCCGTATGGCAAGAAATGAATTTGTCAAAACAGATCTGACCTGTTTTGACACAAAGGGATGGTGAGAGATGGTTTAAGTTGGAAGGTTTGTTGATGGGTTGAAGTCGGCGGGCGTGGAGCTCTTCGCCGGTGTGCCAGATTCGCTGCTGAAGGGTTTCTGTGCGTATGTGACCGATACGTGCGGGAAGTACCACGTGATTGCCGCGAATGAAGGTTGGACGGACGATTGATGACTA
>CADCOC010000017.1 GCA_902802945.1 uncultured bacterium | reverse complement strand
GCGATGCGCGGAATGTCCACCTGGCCGTCCGCGCCCTTCCCATGCAGGATGTTGTAGGACATCAGGCGGATATCCTGCGCCGCGCCTAACGACGGCATAAATGCCATCCACAACACCGCGCCAGCGGCCACCGCCGCACGTATACAACCTTTTTTCATGACAGTGCCTTACGCAAAAAGACGAAAGTCGGCAGAAAGGATCTTCGGGTGGGTCTCGCGCCCGTCTGCGTCGCACACCGGGAATCCGGCGTCCCTTGCCGTGACGCCGAAGAGCCAATCCGCCTCGCTTCCCTCAATCCGCACCCGCCCGTCGGGCCAGAGGGAGAGAATCGCCGAAAGTGGTTTCGTCCAGCCGAGGATGTGGACCGATCCCGGATGGCGCTTCACGTATTCGGACGGATACTTGTCGTGACGCTTCCCAAACCACTGGTAGTTCGCGCTGTTGACATCCCAGTACGGAATCCCGTCAAGTATGCGGAGATTGTCGTTGTGGTTGTGCCCGTTCATCACGAGGCGGACGGTTCCCGGCCTCTTTGCGTTGGCCTCGGCGAATATCCGGCGCACCTCGGATGCGTTCCGCACCGGCATGTAGTTGGCGCGCTCGAAGCTTTCGTGCGCCATGACGACGCACGGGTACGGCGAGTCCACGATCACCGACCGCAGCCACTCCAGCTGCTCCGGCGGCACCGAATAGCCGTGTCGCCCCTTGATGAAAGCATGTCCGCCCTTCCCGTAATGGACGAACTTCCCGGGCTCGAGGCAGAAGTAGTTGGCGTCTGCAACGACGAAGCGGAACCCGCCCCGGTCGAAGGAGTAATACCCGGTCCCCTTCATGCGATAGGCGTCCAGGGTCGCCTGTGGGTCGCATTGGTCCTGGTCGTGGTTGCCGAGAACATGGTACGCCGGGATGTGTGATGCGTTGTATCTCTCGACGAACATCCGTTGACGGGGCTTCTCGACGCCATGCATGAAGTCGCCGAGGTGGATCATCATATCGCACTTTTCACGCTCGGCGCGCGCCATGATCCCGTCGAGGAAAGACGTGTCGTCGCTGTTTGTCCAGAAGTCGTCGAAGTGGATGTCCGTGAACACGCAGACCTTGAACGGCCGCACGGAGGCCGCGCCGGCGTCACCGTCCAAAGGCGCGCCAAACGCCGCGCCAGCCGCCGCCGCGACGATCCCAGAGACAAACCCTCTCCTGTTTACCTCAAACGACTCCATCTTTACCACCTCATTCATTTCGACGAATAATCCTACCTCACGATGAGAATGAAGCCACGCCTGTCGAGGTAGAGGCCGTCGGCGAGGGACTTCGCACCCCAGAGCTCTCCGTTCTGGAGGAACTTGAACTTCGCCGTCTCGCGAAACGACTTCAAAACCGTATCGCAGGAAGCCGCTGCGTTCGCCTCAAGGTCGGCCGCCGTCAGCGCTCCCTTCCAAATGCGCACCTCGTCGAACGTGGCTGCGGCGTCGGAGTTGTTCCACCATGCGCCGCCAATCGACGTGTACGTCTGGTCGAGCTTGTCGGGCGACCATCCGGCGACATTCGGCAGACCTCCGCCCACATACGAACCATCGAGCGTACGCCGCGTCCAGACAGTCCCGTACCAACCAGTCTCAGGGCTCACATCGCTGATGACGACCGAGAAATGCTCCATCGTCCCGAATCGTGGCGTCCCGAAAGTGCTCCACGCCGTATCGCCCGACGTCTTGCCGCCGTATGCCAGATAGCCGGCAAAATGGTCGGTGGCATTACCCTGTTCGTAGAGGAGCAAGGAGTTTGAGGCGTTCGCGTTGCCGCACGCGAAGAGCTTGCCCCAGTTTACGTGTGAATTGACCTGAGCCCAGAGTTCCACCGTTACAGGACCCTGGTTCGTCGGAATCAGGTACGAACCGAGCATGACGTGCCCGGCGGCAGTTGGCGTTCCGGGCGTGGAGACCGTCTTCGCGCCAAGCGTAGCCGCGCCAGTGGGCTCCGCCGTCGCGCCGCCGACGGAATCTTCGTATGTGCCGTTGAAGCTCCAACGGTGGACAAGTTCCGGTGCCGCCTCCCATTCAATCACGCGGTCGCCGTTGCGGAGATCGGCGCGCCCCGAGATATCGACATTGACGTGTGCATCCTTCGCAACGCTGAGGAAGTGCGTCCCAATGTGGTTAACCGTACTGCGGTTCGACCATGTGCCCGTATGCCCCGTGAGGTCGAGCGTCGCTCCGTCGAGAAGCGTGACGTTGTGGAACGCATTGCTGACGGGCGTGAACGTGCCGCTCACATGGAACGATCCCGGTCCCGATGCATACAGACCGCCATAGCTATTCACGAGGAACGTCACGGGAACTGTCTGGTAGAGCGCCACCGCCGTGCCAAGTTCAAGCATTGTGTCCTTGAAGTCGCACCCGCCGTAAAGATGCAGCCAGTTGTTGTCATCGCTCTCCCGCACTGTGCGGAACGTTCCGTTCGAGACTGTCATTCCGTTCATGTAGAGCTGCTTGCCAGTAGCGACCGTCACAGTAAGCGTATGGCCGCCGAGATTGATTGTTCCGCCGCGCATCAACGTGCACTTGGACGCAAGGACATACGAGTCATCCGTCAGCGTCACGTCGCCAATGGAACCATATTCGCGCGTTGCCGCCGACGTACCCATGTCGCCGCCGTGGTTGGCAATCGTGCCGCCGGCGAGAATAAAGTGATAGTGGTGGTAGTCATATTGTCCGTTCACGTCAAACGTCGCACCCACCGCGACCGTCACAGTGGAATCCTGTGCGCCAAGAGGATAATACTTGCCGTATGCGCCGCGATTGTCGTGCCGCCCGTGTCCGTCTGCTGCTGCTTCGTCGCGACGAACGTGCCTGCGCCGTCCTTCACGAGCGTGATGCCGCCGCCGAGGAGAAGCGAGCTGTTCGTCACGGTCTTGCCTTCCGCAACGTCAATGCGAAGCGTACCGCTCGCGCCGTTCACCGTCCCATCGCCACGGAACGACGAGAGTTTAAGCGTGTGGCCGTTAAGGTTCACCGTCACGCCGGCGGGAATTTCGACAATGCCGAACTCGCGCCAGTCGCAGTTTGCACCAAGCGTGACGTTACCCACCAGCAGGAGGCGACCCCAAGAAACGCCCGTCGGATACGGCAGCGTCGTCGTTCCCGTCACGCGGATCGTGGTGGTCGCGTTAGGCACCGCTCCTTCCACTTCAAGGCCGTCGAAGTCGTAGCACATCCAGTTGCCGGGATCAGTCGCGAGGCCGTTCCCCGCCGCACCCGTCCATTCGGCGAACTCGATATCGCGCGGTCCCTTCGCGACAAGCGTCACGCCCTCCGCGCCTGCGACTGCGCGCCAATCCACCGACGTGACGTCGTCGAGCGCGAAGGTGGTTGTCGAAGGAATCGCGTCCCAGGCGACGACGAGAAGCCCGTCCGCAAGGTCGTTCCGCTGCGAGAGGTCGAGCGTCACCGTGCCGCCGTCGGGGAACGTCACGCGCCTGTTGTTTTTTGAGACAATGTTGAACGCCTTTCCTGTACACCCAGAAAGGTCTATGGTCGATCCGTTGGCAAGCAGTGTGTTGGGGAAGTTATTCGTGCTGTTTTCCAACGGCGCGAATCTATTCAGCACGGTAAGCTGTGCGTCACCCTTGCAGGAAGCAGCTCCGCGCAGTACGAAGTTCGACACAATGAACGGCGCCTCAAGCCAGACACCTCCCGAGTGGGAACTCGGCTGCTCAAACGTCAGGTTACTCCCGATGTTTGAGTACGTTTTGTTCGTGGTGCAAATCCATCCACTTCCCATTACGAGAGTCCCCTCGTCTTCAAACGTCGTATGGGCAATGAAGAACGCATTGTCGGTTCCGGCGAGACCCTCGTAACGCAGCTTGTGTCCGTCCAGGCGTACCTTGACTTCATTCCATCCTTCGCAGACGAGGCCGAAGTTCTTGTTGCTCACCACCGAGTCGGCCGTAAGCGTGAAGGGACTCTTCACTGTACCTGAGTTCGACGCCGTGCGGCGCGAGCTCGTGAGAATGCCGCCGTCGAGCGTATAGATGTGATAGCCCCAGTTGTTGCCGTTCGCGTCGAACGTTCCGTTCGCGCCAATGAGGACTTCCGACTTCGCCGGGACCTGGTTGTTGAAGGCACCCAACGTCTTCATCGTGTCCTTCATGCGCAATGTGCCACCGACGATCTCCGTTCCGCCGGCGTACTGGTGTCCGCCGAGCTCCGCGAGGTAGAGCCCAGCGCCGTCCTTGACGAGCCGGAGCGAGCCCATGAGCGGGACGCTCGCGTTCGTGAAGAGTTCGTTCGCCGCGACCTCCACGTGCAGTTCGCCGCCGGAGCCCGCCGCCGAGGTGTCGGTGATCGTCGCGAACGTTTCGGGAAGCGTCATGAATCCAACCGTGTAGAGGTTGTGTCCGTTGAGGTCGATCGTCACGCCGTCTGGGATCACGATCCTGCCGAGTCCGCGCCAGTCGCAGTTCGCCGTGAGGCGCACGGTGCCGGAGAGGACGATCGAGGAGCACGTCGGCATCGCTCCGACGGCGAAGTTCGCCGCCGTGTCGCCCGTGACGGTGATGACGCCCGCAGCCGCCGCACCCTTCGCCGCGAGGTACACGCCGTCGGAGCACACTTCCGTGTCATACGTGGCTGCGGTCGCCGCGTCCAGCTCGAACACCGTCCCCCACGAGGGACGCACGGTGAAGCTCATCACCTTCAGGCCTTCGGCGAGGTCGCTGCGCGCCGAGAGGTCAAGTACGACCTTCGGCGAGACGATGCGTCCGAGCGCGAAGTCGCCCGTGCCGCCGTTCTCGTGGATCTTGCCCGTATAGCCGTTGTACATGCAGCCCTTGCCGGACGCGTTGACGGCAGGACGGAACGCCGCGCACAGCGTGCCGTTTGTGTGGTAGGTGTCGTAGTGGTAGATCCGCGCCTTCGCAAGCCAGTCGGCCTTGTTTGCGCCCACGTTGTGCGCCGCGAACATGTACATCGATTTAACGCTGTCCTCAAAGAATGAAGTGAACGTGGCGATCTCCACGCCATCCACGTTCACAGTGCGCTTGCTGTCGTTGAAGATGACCTCGTGATCCGTCACCGCCGGATGGGTGAACTTAAATTCGCTACCGGGATCGTTTCCTCGGTCATAACGCTCGGCCTTTGCGCTCGTGCCCTGCAGTGAAATTGGATAGTAGCGCTTCGGGCTCTGGATGCCGCCAATCATCGCAAGACTGTTCTGCGTGACGTTGGCGTATTTGTACCCGACGTCCGTGCGTGTTTCGGCAAGCGCGCGAACTTCGGTGTCGATCCACTGCGTGCCGGTGGATTCGATGTAGTCCACGAAATACCACGGATCGTCCTTGCGCGGGCCGGCTGTGAAGTCTGCGCCCGTGCCGAGGTTGTAGTAGAGCCTTTCGTTGACCTCGTCGAACATGGCGGGCTTGCCGTTCTCATCGACCACGGGAATGAACCGGCGCAGGACGGTACCGGTGGCGGTGTCGGTGAATTCGCACCAGTAGATACGGGCCTTGGAATGGAACGCCGCATTGTTATTGTTGTTGTTGGAGGCAAAGAGGTAGCATGTGTGCGAGGCACCAGTAAAGGCGGACGTCAACGTGTTGATGTACTTGTTGTCCACGAACACGCGGTGCAGCGCGTCGTTGAACACGATCGTGTGGCGCGTGAGGTAGGGATGCGTCTGGTTGGGCGTGTCGCTGTTCGAGACGTACCGTTCGTGGCGGGCATGCGTATCGGAGGCGTTATTCAACGAAACGGGATAGTACCTTGGTTGAGCGCAGGCCGCGATCATGTCGTAGTTCGCCTTGGCGCCGGCGGTGCCGAGGTATTCGTAGGAACCCCTGAACATCGTGTTCCGGTCTGGCACGACGCCCGTGTCGATGTGCTGCACGCCGGACGACTGCAGGTACTGTACCTTGTAGGCGTACGTGTCGGCGAACGCCGACACCGCCGAACAGAACAGCACGGCCGTGACAGCAAGCGCACGACAGCAGGTCGTTGCACCCTTCTCCCTCATCTTTACAACTTCATTCATTTTATTTCTCCCTTGCATTGTTTGACGAAATTATACCAAAGGTTCTCACTTTCGCCAAGGGTAATTGAAAATCTTCGTGGGTAATTGTGGGTAATTGCGGTCCAGCGAATTCACTTCACCACAATGGTCAAGCCGTCCTTGTTGACATTTCCTTCGGCGGGAATCGCAGGAAACGGCTTGAACATCGTCTTCGACACAGCGTCGTAGAACATCACGTTGCCGTCCTTCACGCACGGCTTGAAGTCGCGCGCAGGACGGTATTCACCTGCCGTCTCGTCGTACACGTCTATCGTCGTGTAGTAGAACCGGCCCGTGTAGTAGTCCTGCGCGTTCCCGCCCATGTTGGCCGCGAACATGTAGAGACCGAGGCCCGTGTCGAACGCGCCAAGCGCCCCGCCGGCGCCAGCCTGCGTCTGCATTGCCTCTGTGTCTCCGACCAAGCGCCCGTCGAGCGTGCCGTCGGACGCGATTTCGGAAGAAAGCGTATAGTCCTTGCCCGGCGACCAAAGCTGCCAGTTGCGGCCACACCACTTGTTCTTGTAGCCGATCGCAATGCAGTTGTTCGATGCGCTCTTCCTGTAGAGGTAGTTGAGGAGAAAGCGCGTGTCAGTAGTCGAGGAATTTCGTGCGGCAAGGAAATACTGGTCCAGGGCAGTCCCTTCCGGACGGAACTTCATCTCCGCCCTGACGCCGCTCTTGGCGCGCACGGCCACGGGCACGTAGTTCGCACCGGGAGCGTTCGCCCATTTCACGAACCGATCCGGCGTCTCGTTCGGATAGACAAGCTCGCCGCCCTGCGGGAAGAATATCCACCCGCTCACTTCGTCGTACAGTCCCGCCCGTCCGTTCTTGAGGCACGGACGGAAATCGCGCACGAGCGCGCCGTCCTGAGTGATCTTCAAGTCGAAGCAGCGGACTGGAGAGTAATACGTCGACGAACCACCCATGTTCTGCGCGAAGAGGTACATGTTGAGCCCCGTGTCGATGCCCTCCTCCGTACGCGTCTGGTTGATGCGCGTCGTGCCGTTGACCTTCATCCAATACGAGACGCTCGTGCCGTTCGACGAGATGTTGCTTGAGATGTAGTCGGGCACTTCAAGGTTCCATTCCACCAAAGGAGACCCGGAGACGCTGCCCTTCCTGGTGCTGTCGGTGGACTGCGTGTACGTTCGGTGCGCCATGTAGTGCCGTCCGGCGGCGCCGTAGAGTATGAAGCGGGTATTCCCGCTGTCGATGCGGGAAGCGAGGAATATGCCATCGCCCACGTAATTCCACAGGACGTGCGCCTCCATCGCCGAGTTGCACCGGCCGATGACGCCCGTGTCGATGTACTGAGACCCCGTCGCCTCGACGTACTGGATGAAATGGTCGGGCTTGCCGTGGAGCCGGGTAACCGGCCCCGCCGCGAGCGTTCCGGCAGACGGATAGAACACCGCGTCCGAGACGGCATCGTACAGCCCCGCGCAGCCGTTCTTCACGCACGGTCTGAAGTCGCGAACGAGCTCTCCGTCCTGCCAGATCTTCACGCCGTAGCAGCGGACGGAGGATTTGAGATCTGCCGCGCCACCTTTGTTTTGGGCGAAGAGGAACATATTGAGGTTCGTGTCGATTGCGGATGTCGTCTCCGTCCGGTTCACCTCCAGGTTGCCGTTCACGCGCAAGGTGAAGGTCACGTCCGTGCCGTCGTGCGTGATGCTGCTCTCCACGCGGTCGGGGCCAGCCGTATTGTACGACGACGTGCCTGCGTTGACGCTTTCGTTCCACGTCTTGTGGCACACGTAGTACTTGTTCTTCCGGCTGTTGGAGCAGAGGATGAAGCGCGTGTCGCCGCCATCGATGCGCGAGCTGAGAAAAGAGGCGTCGACATTGAGGAGCCTCCATTGTATCTTCATGTCCGCGCGCGTGTTGCAGCGGCCCTTGATGCCGGTGTCGATGTACTGCGTGCCGTTCGATTCCACCCACTCGACGAACGCGTCGGGCAGTCCCGACTGCACCGTGGCGGACGGAACCGCCGTCGCCGAAAGCGACGCGCCCGCCTTGCCGAAGCTGTTGCGCGGAAACACCTTGACGTTCAACTCGCCCGTCGCCGTGAGCGTTGCCGCCGAAACCTGGCATGTCATGGACGCGTTCGCGCGCACGCTTCCGGACGAGCGGTGGAATCCCTCGGCGAAGACAAACCGCTCGTCGCTGCCGCCTTCCGACCCCTCGATCTCCAGTTTGTAGTCGAACACGCGCGGACAGCCCTCTCGGTTCGCGGCGGGGATCTCGACTTCAAGGACGTCCCCCACGCGCGCCGAAAGCGCCGCGCCCGACGGGAACTCCGGCGGGACGCTCGCCTCCGCGCGCGGGGCGAAGGCCAGCGGGACGGGTTCCGTCATCGGAAGCGGCATCACCCAGTCGGGCCCGAGCAGGCCGAGATCCTCGAAGTCGCGCCGCTCGAACACGATGCGGTCGTCATAGACGCGGGCGATCAGACCTTGGTGTCCGTCATCCCGCGCGATCTTCGACATGATGCGGCCGGAGTTGTTCGCGATGGTCCCGTCGTTCTCGCGCACGGCCGGAAGGAGGTCGCCGTATTCGAGGCCGGTGTACTTGAGCGACCCCGCGTTGATCGCGGTGAACGCGCCCTGCCAGATGGAGCGGTCGTCGCTGATCGACGCATGGGAGTGCCCCGTGATCGCGATGGCGTTGGGGAAGGACGAAAGCGCCGTCGTGATGCGTCCGTCATCGCGTCCCCAGTGCCACGGCCCGAGACACGTGTCCTTCGGCGGCGCGTGCTGGAGGTAGAAGAACGGCTTGGAGGGATCGAGCGTCGCGCCGTTCTGCGTGATCCACGTCGCGCCCTCCGGGATGCCGACCTCGTCGTAGCCCTTGGCCCCACCTGTCGTCCAGTGCGCCCCGACGAACGTGTAGCCGCACACCTCCTTGCGCCAGACGGGCGAGTACGTCTCGCCGAACGTCTGCTGCCACGCCTCAGCAAGGCCAAGCCCCCGGATGGAACCGGCGCTGGTGCCGCCGTAGTCGTGGTTGCCGTAGATGAAAAGCCGCTCCACGTGGCGGCCGTCGGGCGCCGTATCGTTCGGGAACACGGCAGACCACGTCTGCGCCACGGCCTGAAGTTCCGCCAGAAGTCCGCCGTCCGCCATGTCGCCGCACACCGCCACCGCGTCTACTCCCTGGTCGCGGAACCATTCGAGCGCCTTGCGGAACATCGCCTGTCCGTTGAACGACTCGCCGCTCTGTTTCAGGTGGATGTCGGTGAGGATGCCGAACGTTAGGTTGGGCGTCCCCTGCGAAAACAGACCCGACGGTGCGGCGAACGCGCGTCCGCCGCCGCGGAGCGCGCCACATCCAAGTAACGCCCCGGCACCTTGAATGAATCTGCGTCTGTTTATTTCCATCATTTCACAACCACAATGACACGTTACTTGACGATGACCATGAATTGCTGGCGCACGAGGGCGTAGCCGTAGCCTTCCTTCAACGTCCTAAGCTCCCATCCCTTGGGGATTCCGCCGACGAACTGCAACGCCTCCGGCGCTGGCAACATGTCGGCTGTTCCGACTTTGAAGAGCGGGATGCGCTTTACCGTGGTCAAGTCAATGTCGCCCAGGTCGATGATCATCGTGCCCGAAAGCTTTTCTGTTACGGTGAGATAATGCGTACCTTCGGGCTTGAACCGTGCGCCGTCGAGGAACTTGAGGTATTTCGTCGTGCCGTATCCTTCAAGAACCACCCTCACGCCGAAACCGCGATCGGTGTTGTTTGGATCTGTGATGAGCGTGCCGCCATACCACTTGAGCGTATCGACGACGGCAAAATTGTACGTGCCCCTGTTCTGAACCCTGAGTTCCGTATCGCTACGGAGAATGAGCGTCGTGTCACGATAGCCGCTTCCGGTGTTCAGGTTGTTGTATTGATTCAAGGAGATTCCGGTACCGTTTCCCGGCTGAAGGTCGATTGTTCCCGAGTCAGTGTTGATATTCCGGAAGGTCATCCACGATTTCGCCGTAAGCGTATGGCCGTTGAGCTTGATCTTCGACGCAGTGTTGTCTTGCCCGAATTTGAACTGCCCGGCTCCGATGGTTGCATCGGCGTTGAGATACAGATTGTAGAGGTAGTTGCCACTTGCCATCGCGGCAGAGGTCGTGGCGAGCGCCCACGGCCAGTCGCCCGCGCCCGCGCCCGCGATGTAGATCGGCGTCTCCTGCCGGATGGTCTTTCCGTTGATGTCGAACGTGCCACCGTCCTCGACCGTCACCTTTGGCGTCGTGCCGAGCGCGTTTGCACTGCCCTGCTTAAGGACGCCGCTCTTGACGATCGCCTCCGCAGAGATGAACGATCCGCCGGAGACCGTCATGGTGACGACCGCGTTCGTCGCGGCGCGCACAAAGAAGTTGCTCACGCTCGTCGCGGCGTTCACGTTGAACGCCACCGAACTATCGGTCTTGATCGTCAGGTCGCCGGTCAGCGTCGATGCGGACGAAATCGCGAGAGTGTCGGAGGCGGGCGTGAGAACGACGTTCCCCGCGCCGGTGAATCCGTTCACGGTCAGTTTCCCGCACGTATCGACCGTCAGGCCGGAAGCGACGTTGAGCATCGTCGCGCTGATGCTGCCTGTTCCCGTGAACGTCACATTGCCCGTGCCCTTCACGGTCATGCTGCCCAAGGAGTAGTCCTCATTTACGGTTATCACCGTGTCGCCGGAAATGTTGACGGTGAAGTCGTCGTCTGCGGTCGGCAAGACTCTGCCGATCCAGTTGTCCGAATTCTCAAACGATCCCGTGCCGTCGTTGTTTGTCCAGCGCGGAGCCGAGACGGTGATTGTGCAAGGTTTCGTCGGCGTGAATGTCGCGCTGTTGCCGGACGTGGTCGCGTCCTCAGGCAGGTTCTTGAAGTTGACGTGCATGTCCGTGCTCGCCGCGACCCGTGCGGAAAGCGTGACCTCCGTGTTGATGTCCACCCACACTTCGCTCGCAGCCCACGTCGCGCCGCCGTCGGTCGAGAACTCAAAACCCTCGGCGCCTTCCGTAATGCGCACCTTGACGTTGCCGTTGGCGATGCAATAGCCAGCCGGCGCGCCTTCCAGTCCGAAACGCTGGCTGTCAACGAAGAAGTTGCGCAGCCGCTCGTCCTCGGTGAGGGCTCGGCTCGTCATGCGCACCGCGCAAATTTCCGAGCCGTTGTAGAGCATATTGCCGCCGTTGAAGGTCGCGCCGATGGAAACCTCCGTGGTAGTGGGGTCCACGCCTCCACCCACATTCGTGTGCAGGACGTTCATTCCGTCATAGTACGTCGTGGCTCCATTTGCGTCGCACACAACGGCGATGTACTGGCGCGTATTCCACTTTGTCGCCGTACCGTTTTTGTTTGGCACTGTGCTTCGGCTGTTCCAACTGTTTTCGCGGTACTGGACGCCTTGAACAAGAGGATTCTGGCTGTTGTTCGAGCGCATGTCCACCGAGAGCTGACGGTGATCGTTGTTTTGCCCGATGAAAACCCAGTTCTCGTACTGGTTCTGCGTTGACGGATGGGAGATGACAAGCTCCAGCGTGAACGTCTTGTTTGAAAGCGCGTTCAGCACGGTGTCGGACGAGGTGTTGAAGCGGCTGCTTCCGTCCGCAGTCCAGGCGTCGGCCTGAAATCCCGCAGAGCCAGTCTCCGTCACCGTGTGGCTACCGGCCAGGTCCGCCCATGCCGCAGTGGAATCGGCATGCGTTCCCGCGCCCGCGTTCTCGATGGCGTCGAGGTGGAGGAGCAAGTTTGCGCTTCCAGCCTGCGCGTATGCGGACTTCGGCGCGACGGCCAGATTGACGAGTCTGACTTCAAAGACGTCGCTGTCATACCAGCCGTCTTTGACAGCGATGGCCTTCAGCGTCGTAAACATGCTCTCCGGGTTGAAGGAGAACGTTCCTTCGTAGAGCGTGCTGAACGCGGTCGGCGTGGTGCCATTCGTCGTGTAGTAGATGCTCGCGCCCTCTGTGGCGCATGAAAGCGCAAAAGTAGCGGAGCCGTTGAACAACGCGGTGAATCCCTCGCCCAGCGCGGGCGTGGACACTCTCATGTATTTGAACACCGCCGTCAGCTTGATCGCTGTGTCGCTCTTCACCTCGATGATTGCATCGTTCGCGCTGTAGCCGTCCGCGATCGCCCACGTGTCGCCCTCCCATCTGTCGATCACGTAGTATTCCGCAGGAACCGCGACGATCTTCGCCGTCCTGCCGCGCGCCGTGTACTGCGCGTTCGTGCCGGCGGCCTCGCCGCCGTCGAATTTCACGAGGCCCGTTTCAGAATCGGCGGAACTCGCGTAGATGCGCGAATAGAACTTGCCGCTGCGGTAGCGGTAGTCCTCGGCGCGACCAACCCCGGAGGTGAACGTGAGCGCCGACGAGGGGTTGGACAGGCATTCCCCATGGAATGTCCCAGCCACGACGTTCATGAAGCCGGCGGCCCCGTTTGCGTCCGTCGTCGGCGCGAAGAACGCCCTCGGGATGATGGCGGAGGAGTTGGTAACCACCTCGAAAGAGTAGATTTTAGCCTTACACGCCTGAGTATCGCCATCCATGATGACGCCATTACCACGGAAAAGATGCGTCGGAATGATGCTCGGACCGGTGGATGTCGCGGTCTTTCCCGTTATCGTGGAAGACTTCGTCTCCCGGGTGTCGTAGTAGGTGAGGTTCGCCGTCAGCGAGCTTTCTACCGTCATCACCAGACGCGTATCCTCGATGGTGGAACCTGCGATGTTGGCGGACGGCCATGTTGACCACCACCATTCGCCACGGGTCGTCCACGCCAATTGCTTGTTGCCGTTCAGGTAGATGGCGTGCGTCTGCTTGTTGGCGTTCAAGCCCGCGCCGCAGAGCCACGACTTGTAGGAGACGTCGGTAAAGGCGAAGTCGGCGGTGAACTTGTCCGTATCCGTCATATAGACGCCGGTATCGACGCCGTTCACGCCGTAGGACTGCACGTAGGCGTATTGATCGAGGTTCGAGAACCCAGGAAGCGTGGCGGGGTAGAGCGCCGCGTAGGCGGCGGCAGTCTCCGCCGTGAACGCGAAATTGTAGAAGCGCACGTCCTGGAACGCCACGTCGGGATTGTTGAGGGACTGGCTGTAGCCATTGGCGCTCAGGAATGTACCGGAGCCGTGCGCCTGGTTGAACTGGATGCCGTTGCCGAACACGCATCCGCTGGCGTTCTCCGTCGTATCGACGCTCCCAGCGAGTTCGCCGTCAACATACACGGCGACCGTCCCGCCCGATGAATGGACGGCGACGATGGAATGGTAGCCGCTGGTGGTGTCGGCGGAGGCGCCGGTCAACCCCCATTCCTGCGCAAGTTCGCGGTCGACGCTACCCGTATAGCTGTTCGCCGACCCCTTCTTTCTTGCCGTACCCACGTAGATTCTCCCTGCCGTCGAAGACGAGGCGAGGAAGACGCACTTGCTGTTGTTGTCATTTGCCCGGCCGAGACTGAAGAGCAGCCCTTTCTCCACCGATCCCGGCCTGACCGACATCGCAAGCGTCCAGTCACCCGCCAGCACAGCCTTGCCGGCGGCTGACGAACCTCCAATTTTATCCGTGCCATACGCATTGCTTTTGACGTGGACCGCCGCGTTTGAGCCGTCCTGGCCGTATGCCGCCACGAAATTGGCCGCGCCCGCATCGGCGGTTATCGGATCGGACGCCTGATTTGCGCTACCGATGAACTGCCTGGTTCCATCCGAGAAGTCGTAACGGAGGTAGATGTCTTCAAGTCCGGGCACTGTACGCGGATAGGCGGCCGCGTACTTCGCCGCCTCGGACGCCGTGAACGCGCGGTCGTAGAAGCGGAAGTCGTAGAACGCCACCGCGTCGTTCGCCTGCGAGGAGACGGCCCCGAGCGCGGTGAGATCGCTCCCGCCGCTCATGAACGAGCAGTACTGCATGCCGCCCACGTCAGCGCCTAGCAGCTTCGGCGTGTCGGTCGAGACGGAGAGGACGAGGACGCCGTCGCAGTAGATGTCGAACGAGCCGGCGCCGTTGAGTACTTCCGACGCGGGCTTGTAGGCGACGACGAACGAGTGGAAGCCCACTGTCAAGTCGTTTGTGGTCACGACCGTGAACGTGTTCTCCACGCTCTTCGCCTTGTTGGAATCGGTCGTCATCACCTTGAAGTAGAAGTTCGACTTCGTGGAGGACGAGAGGAGCGCGACTTCCTTCTGGTCAGCCTTGTTGAGGCGTCCGAAGCTGACGAGTATGCCGGTCTCCGTGGCGTCCATGCAGAGCGACATGGCGGCAGACCATGCGCCGTGCAGGACGGTCGGATCCTCGAACTGTCCCCACACGTTTCCGGGGTGGTGCGCCGTTCCGGGGCCGTCCGGCCCTTCAACCGCCTTGGCGCTGGAATCGGTACTCGAGGTCTGGTCTCGCGTCAAGCCGGATCCCTCGCCCGCCGTAAACACCCTCGTGCCGTTTGAGAAGTCGTGGCGGAAGTAGTACTCGTCGATCGCGGCGGCACTCACGAACGTGCGCGTGAACACGTCGCTGCGCGAATATCCGCTCTTGGCCGCCAGCGCCTTCACAGTCGTCGTCTTCGTGAGTGTGATCGGCCCGGTGTAGAGGGTGGAGGTGACGGTAGGCGTCGATCCGTCGAGCGTGTAGTAGATGGACGCCCCTGCCGTCGAACACGTGAGCGTCACGCTCGCGGACATCCCAAACTCCGCCGCCGTGGCGCTCGTCGGCGTCGCGGCCTGCGGCAGGTTGTCCGACTCCATCGTGATGTCGTTGTCGTAGGAGTTGCTGTTGAACGCCGTGAGGTAAAAAGAACCTGTATAATTGTTTCCGTCCTTGATCAGTTCCTCTCCTACCGTCCGAGAAGCAGAGACCGACCTCGCTCCGGTGCTCGTGTAGCCCGAACACGTCGCATTCACCGTGTAGGTACGGTAGGAACTATTCGCCGAAGTCGGGGGCAGGATCAGCGCATACACGCCGCGCGCGTCGCTCGTCGCGGTAGCGTACGTGGTGTTGTTGTACTTCGCGGTGACGGTCGCGCCGGAGATCGCCTCGCCGCTCTGGTCGAGTACGCGTCCGCTCGCGATGACGGAATACTGCGTCGCGTTCGTGAAGATGTTGAACACCGTCGTATGGATGTTCGTGAAGTTGTAGTTGCTCGCATTGATTATGGCGTCCGTGTCGGCGTCCGCAGGCGTATACCAGGCGTCGTCCGATCCGCTCCAGCCCATGTTCAGATGGATGTAGAGCTGGTTATTGTAGTAGCCGTAGCCGTCCGTCAGGATGGAATGTCCGGCGTCCGCCGTCACGCTGCCGGTCGGCCTGCCCTGAATGCCCAGAATGACCGGAAGCTTGGCGTCGAGGCTGGGGATGACGTTCTTCTTGAACGTATTGCCCCTGACGCCGCCGCTCTCGTAGTCGGCAACGGCATTGGCATAGCCGAACGTACTCACGAGGCTGTCGCCTACGCGAACGGAGCTCGACGAGCTGCCGCCTGACTTGTAGCTCATGCAGACGGAAATGCCGGCGTCCGAGGTCAGTTTCGCAATGCCAATCACGTTGTTCCAGTCATACGTCACCTCGCGCGGGACGTAGGGCATGTGCGCCCAGTCATACGTGCCGCCCTGCATCGTCAAGTTCGTGTCAACGTTGCTTACCTTGCAGGTGAAGGTCTTCGGGGTCACGGATGTCTTCGGGAACTCGAAATAGCGCATCGTCTGCGCAAATGCCGTCGCCACGCATCCGCACGGGTACTTGTTCGGAACGTAGTAGTTGTAGTAGTTGTGGCCGTAGCCGTTTCCGGACGTCGCCGTCGACTGGCTCCACTTCGACCGTACGAACGACTCCACGCGCAGGTCGGTCGGCGGCGATGACTGCTTCGCCTGAAGCCGCTTCCCGCCGCTCTTTCCCGCCGCCATGAGCCTCGACCATGCGGATGAGGCGTCTTCATCGGTAGGGCGAGGCGTCGCGCCGAGCCGCAACCCCGCCCCAGACGAAGCACTTGCCTCCACCGCCGCGGCCCGTGCCGCGACGTCCGCCGTCAAGAGCGCCCACATTGGGCTGTTCTCATCCGCATCGAACGTGCCGGTCTTCGAGTAGCCGAGAATCGGCGTGATCTCCGTGTCGCCCGAGGTGATGACGTAGCCGCCGCCCTTCAGGTTCACCACGTGGAACTCGCCCCTGCCGTCCTGCCCCTGGTAGGTCGCGACCGACTCCGGCTCGGCGTCGATCTCTTCGCCCAGCGCCTCGCGCAGTCGCACCCATCCCGTGACGGCGCCCTTCGCGTCGTCACCGGTCACGCCCGCGCCGAACGCGGACAGCGCGGCACCCATCGTCGCCGCAAACATCGAAAACAGTTTTGTTCCACGCTTCATCTGTCTTTACCTCCTTTAAGGAATGTTGTATCCGCCGCGCCGCACCCAGCAGCTGTTGCATTCACATGCGCCGTCGCGTCCGCACGTTCCCTGCACATCCTGGGCAGGATGCGGCTTGAGCGACTTTCGGCAAAGCGCGAGCAGTTCGTCGCGATCTTTCGCATTACACAGCCACAGCACGCGGCTCTTCGTTTCGTCAGCTCGATTCACGAGCGCGTCGAACGGCTGCGCCGCGATGTCCGCGCCGACCTTCTCCGCAATTGCCGCGCGCAACGCCTTCTCGCCGTCCGGATTGATTTCACGCGCTTCGGGAAGATTCCAGCCATAGTCGCCAAGCGCGAACTCCGGCACGGCGAGGTCCATCCACAGGACGAGCGTGCGCCATTCGTCCGGCGTGAGTTTGGGGCCGTGTCCTGACATCAACCGCTTCGTGAGCGGGCTTGCGGCGGCGAAGTATTCGCGCGGACTCGAAACCGTCGTCCCGCCGTTGCGGGGGATGAACGCCACCTGCTTGTCGCGCACGAGGCGGTCGTGTCCCTCCGCGCCGATGAAGCTAGGCGCCTTGCCGAGTCCATGGCAGGAGATGCACTTGCGGTCGAAGATGGGCTGGATCGACGGCACGTAGCGGATGCACCCCTTGTAGCCCAGATTCACCTCGGGCGTGATGGCATGAACCTTCATCTCGTCCAGGTGTCGCGTCACGGAACGGCTTGAGCGTTTGTCCTCGTGGCATCCGGTGCAGCCCTGCACTTCGCCCTTCTGCGAGTAGATGAAGCTGCGCATGGTCAAGACGGCCATGCCGTTCGTGTCGATGGCCTGGAGCTGGAGCGGCACGCCGGCGGGGATGCGGAACGCCGCAGATCCGTCGGGGTTCACCGGCACCGTGCCGAGCGGCTCCTTATAGAGCTCGATGTCGCTGTTCTTGTTCGTCGTCCGGCGGCGGGCTGCTGGCTGTCCGTGCAAGAGGTTCACGCGCAGGGCGGCGATCGAACCTTTGGGAATGTTGTGGCGGCTGTCGTAGCAGTCCTCCACATAGCAGACGCCCGTGTCGCCGGCGTTCGGCGGCAGGGACGACGCGAGCACGGGCGGCCTCTTCCGCTTCACGATCGGAATCGGGTTGTACGTGCCGTAGGCGGGGTCCTTGTAGATCAACTCGCGTCCGCCGAGCGTATCGACAAGCCAGATCGCGCTGGAACGCGGCTCCGGCCAGGCCGCCATGCCGCCGGCCCATTGGGGATGTCCATGCGGATACCATCCCGGATCGTCGCAGTAGCTTGCGAAGAACAGCGTGTCGTTGACGGGCATGGGAGCGGCGTACGTGCCGGGTTGCTTCCACCCCTCGCTTTCGGGGAAGGGAACTTCGGGCGTGAGGCGCGTGATGGGGGCAAGCCCGTCCTCCCCCTTGCGCGGGTCGAGGATGTAGAGCGAACCGCCGGTGATGCCGTGGTGCGGCGTGGCGGTGGCGACGAGCCGGTGCGAACCGGGGATGTCCTTCACCTCGGCGGAACCCGTGATGTTGCGCGACCAGTTGCCGTAGAGGTGCGCGACGGACGTGCCGTCGGGGCGCACCGTCCAGAGTGAATGGAATCGAGACGAGTGGCGGTTGACGTAGTCCCAGCGCGTGAACGCGATGCGCCCGTCGTCCAGCACCGAAGGCTCCCATTCGTTCGCCTCGCCGAACGAGAGACGCCGGATGCGGCAGTCATACGGCGCGGACGCGCCGACGGGCGGCACTTCGCCGCGGTAGAGGAGGAAGCTCGGCGTGTAGCGTCCCCAGTGGCAGCGCCCGAAGGTCTGGCAGCGGGTGGAGGTGAAGACGAATCCGCCGTCCGGAAGATAGCAGGGATCCATGTCTTCGATGAGGACGGTCTGGCGTCCGCCCACCGTCTCCATCGGGTCGCCGGGACCGCCGGTGAGCTGACGCACCCAGCTGCCGTCGATGGCGCACTCGTAGATGAAGTAGCGGCGATGGACGGTCGCGCGGTCGAGCGTTTCCGACGGATCGACCTTCGGCACCTTCAGCGCCTCGGCGTCGGCCTCGGGCTTGCGGGTGTGGTCGCAGAACGCGAAAATCACGCGGTCGGCGTCCCAGTGGAGATCGGGGTTGAGCACGCAGCCCGTGGGCAGTTTCCCGACGAGGAGCAGCTTCTTCTCGGGGAACGTGCGCCAGTTCTCGATGACGACGAGACCCGGCCCCGCGTGGGAGAAGCGCCCGAGGTACTGGTCGATCATGTGGTTGAAGCGCGAGTAGGGAACGTCGCGCTGCACGCAGAGGAGACGGTCGAACTGGAGATCGGGATGGGCGAAGAGGATTCGCCGGCGGAGGCGGCGCACGACCTTCTCGACGATCGCGCGCTCGGCAGGAGTCTTCGCGGTGGCGGCCCATTTCGCGTCCACCGCCATCTCATGCGCGAAACGCTTCGCCATGTTCGCGGGTATGGACTTCGACACGTACTCGTACGTGCGGCGGCAGAGGGCGAGTGCGTCATCGAGGGACGATGCCGCACCGTACGCCGTCAGACACGCCACTACAAACGCCGCAGATACAATGTGGCAGAAGGATGTCTTATATTTGTAAAGCATGAAAAAAGTATATCACATCCGACGAACGTCTGGCAAAAGATTCAAGTGCCTATCACAAAAACTGACGTCGCCTCCACCCTCCGCAATTGACATTTGTGATTTGTGAACAATGTTGGCAATGAAGATTTATGAACAATACTCGATGGAGTGTTCAAGTTATTTTTGAGTGATGACGTGCCCCAGAAGAAATGGTATCATATCAGTCGTCCCATGCAAAAGTGCGTGCTGCCGAGTCAGAATGTCGCACAAACTCTTGCTTTGGCACAAATCAAGGAGTATAGAGTCGATGAAGAGAATCAAGGTAATGCTTGGCGTTGCGGCGTTGGCCGTCGGGTTCGCGCTTTCAACCGTCGGCGCGCGTCCGAATCCAGCGGCAACTGGCGCAGGCGGGCATTTCACGGCGCCAAATGCGGCGGCTACCGTCGTGGATGTAGTAAAGGACGGAGAATACACCAGCAAGGAGGCCGTGGCCGCCTATGTGCGCAAGTTCTCAGGCGCTCTCCCGAAGAACTTCATAACGAAGCGCCAGGCCCGCGCGCTTGGCTGGCAGGGCGGTCCGCTGGAGCCATACGCGCCCGGTAAATCCATAGGCGGCGACAGGTTCGGGAACTACGAGCGATGTCTGCCGGCGCTGAGCGCAGGATTCTACAAGGAATGCGACATCGACACCAAAGGCAAGCCCAGAGGCGCGAAACGTCTCGTATTCACGTCAAAGGGCAAACGAATCTACTACACCGAAGACCATTACAAGACATTCAAGGAGGTCAAATGAAGCGCAAGCCAGCAAAGAAGGTTTTCACAGTAGATCTCGCAGGCGTGAGAAGCGCCGCGAAGATGCATGACGCAATCGCCGCCGCGCTGCCGCTGCCGGAGCACTACGGACGCAACCTCGACGCCTTATACGACGTCCTCACCGAATACGGCTGCAACTGGAAGATAGTATTCAGAAACGCCGGTACAGTGGCGAGAGGACTGCGCACCGTCTGTGCCGACGCGATGGCCGAAACACCTGGACTTGAAACCGTGTTCGAATAATCTCGCAGACGGTGCGCCGCGTGTGCATCATGGCGCTTACCGCGATTACGCTTTCTTGCTCAGACGCATGTACGCGCGCTTCGCGCCGTAGGGGGCGCGTTCCTCGCGCTCCAGCATTGCGTTCGCCTCGGCGTCGTTCACGAAATGCTCCTTCTTCCAGTCCCATTCGAGCTTGCGCCCGAGCTTCATGCCGATCCAGGAGAGGAGGCATGCGGTGCAGGAACGGTGCGCGGTCTCGGCCGGCACGAGGCTCTCGTAGTTGCCCTTAATGGCGTCGATGAGGTTCTGGTGGTGATGCCGCGTGCCGAAGCCCATGTGCGGGTAAAGACTCGCCGACGGATTTCCGGCGATGAGCGCGGGGTCGCTCGCGTCGAGCGCCTTGAGCTTCCGGCCGGGCGAGACGGGATCGCTCGCCGTCATCTTCGCCGCGCCGCGACTCACGAAGATCCAGCCCTTCTCGCCGATGAACCGCACGCCGTTCGGGAACTTGTCCCACACGCGGACCGGCGTTCCGTCGGGATACGTGAGCGTGATGTCGTACTCGCCATGGACGTCCCAGAGTCCGCCCGTGTGGAACTTGCCCTTGCCCTCGATGTACTTCGCGCCCATGCCTTCCCAGCCCATCGCCCAGTGGACGATGTCGAGGTGGTGCGAACCCCAGCCCGTGATCATGCCCGCGCCGAACTGCTCGCAGCGGAGCCAGCCCGGACGCGAGTTGACCGCCTTCTTGAGGTCGGCGTTCTGGCTGTGTACGCGGTCTTCGGTGTAGTAGACCTTCGGCGTGGAGCCGAGCCAGAAGTCGTAGTCGAGACACTGCGGCACCGGCATCTCCTTCGTGTTGCCGCCGCCGGGGTCGCCGGGGAGGCCCACTTCGATGGCCATGATCTTGCCGAGACGTCCCTCGCGCACGAACGCGCACGCCTTCTGGAACTGGACGGACGAACGCTGCTGCGAGCCGAGCAGGAACTTGCGGTTCGCCTCCTTGACCGCGTCGGAGAAGAGACGCCCCTCGCGGATCGTGAGGGAGGCGGGCTTCTGCATATAGACGTGCTTGCCAGCGAACGCGGCCTCGATCGCGATCTGCGCGTGCCAGTGGTCGGGCGTGGAGATCGAGACGATGTCGATGTCCGAGCGCGAGATGAGGTCGTGGAAGTCGCGCGCGCCCACGATGGAGTCGGCGGAAGTCTTGTAGTGGCGGGCCACGACCTGCTGCATTCCCGCAAGACGGCGGGAGTCAAGGTCGCACGCCGCGACGATCCGCGCGCCGTTGGCCTTCATGAATCCGGGGGCGTCCATCGTGCGCCCGATGCGTCCGCAGCCGATCTGCGCCACGTTGAGCGTGTTACTCGGCGCGTTCGCGCCCAACACCCGCGCTGGGATTATGGATGGAAAGGCCAGCGCCGACCCTGCCGCCGCACCGTGAATGAAACTACGCCTGCTCATTTTCATATTGTTCAACATTCCTTTCTTTGGCTGTTCGCTAATATTCTAGCAAAACAGCCCGCCATAGGACATACAAAAATGTGCTGGCGACATTGTCAGCGCGAGGATGTCGCTACGCCGCCACGGCCTCCGCCGAGGGCGAAGCTCACCGAAACGCCTTCTCGCGACAATACCGCACGGCAGGACTCCGTGTCTATGTCAAGGACGGTCCAGCCGTCTGCGGACTGTCCCCGCGCTAGGAGGTGGTTCCGCGGCGGCGTGTGCGCCGCATCTGTGAAGCCTACCACCGGCTCGCCGTTGGGCGGCACATTCAACGCACACACGTGCACGATCGAACGGATGTACTCTGCAATTTTCTCCTGTTCCAGATTGGTGGCTGGCACTTCGGATTCTTCAGCGGACTTCGACGGCATGCGTGTTCCTGGGTCGTCTGGATCGAACTCTGCCAGCGGCCGCCCGAACGGCATGCGTTCAAGGATCGTCTGGTACGGCTTGAAGCCATCGTCAACGGCAACGACGGCTAGCGTCGCACCAATAATGAATGGTGTCAGGTATTTCTTCATGAAGGACTCCTTGGGTCAACGCCCAACAGTATACCCGTTCCTCGGCGCGGATGCGTCAGGAGAATGTCCGCCGCATGTCAGAAGAATGTCAAAGGTCTCAAATCAGAAGCCCGGAAGCGAGAGCTGGCCAGCAACTGTGACTTTGCGCCCGTTCGAGAGCGAGGGATCGCTCGTATCGTATACTACGAACTTGAAACCGCCAAAACGACGCGCCAGCTCACTTCGGATGTAGTCCGAGACTGCGGCAACATTGCCGGCGTCGTCATCGGAAAAGCCCACGGCCACCTGATGTCCAAGCGCGTTCGTGCGCTGAAGCGTGCGGAAAAGGTGTTCCACGAAGTCGCGGATGGCAAATTCCTTGGCGAGTTCCGGTCGCTGCTCGGAAGTCGCCTCAGCCACGCGGGCGCCGAAGTCGTCGTCTCCGGCAAGGCGTTCCTTGAAATCGGGGTTCGTGACGGCGTGATAGCGGCACATGGAGAGAAAGTAGTCGAGTTCCTCCTCGTCCGTGCCGAACTTCTCCACTTTGTCGAAGCAGTAACGGTAGCCGCGGAGGTTAGACATCATCTCCGCTCGCTCGTCGGGGGAGAGCGCACTGTCGATGAAGATGTTCACGGCCTCGCGGATCGTCGAGGGGGCGTGCCCGCGTGCAGTCACGATGGCGAAGATGCGCCCTTCCCGCAATGTCTTGCGCAAGGTCTCGAAGGACGGCCCCGGCGGCTCGCCGGACGCGATGCGCGCAAGGGCGCTTTTCGTGTCGCGGATGAACGCTAGGTCGCCCGCGCGTGCATCGGGCGCGTCCTGGAAGTCACGGAACGCGGCATCGCGTCCGCCGTTGCGCGGCATGCGGTAGTGCTCCGTGTCGGTACGCACGAGCGCGAATGTGCTGGTGGAGACGGATACCGGACGCCACACGCCGTCGCGGCTGAGCTTTTCCAGGTAGATGCGCGTGGGCATGTGGAGGATGTTGTCGTCCCAGTCGAAGATGTAGTATTTGAAGTCACGCTTCGCAACATCTACATTCACCGGCTTTCCGTCAATCAGCTCCATTGCGCTATTTCCTTCCCGTTCAGGCCCGATAGGGGCCAAGGAACTCCTCGCGGAAGTCGAATCCGCCGATGAAGTCGGCGGGGGAGTCGGAGTCGGTTTTCCCGATGCGCTTCGAGTTGTAGAGGCTGAACACGATGTCGCCCACGTCCTCGCACGTGTGCACGCCCCAGTCGCTCAACACGGCGTAGGCGAGCGGGCCGTAGGCGTCGAGCGCGAGGTCGCGGAACCAGTCGAGGAGCTCGGCGCCGGTGATGTGTCCCTTGGCGGACTCCGACGCCTCGGAGATCACCTGCAGCACGAAGTCGTAGGCGCGCGGGTCGAAGCGCGCGTCCTTCTTCAGGATGTCGCTGAAGTCGTCGGTCTCGTAGTTGATCGTGGGCGCGTCCATGGCCGTCACATACGGATGCGCTCGGCGAGCGCCGCCAGCGCGTCCATTTTACCCTCGTGGTTCGCGAAGGATATCTCACCGCCGCCAGTGCCGTAACGCGGGACGATGTGGAAATGGACGTGCGGCACGGTCTGCCCCGCTGCGGCGCCGTTGTTCTGCAGCACATTAAAACCATCGCACGGCAGAGCCGCCTTCAGGTGCGCGGCCACCTTCTGCACTCGCACGATGATCTCCTTCAGCACGTCGGCGGGCGTGTCCAGAAGACCTGTGTAGTGGTTTTTGGGAATCACTAGGGTGTGGCCCTCGGAGAACGGGTTGATGTCGAGGTAGGCGAGCACGAGGTCGTCCTCGTACACCTTGAAGCTCGGTATCTCGCCTTCGGCTATCGCGCAGAAAATGCAGTCGTTTTTCATCAGAAGTAGCCTCCCTTGTCGATGATTTCGCTGATCGTGTCGCCTTGGCGCACCCAACTGAAGATATCCACCTCATTGCGCTCAATACCCTCGGCGCGCAGGAGAACATCGTAGGCGATCTCACGCGGGATGCAGAGGACTCCGTCGATGTCGCCGAAGATGATGTCGCCGGGGCGCACCGTCACCTTGCCCACCTTGATCGGCACCTGGTAGTGCGTGATCATGCAGCGTCCGAGCGAGCCGTTGGACGTGCGGTAGCGGTAGAACACGGGGAAGTTCTGCTCGAGTATCTGCTTCGTATCGCGTATGCCGCCCGCGATCACCGCGCCGCGGATGCCCTTAGTGATGGCCGTAGCGGTCATCACGCCGCCCCAGAGGCTCGCCTCCACGTCGCTGGACGTATCCCACACCACAACGCCGTTGGGCTTGAACTCGTCGAGCATCTGCGCGCGGAACGTCATCTCGCCCTCGATCATCACGTTCGGGGCGCTCTTCACGGTGAACGCCTCGCCGCACACGGTCATCTCGTCGCGGAGCGGCATGATGTCCGAGGGGAGGTTCTGGTCGAGGAGCGTGAGTTCGCGCATCACGTCGTTGATTGCGCCCGTGTACAGCTTCTCGTAGCGCGCGCAGAGCTCCGGAATCGGGATCGGGATCTCGCAGTTCGGTATGCGCTGACGCGTGGCGATCAGCTTGTCGAGTTTCATGAGGCCGGCTTCCTTCGCCTTGCCCCGCATGTCTTTCAGAGATGGCATTCTTGTTTGTCCTTTAAAAACGCAGACCGTGAAAGTATACCCTTTCCGCGCCGCCGCGTCAATGCGTGACGCGCGACATCCAAAAGGGAGAGTTGGTGGGACTGGCGGGGATCGGACCCGCGACCCCAACATTAAAAGTGTCGTGCTCTACCAACTGAGCTACAGTCCCGCTGTTGAAGTGGCGAATAGTATACCGAATCGCTCCCGCTCGTGCAATCAGATTTTCACGAAAAAGCGCCATCCTGCATTTAGCGGAAGCGCCACTCGAGGATGCCGCCGGACCAGCCTTGCTGGAGCTTGACGTTGAGGCGCATCGCCTGTGCCTTCACAGGAGCAGGGAAGGCAACTGTGCTGAACTTGTCCTTTGCGACGGGGCCTTCTGCGGCGATGTCCTGCCACGGGGCGTTCTTCGCGGGACGCCACTGCACCTTCCACGACGCGGGAATGCGGCAATGTCCCTTGCTGCCGTCATCGAACCAGTAGACCTCCACGCCCTTGACCTCTTCCGGCACGGTGAACTCGCACGCGACCCACTCGTCCGTGCCGAGGTGGTCCCAGAACGTCAAGCGCGGAATCGACTCATCGTTGGACGCCTTGGGAAGGACGCCGTCGAACGCGGCGGCGACGCTGTCCTTCGGGTAGCAGAACGACGCAGACGTCTTGAAGTCGAACACCGCGTTCTCGTTCTTGGCCTCCGTCGGGAAGAACACTTGCATCTCGCCCGCGCCGCGGTGGCACCACGCGAAGTAGGGGACGAGCGTGAGCGTCGTCGCCTCCTTGCGGATTCCCGACTTGAGACCGCGCCGGAGCGAGACCGCCGGGGCCGTGAGCGCGGGATAGACGTTGCCGAGGGCATTGCACGTCGTGGGCGTAAACACCGCATCCGCCGCGAGAACCTTGTCGAGCACCTTGCCGCCGTTGTCTACGCCCTCCGCGCAGTAGAGGATCGGCCCGCGCTCCACGGCAAGGCGGCCGCGGTCGTTCTTCACCGCATCGTGTGCCTTGATGCGCCGCACGGGCATGTTCATGCACACCTCAACCACGTCGCCCTTCTTCCACGCGCGCTTGATGGAGCAGTAGCCCTTCTGGGGCGTGAACGCGAACGGCTGGCCGTTCACCTTCACAGTGAAGTCAGAGAGGGAGCCGGGAACGGTCTGCACGTAGAGATCGCTCGGCACGGGACGTCCCACGCACCATCCCGGCACGCGGATGTTGAGCGTGAAACGACCTTGCTGTTGTACGCTTGCTGTCTTCCCCCCAATATCGGCGATCTCGATCCGCGAGAGGCCCTTCCACGGATACTCCGTCTCCTGCTTGAGCGTCACGTCGCCGCCCGCCAAGTTGAGCTTCGCGTCGCTCGCGACGAAGAGATTCACGTATGCCGCGTCGCCGCGCGTCGCGTACGCGAACTGCGCAATCTGCGGGATGAAGCGAACCACGTTCACGGGGCAGCAGCTGCAGCCGAACCACTTGGAGCGCTTGTAGCCGCCGCGCGACGCCTGCGGATTCGGGTAGAAGAACTCGTCGCCGCCGAGCGAGATACCGCTCAGGAAGCCGTTGTAGACGACGCGCTCGAGGACGTCGATGTACTTCGCGTCGCCGTACATGAGGAACATGCGCTGGTTCCAGAGGGCGTTGCCGATGCCCGCGCACGTCTCGAGGTAGGCGGAGGCGTTGGGCAGCTCGTAGTTCTCGCCGAACGCCTCGCCCGCGTGGCGTGCGCCGACGGAGCCGTTGAGGTGGAGCTTCTTCGAGACGACGTTCTCCCAGATCGTGTCGATGGCCTTCACGTAGGAGCGGTCGCCCGTGAGCGCCGCGACGTCCGCCATGCCGCAGTAGAGGTAGGTTGCGCGCACGGCGTGCCCGACGGCCTCCTGCTGTTCGGTCACGAGACGATGGTTCTGGTTGTACGAGCCGTGCGCGCCCATCTCTCTACCCTTCACGAGCGCGCCGCTCTGCGCGAACACCTTGCCGTCGGGACGGCGGTCGGCGGCCTCCGGCTTCCCGCGCTGGTCGAGGAAGTGCTTCGCCTGGCGGAGGTACTTCTCGTCGCCGGTGGCGCGGTAAAGTTTGCAGAGGGCGAGTTCGATCTCCTCGTGTCCGGGAACGTTCTTGAGCTGGTCCGGATCGGGGCCGAACGTGCGGCAGACGAGGTCCGCGTTCTTGATCGCCACGTCGAGGAGCGTCCGCTTGCCGGTCACCCAGTAGTATGCGGCGGCGGCCTCGTACATGTGGCCGACGTTGTAGAGTTCGTGTCCGTGCGCCGTGTTGCTCCAGCGCGTCGGGCCCATCATGCGGTACTGGGCCTTGCCGGTCTTCTTGTCGAAGCCGTAGTTGAAATGGAGCGTGCGCGCGGTGTAGAGGTAGCCGTCGGGCTCCTGCGCCTTGGCGATCTTGGCGATGAGGTCATCGAGGTACTTCTCGAGCTTCGGGTCGGGATGCGTCGAAAGCGTGTAGGCGGCGCCCTCGATGATCTTGTAGACGTCGGAGTCGTTGAACGGGATGCCCCGGAACCCGTGCCCCGCGCGTTCGCCGGCCAGCTCGAAGTTGCTGATGCGTCCGGTCTCTTCGCTCTTCTTGAAATCGACCTGCACAGTCACCACGCGGTTCGTCTCGAAGCGCGGGTACCAGAACCCGGCGCGGATTGCGACGTTCGTCATCTCCGCCGGCTGGAACGGGTAGTCGCCTGCCATACACAGGCCGGTCGCCGCCGCGGCAAGGCCCAACATAAGTTTCTTCATCAGTTCGTCTCCTTCTTTATCTGTGGACGGCTATTATTGTACCATATTTTCAGGCTGGTGCCAGAACGTTCATCGGAGCGAGTTGAGCAGTTCCGTCGAGGTGCCGAACGTGGAGCGGATGCCGGGCACGCCTCTTCCGCCGCCTTGCGGTACTGCTTCACGAACACGAACTTGCCGTCGGGACGGCGAGCGAGGATGGCGACGGCGTTGTTGTGGCGAATGACCTCGCGCTTCGCCTTGCGTCCGTCAGGCAGTTCGATGTCGAGAAGATCGACGCTGATGATCTTCCCCGTGTACTTGCGCTCACTCGCGAGCGTCTTTTCTGTCAGGTCTGTCATTTTTTGTCTGTTCCTTTCATTCAGATTGCAATCAAAAACCATTCCCCGCAATCGGCAGACGGCCGGCCCAGATGTAGTCGATGCGGCACGTGCCGGTGACGGGCGAGCCGTCGGCGGAGAAGGAAAGGCGGAATTGCTTCACGATGCCGATGCGCGGCATCGGCACGGTGTAAACCGTGTCGTCCGTGTCCTGCGGCTTCACGTCGAACGCCACGGAGTTCGTTTCCTTCCACTCCGGTTCGGCGTCCGTCTGCCACCAGAAGCGCATTCGCGTCGAGTCGGTGTGGTTCATCATCTTCACGCGCACCGCGTTCGCGCGGTCCACGGTGAAGGCGATGCCCGTGTCGCGGTCGTCGGACGAGACGAGACACGCACCCGCCGCGTTCTGCATCGCGATCACGTAGTAGTCGCCACAAACGAGCCGCACGGGGAACGACTCGGTGTTCCAGAACGGAACCTTTCCCGGAATGAAACGATAGGAGGTGCCCGTGTTCTCCGCGCGCCAGCCCTGCGCGTCAAGCGGCTTTGCAAAGTCCCATGCGCCGAACGTACGCGCACCGGCGGGAAGCACATGTACCGCAGTGCGCGACGTGCGCCAGAGCGTGCCGTTGTCGGCCTTCACCTGCACGCGGTAGTCGCCTTCGCCGGGGAATGTCGCCTTCGCCGGGGAATGTCGCCTTCGTGCAGGCGGCGGACGACTTCGCGAACGCGACTCCCGCCGGTCCCTCGATCTGCTCCCAGGCGAGTGCGAGCGGCGGTCGCGGGGCGACCGCCCTACCGTCCTCCGAGCGTCTGCTATCTTGCACGCGCGCAGAGAGCGCCACAACGGGGTTGTCGGTCCAGATTTCGCCGCACGCGCGCACCTCGGGCGGATCGACGTATGGAAAGGCCTTGTCGAGTTCCTCGGCAAAGTCGAATTCGCGGTTGCCTACGAGCGCCCAGTCATTTGTGGTGCGCGTGTGGTTCACATAGAACGGCACCCCAGGCACGAGTACGTAGCCGTTGCCCTCGATCCGTCCGTTCGAGCAGGCAATGTCCTCGCCCGTCGAAGGCGAGCCCCACACCTGTATCTCCGCCGGACCGTTCTTGAACGACCAGTTGTTGCGGTCGAACTTGCAGGCACGGATGTGTACGTTGCGCGTCTGCGGCCTTATGAGTCCCAGCACCTCGATTGCCGCGCCCGCGTTGTTGCGGAACGTGCAACGGTCCACGAGGCAGTTCTCGCCACCCGCCTCGAAGTCGATGCACCCCTGGTCGGGCGAACCGGAGTCGGGCTGATTGAGGAAGTGGCAACCGCGCACGATCCAGCCGTCGTTCCCTGCGAGCATGATCCCCATCGTGCCCGCCGCCGCGTGCCAGCCGGAGGCGTCGAACACGCAATCCATCATCCACGACCGGCTTGCGAGGTTGTAGGGGTGCGGCGAGGTGTTGTGCGCGTAGTTGTCGTGGCAGTACATGCGGTTCACGAAGGTGTCCACGCCGCTCACCTTGAAGCCGCTCGAACACTGGTACGACTCGCAGTCGCGCATCACGATCCACCGCGCGTGGCGTCCCGACACCGCCATGCCCGTCGAACGGCTGCCGCCTTCCGCGCCCGGCGCGTTCCACCACTCGGGGATGCCGTGCGAGTTGAAGCGGTACATGCCCTCGATGTGGTGCGCAAGACAGCGCTCGATGAGGACGTGTCCGTCCCCCGGACGCGAACACTCCACCGTAAAGCCCGAGCCTGCGTTGCAGAACACGAGGTCGCGCACCACGAGATACGCCGCGCCACGCACCCAGCCGCAGCGGTCGTTGAGGTGACGGTTGCGGCTGATGATCGGACGCATCCCCTCGCCGTACGCGCCGATTCCCGCCCAGCTCTCCTCCGAACCGCGCGCCGAAACGACGAGGTCGCCGTTGAACACGCCCCCGCGCTTCAACAGCAGCCTCTCGCCCGGGCCAAGCTCCATGCCAGCCGTGTTCTTGAACGTGCGCCATGCGGTCTGCGGCGTAAGTCCATCCTGCGCGTCGTCGCCCGCGTCGGAATCGACATACCACGTACGCGTGGGCTTCACGGGCGGATTCCACGCCTTCGCCGAATAGTCTGGATCCGTCGCCGGCATGAACACGATGCGCTTTCCGGCCTTCGCGACTGTCCGCCCGTCATGCTTGACCGCGAACTCCAGAAACGCGAGGCCATTCGTGCCAGCGTCGACGCGCCACTGGAGCGAACGCGACTCGCCCTCGTCCAACGACGCAATTTCGATGCGCGCAGGCGTGATCGACACGCCGTCCTTCCCTTTCGCCACGACCGTACAGGGACCCAGCTCCGTACCGAAGTTGAGGAGATCGACCTTCAGTGTGGCGGACGAGCCCAAGCGCGGCATCAGTTCCTGCGTGCGAAACATGCCGAAGGAGACACTCGGACGCCCCAGTGCAGGCGAATCCACCATGGGATCCGCGACAATGCCGCGAAGAGGTCCGACCTTGATTGGTCCCGCGCAACCGGAAAAGGGTCTTGCGCACACACGGCGGCGACTGTTGGTCGTTCCGTTCACGGTGATCCACGTGTTGGTACCGTCCCATCCAGCTGAGACGTCATACCATTTGCCAATCTCAATGTCCTTCGCGCCCAACACCGACACTCGCGGTTCGGGCCCCGTGCCAAGGTTGACGAAGAAGTTGAACGCAACCTTCTCGCGTCCGCCGTCCACGCGAAGCCAGAACGAGCCTGGCGAATTCGCACGGCCCTTCTGCAGGAAGGTCATCTGCCCGACCTCGGAGGGGTGCGCGGCGAACTTCACACGACACGACATCCGCAGCCCAGGACGCATGTCACAGCGCAAGTCATCGGGAAGCGAACGCGAATTTCCCTGTAATTCGTATTCCTCGCCGACAGCAGACAGCCCAATGGCCGCCGTAAGAATCATCATTGCCGCTTTCATACGCAAACACCTCTTTCAATTGCAACCGACTCTCACTTTCACGTTATTTGGCATTGCTCAATGCGATTAAGCATCATTCAAGCATGATGTCTTCAAACTCCAACGTGGCCTGGTCGATTGAGACTTTTGCGCCTTCTCCTGTCGGCGTGCCGCGAACATCAAGGAGTTTCCGAGCCTTCTCGCCACCTCCCAGCCAGACATGCTCGATGACGTTCATCAGGTTGGGGAAATCCTCAAACTCGGAATAGGTGCCTCCTGAAAGCGCGGACGTCCCGCTCGACGGATAGATTTCGCGCGCGGTCATCCAATCTCTCAGGCGCTTCGCGCGTTCCTGCGCGATGGATGCGACGTCTGGACGCTCCCCGACCTTGCGCGGCGTGATCCAAGAGATGATCTTCTGAGTTTTGACGTTCGACGATCTCTTGGGAAGCGGTGCGACTGACTTCTCTCCATTCGGCCTCACCTGTGCGTCGCCGCACATCGCCGCAGGCTCAAGAAGCCGCTGCAGCCAACGATGAGGCACGTTCCCTTCGTCAAGCCGTGCAAGTTCCGCAAGACGCGCGCCGACATCCTCGATGCGGTGGTTGCGACGCTCCAGTTCGCGCAGCTTCGCGTTGAGCTTCCCCCAGACCTTCCGCGCCGAGTCGCCGATGCGCGACATGAGCGAAACGAGCGTGCCGCCTGCTCCGTAGAAGAGCGATGCGTCGGCGAGAATACGCTGCGCGTCGGGGATCTTCACGGACGCGATATGCCGGAACCGCGAGGTCTCCGCCGCCAACGTCTCCGCACACGCCTTCCACCGTTTCGCATGGCAGTCGCGCCGCATCTCCTCGACATCGCGCAGGATGTCCTCGCGAAGCGTCCCGAAGCGTCTCCCGAACCGTTCAAGGAATACCGCAAGTTCATCGACAATCGGTTTTGCTTCTTCCGCGGAGAATTCGGCGATGCCGAAACTCAGGAGCCGCAGATTGAGTTCCTGAAGCGTCTTCGCCGTCGCATCGACGTAACGCGACACCTGGTCGACACGAAAGAGGACGTCGCCCGCCGTCTCGTAGCCGACGTGCGCAGCATCGACACGGTGCAACATCCGCCGAAGCTCGGCGAGGATCGACCGCTGCATGTCGAGAAGATTCCCCGTCTCGTCCCCGCCGCCGGGCAAGAGGTCGTGTGCATGGCGGTCCGCCAGCCATTCCACGAACGCCGCCGCGTCATCGCACATCCGATAGCGGAATTTCGCACGCCGGTTGTCGCGATAGCCGCGCAAGCGCTCCTTCTCGATGCGCTCCGTGATGAGGTTCCATTCCTTCAGCTGGTGGATATCTGCCTTGAATGTCACCGATGCGGACACCTCGGCGTCTTCGCCGCAAACTTTCCGCTCCACGTCCTCATGCAGAGGCTCCGGCTCGTGTTCCGCGCGAAACGCGGCAAGCGCACGCAGGATCGCGACATACTCGACGGCGCGTTCGCTCGCAAGCATGTTGCCGAGCGTAAGCGCACGTGCCGAAAGCCATTCCTTCGTCTCATCCACAAGCGGGGAACTTATCAGCGATACGGCCCCGACAGACTCGTCATCATGGTAGGGCGGGCGCGCCGCGCACGCCGAACCGGCCGCACTTCCCGCGTGACCGTCAACCTCGGCGAACAAATCTGCCGCCTGCCTCTCAATCCGCCGCCTCACTGTCCCGCATCCTTCTTGGACTTGCGAATAATCGCGCCGAACGATTCCTGCTCAATCCAACGTCCGCGACACAACATCCGTCTCACATCATCCGCGAACCGGAAGTTCTTCCACTGTGGATTTGAAAGAAACTCCCAAGCGCGTTTCGACTGGTCTGATGTCAATTCGCGCCCCGCATCTGGCGTGGCGTGTTCAAGGATGTCGGACGCGACAACCCGCTTGAGCACAATGCATTTGCCGACTTCGGACGCGATTCTGAATCCGTCCAGGTCGGCGTCTCCTTCATGGATGCATTCTGATCCTGTCGCACCGAGCTTATGGAGGAATATCTTGACCGCCAGACACGGATAACCGCCGGTGTAGACGCAGGCGTCTCCTTTCCGCACCATGTTGGCAAAGGGGGCGGCATTTTCGCTCGTCGTCACGCCGCGAACCTTACCGGCCCATTTAACCTCCGCAAGCTCAAGGACCGTCTCAAGCGGAAGCTGCGTCGCCATTCTTCTGACATAGTAGCGACAGGGATAATCAAGCACCTCTCCATCCTTCAGAATCAGATGCACTGGCGCAGAGAACGTGACGCTACTCGTGTAGGGATTGTCAACGATCAGAGCCCCCTCAAGCGCACGTCTTTCGTCATCCAAGGGCGAATCGGCCAGTGTTGCGGCAATTATGGCCAGCTGGCGGCGCAACCCGCCGCTCCTCAGCTTTTTGCTGTCGCCGAACCAGTCCGAGCCAAGCTGGGAAAGCGTCGTGACAAGTCCGCACTCCGGGCCGTCGAATCTCCCGACAAAGGAGCGGAAGAGCCGAATCCAGTCCTTTTTGTTCTCTGGATGGGCGAGAAACCGCACAACCTCTTCGTTCGCTGCAAGCTTGTCGATGAGTGGTGAAAGATCGGGCTCAATCAGTTTCAACCGTGGAAACACATCCTCGTCATCGTCACCATCCCTTTCTCTCAATAGTCCGAAATACTCCATCGCCTCGCGCCACATTTCAGGGCCACGCAGGAACTCGTGCAGTTGGATGTAAAAGGAACCGTCCGGTTGACGTTGCCCGATGGCACCAAGAAAGTGCTCCAGCTCGCGCTGCGCCGCGTAATCAAGCCCCCTCGCGGTAAATGACGCCGGCAGCCGCACGCCGCGCGCGACCTTGCCCGCAAGTTTCTTCAGCACCCCCTCCACCGCCGGCGCGTTTTGAATCGCGGCGGCGATTTTGTCTTTGGTCAGCGGACCCTCACCCATTTCGACACCTCCATCTCCCTTATCTGCCACAACACTTCTTGTACTTCTTTCCGCTTCCACATGGGCACGGATCGTTACGCCTTACTTTGGTACTTGTATGTTTGAAAGCTTGAACGGCGTCTGTTACGTCTGGAGTTTCCCTCGTTATCATTCTGTTTCCTTATTTTGTTTCGCCGCTTCGCGCAGCATCCTGGCTTGGCGGCGACGCTCCTTTGCCCGCTCGAGCTTTCGCTGGTCACGACGCTGTTCAGCCTCTGATTTTAAGAAACATAGTATCTGGTCCTGGTAATCTTCCATTTCCATGCTCATTTCCTTCGCAATCCTGTCGCACACATCTACCTGACGCGCTCGTTTCACAGGGAACGTGGTGTAAATCCAGTTTTTGCCTTCACCAACTATCTCGATTTGTATCGACGACTTGTCGGTCGTCAGATATGATGCCGCTTCTCGTGCCGCATTGATGTGGCGTTCCGCCACGGGCACGGACAACTCAATTTCCGATCTTACCAACATGTCAGCCATGATTTCTCCCTATGCCTAATCAGCGAAGGATTCCTCCATGTCACGGCGCAAGTCATCCAGTATCTTGCCATTGTAGGAAAAGTATTTTGCACCTTGATATGCGCCAGAAGTGTTTCGATGATCTTCCGGCATAAATGTTCCTACAAAAGGCGATAATTTGTATATCCTTCCTTCATACTCTATCTGATCATCACCCGCGACCTTGACCTCAACACCTGTTGGAACAAAGACAAGCTTTGAGCCGATTGGGATATTGACCATGCTAAACTTAAATCGCGCTCTCCTCGGACGCTCCCGTTCGCACACATCCTCTTGACTGTTGTGTACAATCGGCCTATTGTCTTTGTAACGCACGATCTCTGCGTCGTCTAGCAATGTTGCCTCATCGGTTAGAATCTCAAGGGCTAGTTCGGGCTTGATGTTGAAAAACTCTCTGTTCTGCCGAATCCGCAAATCGGTCAGGCGGTCAATGGCCTTGTGTATCTTCCGCTCAACAATTTCGTACTTCGCGGTTTTGAGCGTCGCATAAATCTCAAAAGGCAATGGAACTGCAGTGTTATCGAGTTCCTTGGATCGAATATCGACTGGGCGCGAACTTTTCCCAATCTTCACCCAATCTTCACGAAAGCTCGGATTTGTTAGAATGTAAACCCAACCTTGAGTCGTCCGATTTTGATTGTTCATGTTCTCTCCTTTGTCTGTTTAGATTCTATTGGTCCAAAACCTTTATCGCCTCTGGTATCGCATAGAGCGGATAGTCGTCGATTCGTTCGCCGGACGACCACTTGGACATCGATACACGCAGGGCCTTGCGCGGGTTGAACCGATCAATGTATGACTTGAGCGACTTCGCACGCAGGTTCGTTTCGGCCTTTGCCTCAAGCGGGCATATCATTGTCCCGATCTGGAGAAGGAATTCCACCTCCGCCTTTATGTTGTCCGGCGACCAGTAGTTTGGCGACAATCCCAACGCTGTCAATTCTTCAAGTACATACTGCTCCGTCAGCGCCCCTTTGAAATGGGTAAACAAACTATCACCATCAAGCAGTATCTGCGGCGGGACACCGGCCATCGCACCAACTAGCCCTATGTCGTGCGCGTAGAGCTTGAAAGCTCCGAACTCCTCGTATGCCGCAAGAGGCAGCTGAGGCGTTGATACATTGCGGACGATTCGAATCATCCCCGCGTCCTCCAGCCATTGAAGCGCGACTTCGTACTCTCTTGCCCTGGCTCCCGGACGCAGCGCAGTATAGACGAACTTCTTGTTCTCCTTCGCAAGCTGCGCCGGTATCGAATTCCAAAGCAACCGTATCTTTGCCAGAAGAGGGCCATCGGCATGCTTTGCAAAATCTTCGTCATACGCCCGGAGAATCGTCCTGTGGACATCGCGCACCAGCGCAAAGTCCCCGTTCTCCGAAAAGGACTGGACAGCCCCTGGCATTCCCCCTACGAAATAGTATTTTCGGAGCAGTTCGCAATAACTGTCATGGAACAAGCCAACCATCTTCCAGTCACATTTCTTTAGCGCGTTGCACTTCAAATCCTCGCCGACTGCCAAGAGAAACTCTTCAAAAGTCATAGGCGGAACGTCAAGGAACGCAACCTTGCCTACCGGAAACGACGCCTTCGCCAGCTGCAATGAATTGGCGTCGCGTTTCCTCTTTTTCCTGTTCACGGCAAGCCCCAAAAGCGACCCCGCTGCCATGACAGCCAAATCCGGCATGTCCTCGTTAAAGAACTTGAGCGCAGTCAACGCGCGCGGCGACTCTTGTATCTCGTCCAGCACAAGAAGCGTCTTGCCGGGAACTATCTTCTGTCCCGTCTCGATTGATATGGCCTCTATAATGGACTTCGGATCAAGGTCTGTCGTTTCAAACCGCAGACGCAGTCGCTCGCTCTTCATGAAATTGACAACAACCGTGTTGCCGACATACCTACGCCGAGCAAATTCCTCCATCAGCCAAGTCTTGCCAACCTGTCTCGCGCCCATCAAAATCAGCGGCTTTCTGTCCGCCGACTCATCCCAGGCTTCCATCTTGTCTATAATCTGCCTTTTCATCTAGACAGTATAATATCACATTTTATGAACGTAATCAATGACCAGCCACCACATTTTATGAACGAACTTTTCCAGTATGGCCCACATTTTATGAACGAAACAGTCTCACGCTGTATCAAATTTGCCGATTTCAACAATAATCTGCTCATTTCGTCTCCTCCTTGATCGTCATGCCGACTTCCGGCGCGGCGCCGCCAAGCAAATCACCCTGCGTGGCGACGTTGCGCCAGACGACAGGCGTCAGGTGCACGTCAAGGTTTTCATCTTTCACCACGATCAGCGAAACGGAATGTCTGATCTCGCGCTTCACACCGTCCTGGTCCGGAGACGACACGAAAAGCTGGAGTCCGAGCGCATCGGCAAAAGCCAACAGCTGGTCGCGCCGCGCCGCGTCGATCCCATAGAAGGCTTCGTCGAACAGCAGGAGCGCCGTCTTGGGAGGTTCCACGCCATCGCCGCCATGGAAGAGGAATTCCGCGACGGTGAGGATCAGGAGATAGTTCGGCACCGCCTGTTCGCCGCCTGATCCCATGCTCTTCACCTTGCGGTCGATGACACGTCCCTCCTCGTTCTCCGTCACGACCTTCAGCTCGAAGCGGAACCACTTGCGGTAGTCGAAGATGTCGGGGACCGTGTCGATGTCCGCGTTCAGGATTTCGTCCCTGTGCAGTTCAAGGTAGTCCCGAAGCTCGTCCTTTTCTCCGCCCGAGTCGAGCGCGTAACCCTTGCGGACGAGTCGGACGAATCCCTCGTATTCTGGAATAGGCGATATGGAAAACGCATAGCGGTTCGATCCGAATTTCCGCCCAGCGAGCTGGCGCTGGATGCGTCCGGTCAAATCCGTGATGCGCATGAGGTCGAGGTAGAGCCTCCGCATGACCTCGCCCATGAATATCTGCTCGAACACTTCGCGGCTCTTCTTGTCGAGAACGCCCCTGAGCTCCTCCACGCGCCGCGTTTCGTCCGCAAGCACCTCAGCAAGCGAAACGCCGCGACGGTCGGTGATGCTGTTCGCCGCCCGGTCGAAGGAAAACGCATACGCCTCGCCTTTCTGGTCGCGGATGCGCTGTTCGATCTTCGCCTCCGCCGCACCCGACTCTTTCGCCAATCCTTCGCGTAGCGCCGAATAGTCAGCCCCCTCCACAGCAAGTTGCGGAAACTCCTCTGCTGCGAACCGCGCAACGTCCTGCCCCTCTGGAATCCGCGCGGCGAAACGGGACAACATGTCGGACGCACGCGCGGCCGCCTCGACCGCCTCAGCTTCCCGCGCCGAGCGCGCCTTCGCGAGACCTTCGAGCCGTCCGCGGACACCGCCGATCCTCTCCCGCGCTACATCCGCCGCGCGTTCCTTGTCACGAACGGTCTTTTCGGCAGACGCAATTCTCTTTTCAAGCGAACCGTCAATTCCTTCCGCGCGCATCTTCACGCGCACGTCTTCGAGTTCGTCACGGCATACAGTCACCGCATGGCGGTGCTCCTCTGCGCGCGCCTCCGAAATCGACACCCGGTCAGCAATACGGCGCAACTCCGCCTCGGCTGCGTTCACGGCAGAGGTTTCGCGTACGGAGACGTCCCTTGCATCTTCCAGCCTCGTCATGAACGTCTGCAACGCGGCAAGCGCCTGCTCACATGTGGCGCTTTTCTTCATCGCCGCCTTCTCCTGACGTTCCGCTTCCGCGAGCCGCGCTTCGGCCGCCTTTTCTAGACGCGCCTGTTCCGCCGCACGCGCCTTCGCGCCGATGAGACGCGGCTTCGCGGTTGCCAAGAGTCCCTCGCGTCCCCTGAAGAGCCATGTTTTCTGCGAAAGAAAGTCGCCGTCCTTCGGCCCCACCTTTGCCGCAAGATGCCGCGCGAGCAGGCGCACCGCCTCGACATCGGATTCCTCAAACGACACGAACGTTCCCAGCCACGGCGCAAGGTCATTGACGGACACATCGTCCGACTCTCCTCGCACAGACACGGTCGGGCACACACCTTGTTGTTGTCCGCTTGTTGTTACCGACCACGCGATCCGGCGCACCTGATCCGCCTCGTCAGACCGCACGACCCACGTCGCAAGAAAGTCGTCGCCGACAAGCCGCTCCAAAAACGCAAGATGGCGCGCGTCGCATCCCGACGCCGGCTCCAGCAGTTCGTAGAGCGGACGCGCCCCCAGCATCTTCGCGCGCACCTCCTCGCGTACCTCGGCGAAACCGGGAACATCCGGCAGGTTCTCACCGCGTGCACGTATCGCATCAAGTTCCTTGCGTCGTTCCTCGGTTTCGCGTTGCGCAATTTCGGCTTCTGCACGCGCTTGAAACGCTGCGTCCGAACGCGCATTGATTTCCGTCGTAGCCCTGATACGCGTTTCTGCAAACAATTCAGTCAAATCCCGTGTATCCGCGCCATACAGAGCATCTGCGATTCCACCAGACGAGAAATTCGCCGTCTTGCCGGCGGACATCAAATCGTCCGCCTGTTTGCGAAACGCCGATACCCGATGTTCGCGTGCGGACTTCGCCGTCTTTTCCGCCTCTTGCGCTGAGCGCCTGTCTTCAGCAAGGACACGTTCGGCGTCGGACAGTTTGCGCTCAGCCTCGGCGAGACGCTGCACGGAGGCCTTTTCCTGCCCAACAAGGCCGGTTTTGTCTTTCGCCCGCAAATCCGAAAGCCGCTCCCGCGCGCGGGCGACATCGTCCTTCAGCGCCGCCCACTCGCCTTCGAGCGAGGCGAGTTCCTTCTGCGCCGCCTGCTCTGATTCGGCGATCGTCGCTCCATCGCGCTCGGCAACGGTACGCTTCGCATCGGCTTCAGCCCAGGCCACAAGGTCGGCATGAAAACGCAATTTCTCCAGCCGCTCGGATTCGCGGCGGAGTTCATTCAGGTAGGCCGCCCGTTCGTCAATCTGCTCAAGGCGTCCCTTACTTTCCTCCAGTTCGCGAAGTCCCTTCAAGAGAGGCTCAAACGTGTCGCGGCTCGGTTCCTCAAGCAATTTGCGGAAAAGGTCGTCATAGTTCGCCGCGCGTGCCGCGATTTCGCGATACGCCTTGGCCGTCCGAAGGAGTTTGCAGACGTCGGCGTATTTCGCCTCGCCGCCGAAGAGACGCGCCCCGACGGCGTCGGCATAGTCGTTGATGTGTCCGTAGTACTTGCCGCCCGTCAGGGCCGTGATGCCGCGCTTGAATTCCGTCTGCGTCGCGGCGCGGAGGCGTCCGTTTTCCTCGACGGCAAGCGGAATATCTGCGACAGGAACGGACGCAATACCGCCCCAGCGTTCGAAGGCGACGTCCATGCCGTCCGCCGCAAGTCCGACGGCAAGCGAAACGACGTGCCCACCATCCGACTTCAACTCCACCGCAGCGTAGGTGATGCCCGTCTCGCGCATGGGACGCCCGGTGACGGCGTTGTAGCGAAGCACGATGCCTTGGATGGTGCGTCCGCCGGAATCCTTCGCGCCCGCAACGCGTGCGGCAGAGTTGAACTCCATCTCGCGCCCGGCGGTCAGAACCAGGTGGATTGCGTCAAGGATCGTTGTCTTGCCAGATCCGTTGTCGCCCAGAAGAAACAGATGCCCGCCTTCGGGAATCTCGATGGTCGTGGTGCCGAGGTTGTGGAACTCGACAACCCGCACGGCGGTGATTCGATAGTTCTCACGCGGCTTCATGATGCGCTTTCCTCCTCCACGGCAACCGGCTGATTGAGTTGCGCGGCCTGATAGTGCCAGAGGGCAGGCAGACACTCGAAGATCGTCTCGGCCTCGCTCACGCTGTCGTCGGCGGAAGGTCTCACTTTTTGCAGAAAACGATACCGCACGAGATCGGGCATGATGTCGCGCAAAATCTGCCTCACGCGCTCATCGGTGTAGTTCTCCTCTTTATCTGGCATCAACGCGCGGAAGCGAGCCGCCGCGTATTCAAGCCAGTCGCCGAAACGGAAGCGCAGATTTTCGCGGTCATCCGCCGTCACGCCCTGCTCGCGACATTCACGTTCGAAGAACTCGATGAGCAGCAGAAACGCCATGCACTCGTCACGTTTCGTGAAGCCGAACATGTCGCGGTTGGGCAGCGTGATCTTCTCGTTGAACCATTTCGGCTTGTAGAGACGCGCGCATTTCGCGTCCATCACGAGCGTCCAGCCGAAGAACTTGTCGAAGAACGACTCAAACGCCCGCTTGTAGCGCGTCAAGACGAGAAACAGGCGTTCGTCGTCCGTTTTGTAGAAGTATGGAGATTCAAGCAGGACGTTCAGCGTTTCGCGAATGCGCTGCCCCGTCTCGTCGCCCCTGTCAATGAGTTCCTCGATTTTCATGCTCCATCAGCTCCTTTTCACAGGGACATTGGCCTTTGTTCCCCGACTTAAACATGGCAACTCCGCTCGAGTCGGATCGCCACTCACGACTTTCATGTGCGCGAAATTTATTGGATTGGAAACTTGTCTTTACTCCCTACATCGGTTTTCATTGACATTCTTGATTGAATCGCCGTATGAGATATGCTTTCGATTCTCGGTAAAGACCGGTCTCAGGGTCCTGCAGTTTGAGGAAGAAAGGCGATTTATACACAACCTTCATGGCCTCAGCCAGCGGCAACTTACGAGACGTTGACACTGCCTTGACCAGATCCATGGTCGAAAACTCGATCATCTGCTTTTGGACATCAGACATGTCGGGCCTCCTTGAACACAAGCAACGCCAATGCAGAACGCGTGTGAAAAGAATACTGAGTGGTCAATTTCCGTCTAAACTGCATTCTTCGCAAGACTTCTCCGAGTTTGTAGTACCCGCGCTCAAACATCTTGAAGAGAAAAGCCAGCCCGTCATCGGCAATAGGCCCTACGACCCACCCATATCGTCGGTCCCGGTTGTGATCCGATGCCGCCATGCCCGGATTCCGGTTGGCAAGTACGAACTTTGCCCATGCTCGATTACCCGGTTGCGCAAACCTCTTGAAAGGCAATTGCCGCATTTTCTTCTCATCAACCTCGAACACAAGAACAAACGGCTCGCCGCCACGTTGCCGCACAGCACGAAGCGCGGTACGACGGGCAACATCGAATGAATCGGAAAGATAGAAACCCTGTCCGAAATCCTTGTGTGGACTGCATTTTGCCAGAAGTGGAGTCCTGAACACCATGTTGCTGCCATGATACAGAATCATGCGAACACGCCCCCATTCTTAATGCAGACATCTGACATGTCATCAACCGCCGTTTGAATGGACTGAGTGTGCTCGATGTCATAGCAGTCGGTCAAGAAGGCAAGCCCATGGTACTTTTCAAGAAATGCGTATGCGGCTGCAGGCGTCATCGCATGTTGTGCCGCAAAGTCGCCTATGCAAGTCACCATGTATTCTATTCTGTTGTCCAGCTCATGACTACTCATGCCACCACCTCCCTACGGGCATGCAAACCGCCACCCCAAAGCCACCAGGCTTTGCGTTGTATCGCGATAGCGAATACATCATCCCGCTTCGCACGAATCTCATCCAATATGCACATTTGGAAACGGCAATATTGTACCATATTTTAGTTCCGAACGGGGAAATCGAAATAAGTATCGGGGTATGGCTCGTTTACGAGCGTGAAGTGCCACCATTCCTCTGCGATCGGCTTGAAGCCGTGGGCGAGCATGATTTCGCGGAGGAGCATGCGGTTGGCGAATTGCTCCTTCGTGATGTCCTTGTAGTCGGGATGCGACTCGCGTCCGAACCAATCAAACGTGCCGCCCATGTCCACCTCCTTGCCGGTCTTCATGTCAAAGAGCGTGAGGTCAACGGTGCTGCCGCGGCTGTGTCCGGAACGCTCGGCGATGTAGCCCTGCGAGAAAAGAACGGATTTGTCCAGGTTCGGGTAGAACGCGTACTTCATCCGCGTGTCTTTTGTGTCCTTCGCCCACCGCATGAAATGCGCGACGGCGCGTTGCGGACGGTAGGCGTCATAGATCTTCAGGCGGTACCCGCGCTTGACGCAGTCGTCGCTCGCCGCCTTGAGGGCGGCAGCGGCCTCTTTCGTGATCAGCGCGCACGGCCGCTCGTAGCCGTCCACACGCTCGCCCACGAAGTTGTACGTCGAGTAGTAGCGAATCTCCAGGATGACGTCCGGCACCGCCTCGGCGAGCGACACGAAGCCGTGGTCCGTGCCGACGCCCACTTGTACCTGCACGCATCCTGTCAACGCAAGAGCCAACGCCCCCACGATGCCGAACATCTTCTTTCTCATGTTTTCCCCTGCCCCGAACACCGCCATATCACATTCGCTAGGCCGTTCACATCAGTTCCTTGCCGCAGGAGAACGCGGGGGCGACGGTCGCGCCCATAATACGGTAGACGTGCTGGCAGGTGTCGAAGCAGATGGGCTTCATCTTGTCCGCGTCGGGCTTGCCGTCCGTCATCGCGGACTCCTCCACCGCGCAGTTGAGGATCTTGCCGACGACATTGCAGTTCTCCTCGTTCATCGAGACAAGCTCGCATTGGCGTCCGCCGTGCCGAAGGCGACGGTGAACGCCTTGCGCGCGGCAATGTTCGCCCACGTCTTGTGTCCGGTGTCGATGCAGATCGTGATCTCGTCCTCGAGCGTGATCCCGCCCCATGCGGCGTTCATCACGTCGGGCGTGCCGTCCGCGCCGTAGGTGCCGATCATCAATACTGGCATCGGGAACATCCAGTTCTTCTTTCCAAGGTTCTTCTTCATTTCGCAGTATCCTTTCTGTTGTAGTATTCTTTTCAATTCAAAGTCAATACACCCGGACCTCGAAGACGCGGGCGGAGGGATCGCCCCAGGTCTCGTCGATGCGGATGCGCACCGCAGTCACCGTCCAGGGCTGGAACTTGTGGACGCGGTGGCGGACCGTATTCCTGGTCTCGGTCGCCAGCGTTATCCACTCTCTGCCGTCGAACGCCTCCACGGCATACGCCTTGACGAGCGTGGGCGGAAGAGGATTGCCGTGCGGATGGAGCGGATTAAGGTTGGGGTCGAACGTGAGCCGCACTTCGCGCGCCACGACGGGCCTGCCAAAGTCGAGCGTAAGCGTCTGCGGGAGTTTCTTCGCGGGGTCCGAGATCCAGCCGTGACGGACGCCGCCGACATTACGCGACACGCCGTCGATCACGCGCCCCGGCTCCGGCACGTCCGCCACGGCGAAACGGAGCCCACCCTTCGGCACGAGCGCGTACGCCTCGTCCGAGGCGAAGGTCCACCCTTTGCCGCACCACGCCCGGTAGGGAACCGCGCCGCGCGACTTGTCCGCGAGGCGCCACGAGACGCCAGCCATGCGCGGCAGCTGGATCCAGATGAACTTCGCGTCGTCCGGCGGCATCGCGGGGAAGTCGAAGCGCGTCCACTTCGCGTCGCCGGGGACAACCGTGCCCTTCGTCTCTTCGAGGAACTTGAAGCTCGACGTGTCCCCCGGCACCATGCCCCTCTCCGTCGGGACCGCCGCCGCGTAAACGCGCGCGGTGATCTGCGTCGACGCGGAGAGCGTCGACTCGAGGAGGCACTCAAAGTATTTGGCCCCGCGCGCGGCGTCGTGCAGATAGCCCGTCGCGCGCGCCATGTCGAGCGGATGCACCTTGCGGCCCTTGCGCGGCGGCCTAATGTTCGACTTGGTCGTGACGCCCTTCGTGTACGTACTTGTCGCGGACACCTTCGCCGTGCGGGCGAGGTCGGCGGGATCCTCGTTCACGACCTCCGGGATGTACAAATCGTCCTTCAGGAGAAGCTGCTGGAGACGGCGGATGCGCGTCTGGTCCGCACCGTATTCGCGCGGCATCAGCCCCGCCTTCAGCATCTCAGCCGCCGCGGTGCCGACGGCCTGGCCGAGGGTCAGGATCGTGGACTCCACCCGCGTGGAGCCGAGGGCGATGTGCGTCACGCTGATGTTACGCCCCGCCATCATGAGGTTGGGGACGTTCACCGAATAGAGGCAGCGGAACGGAATCGTGTAGATCGGCACACGGGGATGGTGCTTCCAGTAGCCGTTGCCCGTGGGGTTGTCGATGCCGAGCGGATCGTGTGTGTCGAGCGGCCATCCGCCGTACGAGACGCGGTCCTCGAACACCTTGCCCTGGAGGCAGTCATTCGCCGTCAGGATGTAGTCACCCACGAGACGGTATCCCTCGCGGCGTCCGTTCATGTGCGACATCTCGACGAGCGCGTTGCAGCGGATGCTGTCCTTGTTGACCCATTCGTTCTTGAGCCATCCCCAGTAGGCGAAGTTGATGCGCACGAGCTCGTCGCGCGCGCGCTCCGGGTCCTCGAGGTCGTCGAACCTACCGCCATGCTCCAGCCACCACTCGCCTTCGGGAGACCCGGTTCGGCGCGTGAACCCCTTCGGGAGTATCCGCGCCCACGCGGGCGTCTCGTAGGGGACCGGCTTGTCGCCGACGCGCTTCTGCTTGTACCCGATGTACATGTGCCCGTAGCGGTAGAACTCCGACGTGGCGCTCGCAAGGCAGCCACTCATCGTGAGATCGTCGCGCACCTCGGGTGCCTGGCGCTCGTTGTACTCGGCGGCGGCCTCGCGTCCGTACATCCTCTTCGCGCCGGCGAAGACGCCCACCCAGCCGTCGCCCGTGCAATCGACAAAGATGCGTCCGCCCCAACGGCGGCGCGTGCCGTCGAGCGTACAGCGGGCCTCCACGGACGCGATACGCGCGCCGTCCATGCGGACGGCGACGACGCGGTGGTTGTCGAACACCGTGAGGTTCGGCAGCGCATCGGCCATCTCCCTGAACGCCTGGGATATCGAATAGTCCGGCAAGACCATCCGCCGGAGGTTCGCCTCTTCGCAGATGCCGCCCTCGCGCGCGTCGGGATGCGACACCGCCGCGCCGTCGGTCGGCACGCCGATCTCGCTGCTGGCGTTCCCTCCGAGGACGGGACGGTCATGGACGAGTGCGACGCGCGCGCCGTGCCGCGCGGCGGCGATGGCGGCGCCGAGTCCGCCCGGCCCCGCGCCGACGACGACAAGGTCATAGTTCCCCGCGTCGGCGACCGGTTCGGCGTCCGCGCCCGTGAAGCGCCCTCGTGCCGCCGCACACGCCGCCGCGTCGTCCGGCGGGACATAGGCGGCGTCCTGCGTGAACAAGAGCGCGTCGCACCGGGCGAACGCGCCTGTGAGATCCTCAAGCGCGACCTTCGCCTCGCCTGCGGGCAACTCCCATTCGCCCGCAAGCTCCCAGCGCCATCCGTCCTTGCCACTCGCGCCGAGTTCGCGCCCTGGCTTGCCTGCGACGGACAGCCGGAACCTCCCCGGATGGTATTCGGGCAGCCAGTCCTTCGTGCGCGCCCACGCGCGCCACTTGCCGGCCTTTGGGAAATTAACGGATGTCGTCGCGGGCTTGATCGGCTTCAGCACGCCGGCGGCCAGCAGGTAGGCGCTGCCCATCTTGTGGGTGAACTGCGTGTCAAGACGCCACTCGCCGTAGTCGGCGAAGCTTTCCGCCTCAAGCCAGAGGAATCCCTCCACGGCCTCCTTCGCGCCGCCCACCGGCGCGCGGAAGCACCGGACTTCATTCATGATCCCCCACGCCGTGCATGAGGCGAGTGCCGCACACGCGGCAACGGTGAATACTGACTTGTAGCTCTTCATTTCATTTTCCTTTCCTGCACCTGTCGTCACACTTCCAGCCATGTCGGCTCGTAGGCGATTTCGTATCGCTCGTCGAGACGCGAGACGTTGTAGATTCGGCTGGATTCAAAATCGACGCCTCCGTGCTGACCCGTGTGGATGTGTCCGCAGAAGACGAAGCGGGGACATTTCTCCGCAATCACCTCCGCCAACTCGGACGAGCCGAAATGCTCGGAGTCCGTCTGAAGCGAACGGTCCACGTCACTGCCGGGAATGCGCGGCGGTGCGTGCGTGACGAGGACATCGAGGCATGATGGTATCTTCGAGAACCATTGCCTCAGCGTGTCAGGCTCGCCTTCGAACGCCCACGAGTAGGAGATGATCGGCACCCACGGCGTACCGTAGAAGCGGATGCCGTTGATTTCGGCCGCACAGTCGCCGAGAAAATGGACGTTGGGCGAGAATCCAAACGTCCAGTCGATGTCGTGTCCTTTGAAGAGGATGTGCGCAATCGGATAGAAGTCGTGGTTGCCGGGAATGACGACGAACTGGACGTCGGGATACGACGCCGTCCATTCGCGGAAGCGCTTGTTGATCCACTTCTTCTGGTCGTTGATGTGCCAGGGTCCGCGTCCCCGCAGCGGCGCGACGTCGCCCGCAAGAACGACGACGTCCGCCCCCGTCGGGTCAAGTCCGTCAAGGTTCCCATGCAAATCCGATGTCGCCATGATACGCATGATCATTATCCTCCGCTTCGTTTTGCTGATTCGTTGCAGTCGTTGGAAACGCTATAGCCACCCGCTATGCAGGGCTCACACCAGTAAGCCAAGGAGTCATGTAGATTGGCATGTAGAGGATTCCGTCCTTTTGGCGGATATCGCCCGGATGGACGATGTACGCTGCGCTTATGGACTGGCCGAACTTCCGCCTGAATTTATCGAGGGATGACGTCGTGTAGTCGTTCTCGCTCTTTACCTCGACGGCAGAGACATGCTTCTTGCGGGTGATCTGCGCGTCTGGGAGGAGAAAATCGATCTCCATTCGATTCTTCGCGTCCTTCTTGTCGTATCTCGCGTAGAAAAACAGTTCAACACCTTGCGACACGAGCATCTGCGCGACGGCATTCTCAATCAACATGCCTTCGTTAATCGAGATTGAATCGAACATGACACGCCTGACGATCTCCTCCAACGCCTTGGGGTTTGAACCGAAGGCGTGGGAAATCAGCAGTCCCGTGTCGGCCATGTAACACTTCAGCGTCGAGTATTCCGCGCTGAGCTTGAGGCCGACCGTCGGCTCTGTCGAATTGTAGGCGACATTGACAATCATCGCATCCTTGAGCCAGAGGAACGCGTCGCCGTATTCCCGCATCCTCGCATCGGCACCGATCACCGCAAGACGAAACTTCTTATCATGCTCCTGCAGCTGCGCCGGGATTTCGTCAAACACCGCCTCGGCCTTCATGGCATAGCGGCCGGCATGCTTGCGGATGTCGTTTCGGTAGAGCTTGAGGATTCGCTTCTTCGCCGCCTCGACCTTCTTGAGGTCATGGGTCTCGGCCCAACATGAAACCGCCTGAGGCATGCCCCCCACCACCACGTATTCCCGGAAAGCCTCTATCATCTTGCGGTGAACCGCCCCGAACGGTACAAGGTCGCGCCGGTGCGACTTGATCGTCTCGACCATGTCCGCCCTGCCAGTGGCCCAAAGGAATTCCTCGAAGTCGAGGGGAAACATCTTGATTGAATCCTCTTCCGACGGAATCACGATGCCGGTGACGTTCTCTGCAATCGACATGAGACTTCCGGTCTCAATGAAATGATACCTTCCGTCCTCCACCAGATACTTGATCGCCGCCCTCGCCCGCGGAAATTCCTGCACCTCGTCGAAAACGAACAACGTCTCCCCCTCGTAAAGCCGCACGCCGTAGTATTCTGAGAGTTTTCTGAAAAAGACATCAAGGTCCTCAAGGTCGTTCTTGAAAACATCGATCACGGCCTTGGACACCTTGTTGAAATCGATAAGAACAAAGGAACGATACTCGCACTTGGCGAACTCCTCGACGATCCAGCTTTTGCCGACACGACGCGCCCCCTCGATCAGCAGCGCCGTCTCGGGGGCGGATTCGTTTTTCCACCTCAGAAGTTGCTCGTATATCTTTCTTTTCATGAAAAGGCCTTTTTACTGTGGAACGGCGCATATTATATCACGATTCCTAGACCCCTCGCAAGTCGAATTTACACGATTCCTAGACCCCTCCGAAGCCGAATTTACACGATTCCTAGACCCCTAAAAACATTCACTTTCCGACGTACATGACGGACTTCGCGACTGCCACATCGAAAACGACTGGGACTTCTAAATCCCTTGAAGCGCTTGTATTCGCCCGCTGTCATGCCCGCCCATGTCTTGTAGATCGTGTTCGTCAGGCTGGCGTATTCCCGTTCATCCTCAACACCACGCGCTTTCCATTCGTCCGTCAAATCTTTGCGTATGCCAATGGACTTGAGACGTCGAGCGATCCATCTCTCTGAATATCCGAGCCGTCTATAATCAGCCAATGCCTGCTGGATGGAAAGTTCTGGGTCTTGAATCTGGTCAAGGCGTTCTGTAGCAACCTTCGCCATCCACATTTTGAACGGTTCTGCCTTGGGCGACGGGATTGACTGGATGAGGCCGCCCCGATGCCGACGGGCTAGATCCGCCCGCTAGTTATCTCGACAAATCAGGGATTTGTAATCTCTGCGTCCGCCGGAACGATATGACCGATTTCGGAAAGCTTGGCCTTTATGTCCTCAAGCGGGACTTCGCGAGGATCGCAGTGCCTTGAAGCGGCGAGCGCGGCGACGACGCCGGCCGCCTGCCCCATCGCCATGCACGACGCCTGGACGCGCAGGGCGGAGTTCGCCCCGTGGTCGCTCGAAACCGCACGGCCCGCCACCAGCATGTCGCCCACGCCCTTCGGAAGCATCGCGCCAAGCGGCACGGAGCCGATCTTGCCGTCCTTGTGGAACACGAGGCGCGCATGGGACCTCTTCGCGCTGTGCGCATCGACCATCCAGTAGGACCAGCTCAGCGCGTCTTCCTCCACGACGCCGTCAAGATAGGCGCGCTCGGAGACTGTCTTCTCGCCGACGACGCGATACGTCTCGCGCACGCCGACTTCCCGCGCGGACGACACGAGCGACACGGTCTCGAGTCCGGGCTGGCGGCGGATGAACGCGAGGACGCGATCCCTCGCCTCGATGCCGCGCCTGTTGGTGTCCGCGCGCGCCTCGGGCGTCGAGTTGTCCGCAAGCGGGATGTAGCAACCCGAGCCTCCGCCCTTGCGGATGAAGTACGACATCCCCACATGAACGTCCGTCGGGAGAAGTTCGCCGTCCGCGATGGCCTTCCTGAACGCGCGATCGACCGCCGCGGCGTCGAACGTCGCGCCCTTCGAGGAAATCCAGAAGAAGAACGATCCCGGCTGCCGCAGGTCGTCAGGCGACTTCTCGCGCCTCGCTCCCGCGAGCGCGGCGACCGTGGCGTTTCCCGTCGCATCGACGATCTGCCGCCCGACGGCGAATCCCGTATCCCAGCCATCCGCCGTCCGCGTGACCGAAGAGACCTCCGCGTTCGTGAGAACCGTCACACCGGCCTTTCGCAGCGTCTCTTCCGCGAGGCGCGAATAGACCTCGGGATCCACGCGCACGCAGCTTGCCATCCACTTGTCGGGACGCTGCGCGGCGAAGTCGGGGAGCGTCCCGTGTGCGGCGGCCACGGCGTTCGTCACGAGATCCCACGCCGGGCCAGCGATGATCTGCCGCTTCCACGCACTGAAGAGCCCCATGTCGCACACCTTGGCCTGGACCGTCGTCCCGCCAATCACGGAATCGCGCTCGACAAGCGCGGTCTTCGCACCGACCTTGGCGGCGGAGAGCGCCGCGCCGATTCCAGCCGGCCCGCCGCCGACAACCACGACGTCGTACAATTCGCCGGCCGGTGAAGCAACCGCCACAAGCACGGCTATTGCCATCAGTTTCCACATCGTCTGTTTGTCCTTTCTTGTTTTGTCAGTCGTGTAGATCGTGTAGGATTTCACATACAGTACGGCACGCTGCAATTTTTGGGCCGCATCCGACCAAAAGCATATGAAAAAGGCAACACCGACCGACTCACCGGAAAAGGTCGTCAAGCGTGATGACGGACTGGACATCCCAGCTGTTCGGGCTACGGATGATGCCATCTTGCGTAATCATGGTAAGATGAATGGTACGATTCTTGCCGAACAGCTTTCTTGCGGCTTCTATTCGATTTCTTATCCGCTCAGACTCATCGACCGTGATGGAATACTTCCCGTTTGCATACTTCATCTCGCACAAGTTGACGATGCCGTCGCGCCTGTCAATAAGCAAATCGATCTGGGCTCCCCGTCCGTTTTCGTCTGGACTGACGCGAAGCGAATATGCTTCCGTCTTGACTCCGGAGATTCCCAAAGCGGCCTTTACCTGCGCGACATGCGCAAGGCATACGCGCTCGAACGCGAAGCCACGCCATGCGTTCAAACGCCCATCTCCAACAGAATGCTGCCAAAAATCGCCGTCGCGCGCAGAGTTCCCCTTGACGAAGGAGAAATAGAACAGCGTGTAGCCGTCAACGAGCTGATAGACTCCGCCGTTTTTGCCGTGGCCTGACGGCATGTACTTCCGCACGAAACCACATTCCTCCAGGTCTGCCAGAATCTTCGTGAGATCGCCGCCGCTGACAGTTCCGAGCCCGCGTATCATCTCGTCTCGCGTATAGCCTGTTCTCCTCGTCCCAAGAAGTTCAACGACCTCCATGTACCGCAAAGGATTTCTAAAAAGCGAACGGTAGAGTTCGTCATATTCGGTACGGAGCCCGTCCTGCGGACTAAAGAACAGTGCGTCGAAATTCTGTGCCGGACTCAATCCGCGCCTGAGAAGGCTCCAATAGTACGCCACTCCGCCAAGCGCCATGTAGCATTCCATGATCTCCCTCCTCCCATACCCGAGGTGGAGTTCGGAATTCGCATAGCTCTCACATTCGGCAAGCGTGAACGGGAAGAGCTTGATCCGCGTGCGCACCCTGTTGTAGAGCCCACCCTTGTTTCGGATGATGTTCTTGATAATCCAGGACGTGGCGGAACCGCAAACGACAAGAACGATGTCTTTCCTGAACACGGCCCACCCGTTCCAGAACGACTCAAGAGCGGACAAGAATCCTGAACGAGGCGTATCAAGCCAAGGGATTTCATCAAGGAAAACGACCTTCCGTTGAGCCGGACTTTTCTCCAGAAAACGCTCCAACTCAAAGAACGCCTCCAGCCAGTCCTTTATGCGCGGACAATCATAATACCCCTGTTGGCGAAGCGACAGACGGAATTGCTCAAGTTGCTTTTTTGTCCCCCCCTCGCGTAATCCAGTGTGGTGAAACGCAAATCGATTGCCGAATGCCTCGGTAATCAAAAACGTCTTTCCAATGCGCCGCCGCCCATATACGGCAACGAACTCAGATTGACCTGATTCGTAAGTAGCAATTAATTGTTCAATTTCGTGTTTTCTACCAATCATCGTATCAGCTCCTAGTTTATAGCTGCCCAAAGTATATCATAACCACAGCACTTTGGGCAAGTATGAAAGTATTTTGTGCGTATTTTTCCCCAAAGTTGCGCCAAGACACATGATTTTGGGGAAGTTACACCATTGATGTGCAGTCCGATTTTATTGTAAGCACAAGCCCTGGTTCAGCCTACGGAATGGTGAGGCGAGCCGCCCGCCCCACGGGCATCTTGCCCGTTATCGGGGTGGCGGGCGTCTCGCCCGTTGTCGGGGTGTTGCCCGTTATCGGGGTGGCGGGCGTCTCGCCCGCAACTGGGGCAACGGGCATCTTGCCCGTTGCCGTTGGCTACTTGACGATGAGCGTAAAGCCTTTGCGCTTCACGGCCAGTTCCAGATTGCCGTCATCATTGACGGAAAGGCTCTTCACCCAATCCGGCGCACCCGCCGCGAGCTGGACAGTCACGCCTTCCGCGTCGAAGCCGCCGCACGTCGTGAGGACATACGTCCCGCCCTTCGGACGCTTCCCGTCCGCAGCCGAAATCTTCACGTTCACCGTTGCCGGAAGTGTCGCGGTCTTACCAGATTCCAACGCCAGCTGCGGCCGAAATCCCGACCATCGTGATGGACACCCACTCGGCGGCGCTGGAGATGCGCTCCGCGAACATCGCGTTCATCCGCAACTCAGCGGACACCATCGGACGCGAGGCTGCGCAATTCCTGCTTGGGCAGGGCCATGCCCGCTCATACGCCTTTCTGCATTCCGATCCGGTCACGGACTGGAGCCGTGCACGCTTCGCGGCGTTCAGGCGAGAGCTGAACGACAGCGGGCTCTGGTGCGAGGAGCTCTTCGCCCCGGACGCCGCCACGAAACTGAAGCACCCCGCCGCAGTCCTTGCCGCGAACGACGACCGCGCGTTCGATCTCGTGAAGGTCCTCGCGGCAAGGCACATCGCCGTTCCGCGCGAAGTGACCGTGCTTGGCGTGGACAACGATACGCTCATCTGCGAGAACGCGAATCCGCGCCTTTCCTCGGTGCAGCCCGACTTCGAGGAGGAGGGCCGCCTGGCGGCCGAGACCCTGGACAGCATGATGCGCGGGAAAGCGACCGAGAAGCGCATCCTCCTCGTGGGGGTGAAAGGGATCGTGCAGCGGGCGTCCACTGCAAAGCAGTCGCACGCCGGGCGACTCGTGCAGAAGGCCGTGGCATACATCGATGCGCACGCGCTGGAGGGTATCGGGGTCAGGGACGTGGTACGGCACCTCAAATGTTCGCGACGTCTTGCCGACCTCAGGTTCCGCGAACTGCAGGGATGCACCATCCTCGACGCCATCACGGAACGGCGACTGGACGAGGTGAAGCGCCGCCTCGCCACTACGCGGGAGAAGATGGACTTGATCGCTGCGGCCTGCGGTTACGCCAATCCCACATACCTCAAGAACCTGTTCAAGAAGCGTTACTCAATGACGATGCGGGACTTCCGCAACCTGTATCAGAAAACGTGACCGAAAAACTTGCTGTTGTACGCTTGCTGTCGTACGCGAAAAGACAGCAAGCGTACAACAACAAGATCGGTGATCGACTACCTACCAGAGGCTAATACAGGAAAATGGAGAAGCCTCTGTAGATGTACAGCCCGTCGGCTTCCGCCGCGAACATGCAGTTCCTTCCCTCGTCGCCGCAGACGAACTTGACGCCCTGCGGCCTGACGGACCAGCTGGCGACCTTCTTGCCGTCCTGATCGCCGATGGTACGGTCGCCGAGTTTCACGGACACCGTGGCGCCCGGCTGGAATGTCGTATTGTTGGCGGCAAACACCACTTCGACTCCGTTCGTGCAGAAGCGCGAGAGGTCAAGCGTCGGCGTGAGATGCTGCGCGTCGCCAAGCTGGACGATCGGGCCGGTTAATTCGCTCCCCGTGTAACTCATGTTCGGCGCGTACGTGTCGGACACAATCGTGGTCGGATGTCCGGTGGTGGCCTTGGACCAGAAACTCGCGCCGTTCTCGAAGACGAGGGACTTGACCGCCGTAAATCCGCCCGCGTTCTGGTTCAGATTGCCGTAAACCGTCACCACGCAGTTGCTGGCCGAGGAGTTGTGCTGGTAGAACGACAGCGCCGCCCCGCCGCCGATTTCGATGCGACCCTCGCCGACGTACGTCCTGTTCCCCGCATAGACCGTGGCGTTCGTTAGCGCCAGCGCATGGCCGTTCATCACTATATTGCCGGCCACCCAGTCGCCAAACTTCAGGCTGACATACGACGTGCCGCCAATCGCCGCGTCGTCCGCCAGCTCAATGTCGCGCATGAGATACGCCGTGCCGTACACGTTTGAAACCGTCTTCTTGTTCGAGATCGCGCCGAGTCCGTCGGGGCCAGATCCGGAAATGGTGAAATCGTAGTAAACCGTGTTGCCGGTGCCGTTCACGTCGAACTGTGCGCCGTCCTCGACAACGATGCGCGAGCCATTCGCTCCGCACGTCGCGTTGTTGGGCGTCCCTTGCCGGACAATGCCCGCCTTGACGACGAGCGAGGTCACGTTGTTGCCGCCGAACCCGAAGTTGACCTTCGTCATGGTCAGCGTTCCCGCGCCCGTCTTCCACACCTGGAGGTTGGAGCCGCCAGAAATGGTCGTCGTCTCGTTGGTGAACGATTCGCCCTCCGGCACGTCGATCACCAGAACGCCGCCAGGATCCGATGACGTAATCGTCCCAAACGTCGCTCCCTCCGTCAGGGTTTCCGCCGGAACTTCAAGCGACACGCCGCCGCTGAGGACGAGGTTTCCAATATTGAAGGCCGCGTCGGCCGCCGTGACAAGCGTCAGCTTCGCGCCGCTTCCGCCATTGACGGCAATTGAGCCCAACGAAGCCGTTCCGTCCAGCGTGAGCGTTGCCTCTCCTGTCACGTTGACCATCGCCGTCCCGCTCACAGGGGCCGGGACGGCCACACCCGCCGCCGTCCACTCTCCAGTGCTCCAGACTACCGTGCCTCCGGCAGGAATGGTGAGACTGGCGTCACGCCTGAACGTTGCACGCAGCTGCACGGCATACGAGGTGGACACCTCAATGGTTGCGTCCGTCGTGCTGAAGCCATCCGCAATCGCCCACGTGTCACCCTCCCAGCAATCAAAACTGAATCCAGAATCGGGAACCGCAGTGAGCGTGAGCGTGCCGCTGTGCGGAACCCAGCCCTCGGCGGAGGCCGCCGCCGAGCCGCCCGCGATGCTCACCGTGCCGTTTTCGCCGGAGGTGGCATACAACTTCGCGTAGAGCGTGTTGCCCTCGTACTTGTAGTCGCTTGCGCGGCCAACGCCGTCGTAGAAACGGAGCGTCCGTTCGGGGTTGTTGTTCTTGTTGCCGTCGCCGTGGAAAGAGCCATCGATGATGTTCCGGAAACCCGCCTCGCCGTTATCCATGTCGGGGGCGAAAAATGCGGCTGGGGCGCCGTTCTCGTCCGCCTCGAAGGAGTAGATGCGCGCCTTGGTAAACCGCTTGGGCGTACCATTGGCACTGACTGCAAAAAGGTAGGTGCTGCGTATTGCGTCAACTGAATGGGGTTTGGTTATGCTTGCGGTTGCCATCGTCGAACGATCCGACCAAGCCAGGATCGTCGCAGTTGACCCCGTGTCGGAAGTGTCCTTGTTTTTCACTGTCACGATGCGGCGAACACGGTCGGCTGCATTGTTTGCCGTGATCGCATGCCAGTCGGCGGAGGTCCCGGAAAACTTGGTGAAGGCGAAACCCTTGTTAGTGTTGATGTAAAAGCAGTGCGTAAGTCCGTCCACGGTCGGGGTCGAGTTTGCGTCGCCATTCCAGATGCCAAAGGCGTACTGCTGGATTGTCGCGCAGTCCAAGTACTGGAAGTCGAGGACGAACTCCGTGCCCTTCTTTGCAATGTATCCCGTATCGACATAACTCACGGGCGTCGTGATATTTCTTGCGTCGCTGACCGTGTTCGTCGCGCCCGCCTCGATGTACGCGTTCGGACGGAACGGCGAGCCCATGCGGTCTGCCGGATAGAGCGCGGCGTATGCCGCCGCGTCGGCATCGGAGAACGCGCCGAAGTAGAAGCGCATGTCGTAGAACGCCACGTCGTTGTTCGTGTAGGACCGGGAGAATCCGGTCACGTCTCCCGTAATCGACGGGAACGAGCCGTAGTGGAAGGCGTTGCCCACAGCGCGACTGGTCGTCGTCTTGGAAGAGAGCGTAAACACCGTTTTCTTTGCTCCATCCACGTATGGCGTTATCGTCTTGTCCGACGGCGAGTACACCATCACAAGCGTATGGAAAGCGTTCGTCATGTTGCCAAGCCCGGTCAGCTCGACAGCATTTCCCTTCTCAGGAACGTATGCATCAGCCCCCCGGTAGAACTCCTGAAGATACAGCTTGCTTGGGTCGGATGAAGAACAGACCGTGATGGCGATGCGGCCACTGCTTTTACCGCCGTTCAAGCGTCCAATTGAGAACAACATGCCCTTTTCGACGTTACCTGGTCTGAACGACATCGCGAGCGTCCAGGCGTTCGTGTTCAAGGCGAGATCCGTAGTTTTTGTACTAGAGGAATCGTTGCTGTTGACCTGAACACCATTTATGGACAACTGACCGGCACAATTACCAACATGCATGGCACTGTCGGGGCCGTTCGGCCCTACGACCGCCATGCTGTCCGTCGAAGTGTCGGCTATGAAGTCCGTCGGGCAGTTCGGGCCGCCGATAAACACGCGTGCCCCGGTCGAGAAGTCGTGTCGCAAATGGTAGCTTTCGAGGTTGCCCACCGCCGCCGTTGCGGCGGATGCCGCGAGCAGGACCGCGAGGGAAAGGTGCGCCTTTGTTCTGTGTTGCACGCTTAACATGGTTGTCTCCCTTGCTCTTCCCTACCGTATGACCACGCCAAGCCCCCTGGCGTAATCGCCCCTGAGCGACGTGAGTACGCCGCCGCCCTTGAACCGCACGGAAGAAAGGCGCGTGGCGTTCGATGCGAGTGCAAAAGACGTTTCGCCGTTCGCGCCGAGCGGCACAAAGCTCCCGTGCGCGTTCTTCACGGAAACGGTGTAGAGGCGCGTCCCGTAGTCGATCTTGAAGCGGAACGTGTATTCCACGCCCGCCCGAGGCGTCACGCCATCGGCCTCAACGTCCACCCAACAGTTCCCCGTTCCCTGTTCCCCGTTCCCCGTTCTCGTCCAGACCTGGAAAAGCCCGTTCACGCCGAGCTGCACCGCGGCCTGGACGCCTTCCGGTGCGTCAACTGTGGTCGCCATATCGGTGAACTGCATCTTGACGGTCACCGTGGCGGACTTACCCTTGGACTGCTTATTGGGCGTGAAGGTGCGGTCGCCCGCGATGGCCGCCTTGTCGGTATCCCAGTCGTAATCGACGTTCTGCGACCAGGCGCCCGTCGTCCCGGTCACGAGCGCGCGCTCGTCAACCCACCCTCTTCCATTGGCGGACTCCTTCGTCCACATCGTGAAGATACGGGCGGGCGTTGTAGCTGCGCCAGGATAGAACTCCATCGTCACCACGTCGTCCGAGACGTTGAGCCGGTAGTGTCCCGCCGCTTCGTTGTGGAAATACCTCCTCAACCCGGGACGGAAGTAGGCGATCTCCTTCTTGTAATCAGCATTCGACAAGGGAGAAACGTAGTCGTCCACCTTGTCGTGGAGCGGAACGGATGTCGCAAGGTCCTCGCTCTTCCAGACGGAGTTGACGGTCATCTCGGCGAATCCACCGTATTCGTTCCGATGCCAGTAGTAGTCCGTCTTATGCGTATGTCCGGAAAAAACAATTGCATGGCGGCGCGAAAGCGTCTCGTAGAGGCGCGGACGCGAAGCCTCGCTCCCCGCACGTCCGGCGAGGCGCCAGCGCGCGTTATAAATGCTCGTGCATGCGGCGCATGTCGTGAACGGACCGTGCGTGACGAGGAACACGTGCCGCGCCGACGGATCGGCGTCGATCACGTCGCAGATCGGATTCATGTCGACCGTCTCGAAATCGCAGAACACCCAGAGATCGTCTCCGAGGCGGAAGGAACACACCGGGTAGGCCGTCGCAGCAGGTGTCACGCCCGTCAGGTTCGCGATTTCAGCGGCCATGAATGGCTGGGCGAAATTGAGGTAGGTGTTCCGCGCACCCGTTCCCCGGATATCATGGTTGCCAAGCACCGTCAGGAATGGAATCCCCGACGGGAATCCACCGCGAATGGCCGCCACGGCGTCTTGGAGCATCTGCTTGTGCACGGTTGCCTTGCCGCAGTCCCCCTGCACGAGGTCGCCCACCTGGAGGAGAAAGCGCGTGGGGTTGGATGCCGCCAGCGCCGCGCTCGCCGCGACGAGGCTTGGACACCGCTCGCGCCACATGTCGCCGTTGCGCAGAAACTCCTTGAAGTGCGTTTGGTTGTTCTCAACCCAATTGGCATGATAGGTCGATTGCGCCGTATAGCGCGCCATGTCGGCTGCCGACACGTCTTCCGTCAAGTCGCCGTACGACGCGACAAACTCCGGCTGGAGCGCATGGTCGAAGTGCGTATCGCCGAGAACGGCCACAGAGTACGCCGAGCCGGCGCTTTGCGCGCGGGCAAGGCGCGGCAGCGCGAACATCGCGCCGCCGACCGCAGCCCCCTTCAGGAATCCTCTTCTCGTCAACCCCACATAATCTCCTTATGATGAGAATCCTCAGTATGCGATAATCATGACGCCCTTTGGCGGCGGCTCCACCACCCAAATCTCGATTCGACGCACCTGATATGCCTTGGCGGACACCGTGTCGGCCAGGTTCCCCTGCCCGTTCGCGGTCTGCGTGTAGTCCAGGTTGCCTTCCCTCGATGAATTGATGACTCCGGCCGCATGGCACGCATACGTGCCGATGCCGATGTCGTCGGCGTGGTTTGGGTTGTCGCTGTTGGAACCCCACCTGTTCCACGCGAACAGAACCTCCGCATCGTGCGGGACGCCGGCCGCCGCCTTCTGCTCAGCCGTGAAGATGCGGTGCATCTGGAAACACCCGTACCCGCTCGACGTGCCGGTCATGTTGTCGTTCCAGCCGAATCCGCCCGTCATCAGGTTCGCCGGCGCCCCGGAAAGCTGCGCCGTCGTCCCGCCGGCGCCATAGTTGTAGGGCGTTCCCTCGAAAACGCCGCTGACCGAGTCGTCCGTCGGCGCGACGGCGTGGACGGCGCTGTCGTTGGACTTGACGTGCAGCTTCTCGACGATGAACTGCCGGGGCCGATCAGGGTTGGCGTCCCACGGCAGGGACACGTCGCCCAGCGTCTTGCCGCGCGCATCCATGTCCACCCACACCCACCGACGGCGGTTCGTCCCCTTCCTCACCAGCTCCATGTAGTAGCCCACCTTGGCGAGCTTTTTGCTGGACCGCAGGACGGCATTCGTCGCCGTGTAGGGCGCGATGCCGGAATTGGGGAAGGAATTCGTCTCCGCCGCGTCGATCGTATAGACATGGCGGAAGCCGCTGCGGTACTCGGCCAGCTCGTCGATGCCGTACGCGCCCAGCGGGCTCTGTGCCTCGTTCGTCGCCGTGTCGTCAACCGTCGGCGTGAACGACGCATAGGGGCAGGCGGACATGATGCCGTCGGCAAAGCCCTTCGCCATGATCGCGTGGCCCTGCCAGTTCGGATGCAGCTCGTCCGAGAAGAAGTTGCCCGCCGTCGCCAGCGGCACGGCGTCGAAGAGATCCACCAGACTCAGGTTGGCGGGCAGGTTGCCCGCGTTCATGTCGGACTTCAGGAGCGCGTTGAACGCCGCCACCTTGGCCTTCACGCCGTCCGAGTTGTCCTTCCTGTCGAGAACCGTGGAGGCCACGATCTTGACGCCGGGCCGCTGCCGGACGATTTCCCACACGAGGTTCGTCCAGTTCACGTATGTCTCCTCCGCAGACTTGCCGTTGCGTCCCATGTCGTTCGTCCCGATGAGCAGCGTGATGACGTCCGGCTTGCCGATCACGTCCAGATAGAGGTGCAGGTTGTCCAGCACGCCGCCGCTCTTGTCCGTGGTGATGATGGCGTCGCCGCTCACGCCCGTGTGCCACGCCCATTCATCGGGAGCGTGAACGCCCGCCTTGTCTTGATCCGCGTACTTCCAGATTCCGCACAGCGTGGGCCTGTAGCCATGCGCGGCAAGATGCGCCGCCATGGTCGTGCGGTACTGCGGATAGTCGCCCTGGTCGTCCTTCGTCACGCCCTGCGTGATGGAGTCGCCGATCGGCGCGATGCGGATCGCCTTGGCGTTCTCCTCGTAGCCGCCCACACGCAGAACAAGCTGGCGGCTTGTGCCATCGGGCGCCGTCTCGACCGTCAGGCCGTCGGACGTTCCGCCCACGCACGACGCGTCGAACGCGGGCGGCGTGACAGTGCCCGAACCGCTCCACGTCATCAGCACGAGCTTGCCGCACGTGACGTCGGCATACGAATTCGCAAGCACGACCTTCGCGCCGGATGCGAACGCTGGCGCGGCCTGGAGCGAAATTGGATTGCGTATCGGGTCGAGGATGATTTCCTCGTTTACGCCAAAAGCACCCGTGGAACTCGAGAGCGAGCCCCCGCGTACGTCAAGCACCTTGAAATAGAGTGGATAGCCTACGCTATTCTCCGCCGAAGTCCCATCCCTCAAGATTAGCACGATGTTGCTGACACAGCTCTCTCCATACGCCGCATTTGCGTTGCTCCAGCCAGACACCTTCACCGATCCAGACTGCACGTCAATCGTCCCTTCGTTCCTCGAGTAGGGCCTGCGGACTTGTAGCGTTCCTGTGCCCGTCTTCGTGAGCGTAAAGCCATTGAGGTTCAGGTTTTTGTTGGCAGCGCTCCATTCAGCGCCATTGCGCACGCCCAGCCACAGCGCGTTTGCGCCGCCGACCGTCGCATTGGCGTCCAAGTGGAGCATGCCGACATTCTTGCTGTTTGTCATGTTCGCAGAAGACGTGAGCGCCCACGGCCAGTTACCCGCGCCAGCGCCCGCGATGTGGAACTCGGTCACAATCTTCCCGGACGCCACCTCGCCGTCACCGACCACCTTGCCGTTGAAGTCGAACGTGCCGCCGTCCTTGATGGCCACCTTTGGAGTCGCGCCAAGAATGCCATCCGCCCCCAGCTTGAGGACGCCGTTCGAGACGACCACCTCGCTCGCGTAGAACGACCCGCCGGTGCCTGAGGCGAACGTGACAACGCAGTTGTCATCCGCCTGCACGATGAACTTGCTCAGCGAAACGTCGGCGTCAAGGGTGAGCGTCACGCTCTTGTGGGCGATGACCGTCACTTCCTTGTCAATCGGCGCAGAGATTGCAACGGAGGCATCATCGACAGAACGCCAATCGGCGGCACTCCAGTTGACGGCGTTCGCACCGTCGGCGGCGATGGTGAGCAACGCATTCGCAGCAGGCTTGAACGTCGCGCGCAGCTGCACGGCGTAGGGCGTTGACACCTCAATGGAAGCGTCCGTCTTGCTGAAACCATTCGCAATCGCCCACGTATCGCCCGTCCATTCCTTGAATTCCATGTCGGCGGGCGGAGTCGCCGAAAGCGCGAGTGTGCCGCCGTGCGGAACCCACCCTTCGGCGAATACCGCCACAGTGCCTTCTGCGACGCTCACAGTGCCGCCGTCATCGGAAGATGCGTACAGCTTCGCATACAGCGTGGAATTCTCGTACTTGTAGTCGTCCGCGCAGCCGACGCCGTTGTAGAACCGGAGCGTCCGTTCGGGGTTGTTGTTCTTGTTGCCGTCGCCCTTGAACGAGCCGTCGATGATGTTCCTGAAGCCCGCCTCGCCGTTATCCATGTCGGGTGCGAAAAATGCGGCTGGGGAGCCGTTCTCGTCCGCCTCGAAGGAGTAGATGCGCGCCTTGCCACAACATTTGGCACCTGAATTGTTTTCCGCGAAGAGGTAAGTGGTGCTATCGGCGTTGCTCGTGTCTTTCAGGAAATCGGCCTGATTGTTATTGTAGTAGAACTGCGCACGATCGTCGTAGTTCGTGACGGCGATGGTTTTTCCCACGCGGTCGAACGTCGCGATTTGCCGAAACCTTGCGGCATCGACATTCATACTGACCCATTTGGCAGCCCCCATGAAATTCCAGGCAAGTTTGCCGCCGGTTGCAGCACTACCGTTAATGTAAAGTCCCTGAACGAAAGTGCCGCGTGCGCCGAAGATTCGCTGCTGCCCGCGCACGTCAAGGAACTGGAAGTCCGCCGCAAAGCGCGTTGTCGCACCTTGCGCAAGATAGCCAGTGTCGATGTAGTTGCCAACGGTCGCGTTGGCAGTCGTGCTCGTCGCACCCGATTCCACGTATGCGCTCGGACGGAACGGGTAGGTGCATGGATAGAGCGCAGCGTATGCCGTCGCGTCGGCAGCAGCAAAATCTCCGCTGTAGAAACGGAAGTCGTAAAAGGAGTGGATGCCGTTTTCGTAAACGAAAGTCTTGCCGCCGTTTTCAGTATAATTGCCCCTTGAAACAAGCGTATTGAACTGGATGCCGCCAGGATTGGCCGGAACCCCAAACCACCTGGTGTCTGATGAATACTTGTGGGACTGCTTCTCGGCACCGTCCCAGTAGAACTTAAGTGTACCGTGGTTATCAGCATCGGACTGATACGCGACGACAAGCGTATGAAACCCCTGCGTGACATCGCCAAGCCCCGTCATCTCCTTTTCGGTACACGTAATGGTGCTTCCGCTCCGATACATCAGCCGCACGAGAAGCTTGCTTTTGTCGCTGGATGTGCATATCGCAACAGCCCGGGTTCCGCCCGTGTTCAGACGTCCTACGCTGAACACGACGGCGTTGTCCACTGCTGCCGGAGAAAGCGATGTGGCAATCGTCCAGCTGTTGCTGAGAACCGTTGCCGAAGTGAACGGCTTCCACGACGTGCTTGTCGTTGTCGCGGCGCTCGACGCTCCGTTAGGCCCGTTTGTCGGCGCCGTATTCGCACCGACGAAGTTGAAGTCCGCGTAATTCGGGGAGGACGAAAACTCATTCGCACCCTTCGAAAAGTCGAAGCGGAAGTGGTAGCTTTCGAGGTTGTTGACCGCCGCCATCGCGGCGGACGTCGCGAACATCGCCGCAAGCGCGACGAGGGATGCGGCGATTCGCCGCGCCTTGCCTACAATCATCGCATTCAGTTTCATTGTCTGTCCTCCTTTTTGGGGGTGAAATACGGTTCTGCGGCAGCTTCAACGAGAAGCCGCGAGTCGGGATCGAAGGAAAGGCCGATGAGCCAGATGGGACTGCCGGAGGCGAGGTATGGCTCGGCATAGTTCTTCCTGCGTATCTGCGCAAAGGCGCGGTCAACGGGTTCGCCCACCTTCAGCTCGAAGATGAACACGCCGTTGACGTGCGATGCCACGATGTCGGCGCGCCCGCTCGCCTGCACGTCCTCCATCGTGAAGCGGAACCCGCTCCCCGCAAGGAGGAACGAAAGGCAGCGCGCGTAGGAGTTCTCGTGGACGGACGACTCGGTGGAGCCGTACGCCATCTTCGCGTAGAGCGACTTGAGGCCCGCGAAGAAACCGTTCCAGTCGCATCCGCGGAGCTTCGCGCCAAGACTTGAGGCCCAGGCCACGCTCTCGTCCGCCGCCACGCCGGCCATGAGCAGGTTGAGGTCCTGGCGTACCTCCTCGTCCGGCACGCCCAGGGTGTAAAGCCCGGCGTCGTAGTCTTTGATGGTCAGGTATCCAGTCTGGAAAAGCATTCCTATCGGTTTCAGGTCCGCAAGGTTGGTAACGTCAAACTCCTGATCCGTAACGTTCTTCGTCCGCTCCGGGTCGATTGCGAGCATGTCCCACCGCTTCAGGCAGTTCATCAGCGACGACGCGCGACCCGTGGACGACCAGGTGGAGCGGAAGAACGTCTCCTTCGCATCAAGCGTCAGCGCGATTGAAATTGGGTTGTAAACCGTTGTCGGGTCGCTTGGCGAAAACCTGAAGCCGTTGAACCACCGCTTCATCTCGGCGCGGTAGTCCTCGTAGGACAACCCCATTATCGAGGCGTGTTCGTGCAGATGCTCATCGAAGTTCGCCTCAAGCTCCTCCTCCGTGTAGCCGAGCATCGTGGCGTACTCCCTGCGCATGGAGATGTCGACGATGTTGTTCAGGCACGAGAATACCGACATCTTGGTGAACTTCGAGACGCCCGTCATCATCATGAAGCGGATCGACCCCGTGCGATCCTTCATGACGCTGTAGAAAGCGGAGAGCCTGTCGCGTATCGCTTCCGCGCGCGGCAGGTCGGAAAGGGCGTGCGAGACTGGCGCGTCGTACTCGTCGATGAGTATCACGACCCCGCGCCCGCCGTTTTCCTTCGAAAGAACGTCAATGGCATTGCCGAAGTTGAAACCAGGCGACCTCGCGTCATCATAGCCTTCGAACCCAGCGCTTTCGAGACGTCTCCTTACATTGGGCCCAAAATCGCGGTCGAATGCCTCAACGCTTGTGGGATCGGCATCCCCGAAGTTGAAATGGATGACAGGCCACTTCTCCCACTTCCAGTCCGTCTTGGAAATTGCCAGTCCGTCGAACAGCTCGCGGTTGCCGCTGAAGATCTCCTTGAGGGCTGTGATCATCAGCGACTTGCCAAAGCGGCGCGGGCGCGAAAGGAAACATATCTTCCGTCCCATGTCGCTGGCAAGGCGGTGGAACCACGCCGTCTTGTCAACGTAGATCGTGCCGTTCCTGCGGAGGTCGGCAAAGTCGCTCGTTGATGTCTCTATCGGTCTCATGGCTCTTATTATACCATATTCTTTCCTTGCTCCATTCAAGGGTTACACTCACCCCCAAAGGTAACGGAAAAAAGAATACCAAAAATCGCAGGCGGATTCAAGGCGAAATTGACGCTTGTGACTTGTGAACTATACTCGCCCGAAAACGGATACACCATTCGAATAACACGCTACCTCGAAGCTCTGTCCACTCTCGGCCAGCGAGCGTAGCGTGTAGTAGCTGACGCCGTTCATGCAGTTTCTGCCGCCCGCGTGCTCGTGTCCGGCGAACACGCCGATCACCTTGCACGACTTCTCGATGATCCGACGAACCTCCGCCGCGTTCTTGACGAAATACGAACCCGTCCCGTCGAGCCGCTGATGGCAGAACACGACCACGGGACCCGTCGCGGCGGCGAGTTCCGCCTCCAGCCAGGCGCGTTCCGCCGGCGGGATGTACGCCACGCTCCATGTCCAGTTTCCACGCGAGTAATGGTCAGAGTCGGAATCGCTGTTGAAGTTCGCGTCCAGCACGATGAACTTCACACCGCCGCGCACGAACGAGTAATACCCCTGCGCGGCGGCGAATCCCGTGTTGGAGACGTGCGCGAAGAACTCGTCCTTCGTCAGCACGTCCGTATCGTGGTTGCCCATCACATGGTAGTGTCCGCCGGAGAACGAGGTGAATGCCGCCTCGATCTCGTCGAGCTTCGCAAGCGTGGCGGACGCCGATCCCGAATCGTCCTTGAAGTCGCCCAGCTCGATGACGAAGTCGAGTCCGCGCCCCTCAAGCCTCGCGACGGCTGCCTGAAGCTTTGCGAGCGCGCCACGGTAGTCAACGTTTCCGGTCTGTGCCCTGTCGGCGTAATGCGCGTCCGTCACCACGCCAAACCGCACCAGCGGAACCACGCCCGCCACTGTGGGCACGGCCGCAAATGCACCTACTCCTAAAACAAATTCTTTTCTCGTCATCTGCATTTCCACTAGCCACTAACCACTAACTACTAACCACTAACTCACCTCACAATCAGCATCATGCCGCCGGAGCCGGTGATGTAGGCGGCAAGGCCGGTTGGCGGATTGCCGTCGTCAACCTCGGAATCCGTGCCGCCGTACGTCCACGCATAGCGAATATGCTTTGGATTGTCGTTGGCGAGTTCGCAGCGGTCAACTGTGATGCCGGTCGGCCACGAGATGAGCGGCACGCGGAACGGCCTCCTGTGCCCCTTCCGCGCCGCGATGATCGCCGCATCCCCCGGAACGGAAATGATCATCTTTGCCTCTACGCTCGCACTGTCCGCCGCGGAACCGGCGAGCGGATCCGCTGCCGCGCCGCCCCGCAGCGGAGCCGCCGCCCAGCTTTCCGCCGGGATGTCGAACGTGACATACGAGGGGTTGACGTAGGTATTGCCGTTCCAGCAGCGCAGCAGCTTGCTCACGTTCACCACGGGATTCGTACCGCCGATCTCAAGCGTACCGCCGCCCCAATTGCCGTACTGCCCGATCTTGAATTCCTTTACGTTGAGCGTGCCGTCAACACGCACGACGCCATCGCCACCGACGCGCAGCAGCGAAACCTCTCCCTCCGTCGGCCAGCGCGCCCCCGCACCGACTTCAAGTCTGCCGGTGTATCCGGTGTTCTGCGTGTTGATCATATCGACAGCCGTGGAGTTGATCGTCGCGCCGCCGCGCAGCGCGAATGTGGATGCGCTACAGACGAAAACCGCCGAAGACGGCTGTTTCTTCTCCAGACTCACGCCGTCGAACACGAGGTTCTGGTTCAACGACACACCCGTCGTGTCCCCTGCGATCGCAAACCCGCCCGGCTTGAGCGTCGTGGCGTTGGACGCGTTGAAAAACTCCACAGAAAGTCCTGGGGCGTCTATGCCGAGCCTGTTCACCTCGACAAGTCCATCCGGCATCGTCACGCGCGAAGTCGATCCTGTCGGGAAGAAGACGGACGACGTGGCAGTGGGAGTCCCGATGCAGTTGCCGGGACGGTCACTCGCCCAGTGCGCCGCGTTCGTCCAGTCGCCGTTCCAGTCGCCGTTGACGTCCTGCCACGTGTAGGTGCAGTCGTCGATCGGCGTGACCGTCCTTGCGCCGGACTTGTCCGACCAGACGCACGTTCCGCCCGCCGCGCTTGTATAGACGTTGGAAACCGCGAAACGGCAATAGACGGTCTGCCCCCACGCGTCGACCGCGTCGAACGTCGTCGAGTACTCGCGGGACGCTGCCGTGTCGTTCTCCGGAATCGCGGCGAATGCAATGGCGTTCGTGACGTTGCCGCCCTCGACCCACCACTCGAAGGAGGGATACGTGTCGCCGAGGCCGAGCGCCGTGACGGATGCCGTGGCGGAGACGCGCTGCCCGACCGCTGAGATGGCCGTCACCGCGCCGACCCTGCTCGCGTGGTCCGTCGCCACCCCCACGCCGTTCGTCGGCACGGTGTAGGAATAGACTGCGGCGGGCGCTGCGCTGCCTTCACCCGCGATGAACGCGCCGGCGCCGGAGATGTTGCCGTGGAAGTGTCCGCTCACGCGGTCGTAGAGGCCCGCCTCGCCGTTCTTCACGCACGGCGCGAAGTCGCGCACGAGCGTTCCGTTGTGCGTGATGGAGCAGGCGTAGAGACGCGCCATCGCGACGTTGTCGACGCTCGAGTTCGCGCAGTTGCGGCAGAACAGGTAGAGCGGCGCCATCGTGTTTGCGGGATTTTCCGCCAAGGCAAGCTCGCCCAAAAGCGCGAAGTCCCCGCCGTTCTCACTGATGTAAGCAACCTGCTCACCATACTTGAATGACGCTTTGATGCGGTAATCGACGTTCTGCTCCGCGGTGATTCCCTTGTTGTTGCCCGACCCATTGAAATAAACCGCAAACACATTTGACCCAGTGCTCTGCACCACCGTGTAACGGCCACTGATCGTCGGGCCGTAGGATCCGAGCATGAACCACGCGGACGGCGGCTTCAGGCTGCGGAACGAGATGTCGTACTCGTCGTCGAACGATCCGATCCAGCCCGTGCTGATCCATTCGCTGCCGGTCGATTCGATGTACGGAACGCCCGTCACGCCCGGGAGTGAATCACCCTCCGCCACGAGATAGAAGCGGTACTTGAACGCGCCCGTGACGAGTCCGACGGGAAGGTTGTATTCAAGCGAGTTTTCACCTGGCGCGACCGTCCCGACAACGACGCAGTTCTCCCACGACGACAGCTCCACGTCGCCCTCCTCCGCGCCGTAGGCAAGAACGAGTCGGCACGTCTCGTTCTGCACCGCCGCGCCGAAGTCGAGCTTGCAGCAGAGCGTCTCGCCGCCCGCGCTCTCCACCACTTCGCGGAGCGCCACCGTGCGGTACGCGCCCTGCGTCGTGAACGTGCCGGACGCGATCTCCTCGCCGCCCGCCGTCACGCGCCAGAAGTACGCCGTGTTCGCGGAAAGACCGGCAACCGTCAAGTCCCTGCTCGCGCCCGGGGCCATCGCCGCATCGACGACGACGCTTGACCCGTATTCCGACGTCGTGCCGTATTCGAAGACGACGTTCGCCGTCGCCGCCGCGCCGGCGGAACCAAGCGTCACGGTGATGTCCGCCGTCGTCGCGTATGCGCCGTGAAGCGCGACCGTGCCGGAGGCGACCGGGACGAGATAGACCGCCGAACTCGCCGCGACGGTGCCCGGCTCGCCGCCGGTTTCGGGAATCGCCGCGCCGTAGAGGAACGCCCCCGCGCCGGAGATGTTCCAGTGGCACGTCCCGTTCACGCGCTCGTAGAGCCCCGCCGCGCCGTTCTTCACCACCGGCACGAATTCGCGCACGAGGCTGTCGCCGTTCGTGATCTTGATGGAGTAGAGGCGTGCGGTACATTTCTGGTCGGCGCTGTTGCTGTCTCCGCGGTGACGGGCGAAGATGTAGCTCGACACGTTGCAGAGCGGAGCCGAAGTGTCGTACTTCTCGATATTGATGGACAAAGTCCCTCCCATGTGCCCGACCTTCGACGTCTGCGCACCGTTCAGGAACTCCGTCTGCGTCGTGATGTCAGTTCCAAGCTCCAGATATTTTCCGCCTGCGCCGGAATATGTGTTGTTGTACGCAAGCGCGTAGTAGAGCGCCTTGCGAGACGCCCCGGACGCATTGCCCACCATCTGCATCTGTATGCGTTCGGTGAGGCCACCCGTGCCGCACGCGCCCATGATGATGTTGTCGACGTCTTTCTGCACGGTGCGATACGAAATCGCGTATGTGTCGCCAAGGCGGTTGGTGTAGCAAGAATCGACGTATTCGCTGCCGGTCGACTGTATCCACGCCACCTGCGCGTCGAACGGATACGGCACGTACTCCTTCAGGAAGAACTGCATCGCCGCCGCCGTGTCGCCCCAGCCGGGAACGGTCACGTCGATCGTCTTCGCGTCGCCGTCCACAAGGCACACGCGCTCGCAGTTCGCCCACGATTCGGGCGTGTCGCCCCCGGGAGAGGCGCCGTATGCCACGAAGAGGACGTTTGTCGTACCCGCCACCTTGGAGATCACGGCCTCGATCACGCCGCCTGCCTTCTCCGCGCCGACCGCAACCGCGCGCCCTTCCGCGCCCGCCGCGACGAACCAGAAGCCGTAGGTGCGCACGACGGCGCCGTTCTGCGAAAGCGTCAGCACGCCGTACTGGCGCGCGCCCGCCGAAAGCCCCGTGGCGGAGAATGTCACCGCCGCGCCTTGCGTCCAGTTCGCGGAGACTTCGTCCGCCGCGCCGAGCGCGTCGGGCGAATCGCCATACGCGAACGTTGCGGAGACCGCCGAAGCGGACTGCGCCAGCGTCGCGGAGAACGAGACCGCGCTCGTCGTCGCGGATGCCGTCGTGATGAGCGCGACGGGACGGGCGGGGGCGACGGACGACGAGGCCGCTTCCGTCGCGCCGAGCAGCTGCTCCTCAACAACCGGCCCCGCGATGAACGCGCCCTCGCCGGAGACGTTGCGGTGGAGGCGGTTGTTGATCCTTTCGTACAGCATCGCCTCGCCGTCCTTCACGCACGGGATGAAGTCAAGGACGGGCGTACCGTTGTGCGTCGCGTAACAGGACCACAGACGCATGGCGCATGCGCCATCAATCGTACCGTTCTGCGTGATGTCAGTCGAGGTTCCGCGATTGCGGGCAAAGATAAAGATCGGCCTCTGGCATCTCGGCGCCGCCGTTGCGTCGCTGATATAAGCAGTCTGCGCCGTGGCATCAAGATCGTCAAACCCCCTCGTACTGACCCAGATTTTCTGATTCCCCGACCCTGTCTTTATCTGCGTGTGCGTATAGACCTCCTCGCCCGCAACCACGCTCCGCCTGTTGTTCGGGAACGGACCACCGGTGGAATGGGTCGGATATCTCGTGTTCAAGGCTACGCCAAATCTTCCACTGTCAAGATGAACGACCGCGTAACGGTCGCTGTCTTTGTTGGTGTCGGGATCGATTGCGGCCATTGGGAACGTCCCGCCGGAAAGCCATGCGAAGTGAAGCCAGTAGTGGTCCTCCGATCCGCCGACGTAGCCCGTGTTGATCCATTCAGCGCCTGTGGATTCGATCCACTCTACGCGGGCGTCGTACGGACGCGTCTCCTTCTCGACGAGGAAGAAGCGCAGCGCGCGTATCTCCGCGCCCCAGCCCTTCGGCGCGGCGAACGACCACGATGTCGTCTCGGCGTTCACCTCGCCGAGAACCTCGAAGTTGTCGTTTGTCCATGCGGTGTAGTTCGCGCCCTGGTCCGTCTCCGCCCACGCCGCGCAGAGATAGCGCGTTGCGGAGACGTCGAGCGTCAGGTTGAACTCTGTTTCAAGTCCGTTTGCGTCCACCACAGGCGCGACGGTGATTGAATCGGCATACGACGGCAACGCCGTTGTCGCCGCGCAGACTGCCGCAAGCGCGGCGGCGAGGGGCGCGGCGATTCGCCGCGCCTTGATTCCTATCATCGCATTCAGTTTCATCGTCTGTCTCCTTTGAACTTTGAATGGAGGTAATTTACCGCAAGTGGTTGGGGGGGGGTGGACGCAAGACGAGCGTCAAACTTCTTCGTTCAAGATGCACTCTCCGCCGTGGAACACAAGGACGAGGCGGTGGAGCGCAACGGGCGGGACGCCCGTTGTCCCAGTTGCGGGCGGGACGCCCGCCACCCCGATATGCCACTCGGCGATAAGCGCTGGATCGGACGAGTACTGGTCGAGCTGGTCAATGGCCTCGGCCTTGATCTTCGCGAGCTGCTCCGGCGTGGGCTCGGGGTCGCCGACCTTCACGTACTTCATCTCGATGAGCGCGGCATGGGCGATCTCGGGCCAACGGGAAAGCTGCGGCGCAAGCGCAATGTCGTAGAAGCCACCACCCGACTCGCGCTCGTGCCTGACGAAGTACGGACCTCCGGCGGCGGTGAGAAGCGCGACGAGGGTCGATTGCACCACCTTCTCGCCCTCGACCGAGTCGCGCACCGCGAAGTTTTCCTTCACGATCCCGGAGAGGATGCCCACGAAGCCCTTCCATTCCCCCTTCTCGGCGAAGTCGCACAACCCGCCGTTGATGTCGAACACCCGCTCGTCGATCTTGTGGACGTCTGAATAGGCCGCAGGAATCATCTTTGCGGCGAGCTCTTTCAGTGTTTCGTTTGGGATGCCAAACGTCATCTTTCCGAACTTCTCGCCCGTAATCGTCGTGATGCCGAGCCAGTAGAGAAGCGAGGTGAAGTTCTCCTTCTTCGACAGTTCACGCGCCTGGAACGACTCCACAAGCGGCTCCACGAGGGCACCGCCGGCCAGCAGGTTCTCAAGTACGTGAAAGTTGCCGTTGAGCCGGTTGTTGACGGTTATCAGGTGGCGTATCTTCGCGTAGTCCGTGCGTAGGTTGGAGTCGATGAGCGTCTTCGGGAACTGCTTCGTCTGCCAGAGGTAGTTGAAGAACGCAAGGACGATCGTCGTGTTCGCGACGGACGGCGAGGACGCGCTGCCGAAGCGATAGTTGTCGTACCACCTGATCGCGGTGTTGTAAGCCCTCTCCGCGTCGAAGCCGCAGTGCGCGGCGTAGTAGTCCGTGATGGCGCGCAGGTCGTCGTGGCGGAAACCCGTGAAGTCTGCGAACTGCGGCATGAGCGAGATGTTCGTGCCGATGTTGAAGCCGCTCGTCACGTCGTCCATCGTCACGGGCGAAACGCCCGTGATGAACAGGCGCGTGACGGGCGCGTTCACGCCGCTCGTCGCCGTCTTGAGGATTGCGAAGAACTGCTTGAAGAACCCATCCCCGTGGCAGAGGTCGTTGTACGCCTTCTCGCCGCTCTCGGCGAGAATCGTGTTGGTGAAGTTGTCGTATTCGTCGATGAGGACGTAGAGCTTGTCCGTCCCGGACCTGAGGCCGGACACGATGACGTTCATCTTCTTGCGGCTGTCCGGCGCCTCCAGTATCCGCTCAGAGAGCCCCTCCGGCAGCACGCGGGCGTAGTCGCGGGCGAACGTGTCGCACCGAAGGGACACGTAGAAGTCGAAGTCCTCCTGAACTTTATCCGCTTCCTTCGAGATGCCGGAGAAGTCGAAGTAGAGGACAAGGTATCCGCCGTGCTCCCCAGTCGGCGCCGCGCCGATGTCCGTGCCGCCGAACAACTCATCGAACCTGTCGGCAAACGCAACGTCGTAATAGTACTGCAACATCGAGATGAGAAACGACTTGCCGAACCTGCGAGGGCGCAGGAACATCGCGTACGCAGTCGCCTCAAGGTCGCGAATCTTCGCGGTACGGTCGATGAACCATCCGTTCTTCTTCCGTATCTGGGCGTAGTCCGCCACGCCGTAGAGTATGGGCCTAGTCTTCTCCATGGCCTTTATTATATCACAGTTCTGGATTCTCCGCCTCATGCCACCTCGGCCTCATCGGCGTTTAAAGCCCAATCAGGCGCTATCGGATGAAGATCGAAAAGCCTAGATTCCTGATCAAGTACTCGACATTGACTCCGTCGTCTTTGCTTTGCAGCTGCCAGCCGGGAGGCAATGTGGTAAGGTCAAACGCTCCGTCTGCCGTGTCCTTCAGCGCCACCGGCACCTTCAGGAGCGGAATCTTCACCTTGCCCGCGAGAGCCGGATTGCTGATGTCCACCTTGAGCTTGCCGGAAAGCGTCTTGGTGACATTGAGATAGTCCGCACCGTCGGGATAGAACTTGGCACCAGATTCCATCACGAGTTTTGTGATCGTACCATGTCCGCGAAGTTCGCTGATGATGCCAAATGTCTGCACTGCATCATTGTCGTCCGTAATTGATCCACCATACATGATCAGTTTCGAAACACTGATTTTCCTGTTCGTCTTGTTCTGCACGTAGTGTCCTTGGCGGACAATCAGCGTCGTCCCTCTGTTTTTGGTCTGGGAGTTCAGGTTGTTCCATAAGTTGAGGGTTGCCGAATTGCGAAGGTCAATGGTTCCGTTCTTGGTATTGACGTTCCGAAGGGTCAGCCACGAAGTGGCCTTCAGCGTATGGCCATTCAGATAGATGTAGGATTCATCATCATCTCGTCCGATCTTGAACTGCCCGGCTCCGATTGTGGCATCCGCCGTAAGGTACAGATCAAAGAGGTAGTTGCCGCTTGCCATCGCACCAGCGGACGAGGCGAGCGCCCACGGCCAGCTGCCCGCGCCAGCGCCGGCGATGTAGATCGGCGTCTCCTGCCGGATGGTCTTTGCGTTGATGTCGAACGTGCCACCGACCTGGACGGTGATCTTCGGCGTCTCGCCAAGCACGTTGTCGCCGCCCTGCTGCAGGACGCCGCCCGCCACGACGGCCTCGTTGGCCTTGAACGAGCCGCCCGTCCCCTTCACAAGCGTGAACACGACGTTGGTCGTGCCGTTCAGCGTGAACTTCTTGAGCGACGTGGCCGCGCACGTGAGCGTGCCCGTCATGGAATGAACCGGCGTCACGGTGAAGTCGCCGGTGAACGCAGAAAGCCCGCTGATCGTCACGGATTCGGCTTCGCCGGGTGCCAGCACAAGCGTTCCAACGCCCGTAACCCCACCTGCGGCGACGCCGTCGAGCGTCGTGAGCGTCGCGGTGGATCCGGTCGGCAGGTCCAGTTCCGCAGCCGTCACCCGTCCGCACGCGGCAAACGAAACGCCGTTCGTGAGAAGCACCTTGGCAAGCGTCAGCGATCCAGCGCCGTCGAAACCGACACTGCCAGTTCCCGCAATCTGCACGTTGCCAAAGACGTAGTCGGAACCGAGGCTCACGGTCGTGTCGCCGTCAAGCGACATCTTGAACGACCGCCCTTCTCCGGGGATCGCGCCCGATGACCAGTTCTCCGTCGCGCTGAACGATCCGGTGCCGTCGGCGTTCGTCCAGACGGGCGTCGGGGCACGCACGGTCACCGTGCCGGCGTCCGCGTCGTAGCTGACTTCAGGGTTCTGAAGCAGCAATCCTCTGATGTCATACAGGATAATGTTCTGCGGCTGGGAGGAGGCATTGAGCACAATCTCATCTTCGTCAAGGTTGTCCTTGCGCAAGGCGAGCGTCGCGTTGTCATCGACGGTGAACGTTCCCGTCGGACGGTTCGTGCCGATGTTGAATATCACGCCCGCGCCGACGGTGATCGCGCCGGACGCCGTGAACGTCCCCGTCGCCGCGACGGTGACGTTCGTCTCCACGCCCGTCTTGCGGACGAACGAAAGCGCGCCCTCGGCCGTAAGCGTCGTCGTGACATCAAGGTTTCCGTCAAGCGTCGCGACCACACCATCCGCCATCGTAAGCTCCGCCGCCGTTCCATGCCCGGCAAGCGTTTCGCCCGCGCTTATGCCAAACCCGCCCGAAGAGCCCTTCAGCGCACCGCCGCCACAGTCAAGCGTCTTGAAGTAGAGCGGATAGCCTACACTATTCTCCGCCGTTGTACCTTCACGCACGACAAGCGCGACGTTGCTGACGCAGCTCTCTCCATACGCTGCGGTCGCATTGCTCCAGCCGGTCACCCTCACCGATCCAGACTGCACGTCAATCGTACCCTCGTTCCTCGAGTAGGGCCTGCGGACCTGCAATGTCCCCGTGCCCGTCTTCGTGAGCGTAAAACCGTTGAGGTTCAGGTTTTTGTTGGCAGCGCTCCAGCCGGCGCCGTTGCGCACGCCCATCCACAGCTCTTTTGCGCCGCCAACCGTCGCATTGTCGTCCAAGTGGAGCATGCCGACATTCTTGCTGCTTGTCATGTCCGCAGAAGACGTGATCGCCCACGGCCAGTCCCCCGCGCCGGCGCCCGCGATGTGGAAATCGGTCACAACATTCCCGGTCACCGCCTCACCGTCGCCGACCACCTTGCCGTTGAAGTCGAGCGTGCCGCCGTCCTCGACCGTCACCTTCGGCGTCGCGCCAAGGATACCATCCGCATCCAGCTTGAGGACGCCGTTCGAGACAACCACCTCGTCCGCGCCGAACGTCCCGCCGGTGCCATGGGTGAACGTGACGACGCAGTTGTCGTCCGCCTGCACGGTGAACTTGCTCAGCGAAACGGTGGCGTCAAGGGTGAGCGTCACGCTCTTGTGGGCAATGACCGTCACCTCCTTGCCAACCGGCGTGGAGATTGCAACGGAGGGGTCATCGGCGGAACGCCAGTCGGCGATGCTCCAGTTGACGGCGTCCGCACCATCAGCGGCGATGGTGAGCTGCGCATCCACGGTGGGCTTGAACGTGGCGCGGAGCTGCACGGCATACGGAGTTGAAACCTCAATCGATGCGTTCGTCTTGCTGAAGCCGTCCGCAATCGCCCACGTATCGCCCGTCCACTCGTTAAACTGGTATTGGGATGAATCGGACGCCGCCGCCGAAAGCGCAAGGGTGCCCCCGCGCGGGACCCAACCCTCGGCAGATACCGCCGCCTCGCCCTCTGCGACACTTACGGTTCCGTTTCCATCGGAGGTGGCGTACAGCTTCGCGTAGAGCGTGGAATCCTCGTACTTGTAGTCGCTTGCGCGGCCAACGCCATCGTAGAAGCGGAGCGTCCGTTCGGGGTTGTTGTCCTTGTTGCCGTCGCCCTTGAAAGAGCCGTCGATGATGTTGCGGAAACCCGCCTCGCCGTTCTGCATGTCGGGTGCAAGGAAAAGAACGGGCGTGCCGTCCTCGTCCGCCTCGAAGGAGTAGATGCGCGCCTTGGTAAACCGTTTGGCTTCACCTTTGGTATTGACTGCAAAAAGATAGGTGTTGGTCATTGCGTCAACAGCATGGTTCTTGGTTGAGCTTGCGGTTGCCATCGTCGAACGATCCGCCCAATTCAGTATCGTGGCGGTTGACCCGGTGTCGGAAGCGTCATCCGTGTTATCGACTGTCACGACGTGGCGCAAGCGGTCGGCTGCATTGTTGGCCGTGATCGCATGCCAGTCGGCGGAAGTATCGGAAAACCTAGCGAAGGCAAAGCCTTTGTTACCGTTTATGTAGAATGCGTGCGTCGTTCCATCCACGGTCGGGGTCGAGCTTTCTATGCCATTCCATATGCCAAAGGCATACTGCTGGATTGTCGCCCAATCCAAGTACTGGAAGTCGAGAACGAATTCCGTGCCTTTCTTTGCGGCATATCCCGTGTCGATGTAATTCATCGGCGTCGTGATATTTCTTGCGTCGGCGACCGCGTTCGTCGCGCCCGATTCCACGTATGCGCTTGGACGGAACGGCGAGCCCATGCGGTCTGCCGGATAGAGCGCGGCGTAGGCCCTTGCATCAGAGTCGTTGAACGCGCCAAAATAGAAACGAAGGTCGTAGAAGGCAACGTCCGTGTTCGTGTAGGACCGGGAGAATCCAGAAACATTTCCCGTAATCGACGGGAACGAGCCATATTGGAAGTAGTTGCCCACAGCGCGGCTGGTCGTCGTCTTGGAAGAGAGAGTAAGTACTGTTTTCTTCGTTCCATCCACGTATGGCGTGACCGTCTTGTCCGACGACGAGTACACCATCACAAGCGTATGGAAACCGTTCGTCATGTTGCTGAGCCCGGTCAGCGTGACAGAATTACCCTTCTCCGGGACGGAACCATCAGCACCACGGTAGAACTCCTGAAGATACAGCTTGCTTGGATCGCTCGACGAACAGACCGTGATGGCGATGCGACCGCTACTTTTACCGCCGTTCAACCGTCCAATCGAGAACAACATGCCTTTTTCGACGTTGCCGGGCCTAAACGACATCACGAGCGTCCAGGCGTTCGTGTTCAAGGCGAGGTTCGTTGTCTTGGTAGTAGTGGAATCGTCGCTGTTGACCTGAACACCATTTATGCTCAACGGACCGGAATCTTGCCCGATGTGCATGGCACTACCGGGGCCATTCGGTCCTTCGACCGCCACGGTGTCAGCCGAAGTGTCGGTGATGAAGTCCCTTGGGCAGTTCGGGCCACCGGTAAACACGCGCGCACCGGTCGAGAAGTCGTGCCGGAAGTGGTAGCTTTCAAGGTTGCTCACCGCCGCCATTGCAGACGTCGCAACCGCGCAGATCGCGGCCGCGATACACAGCGTCACCAGTTTGTGCATTGAAGTTTTCATTATCGCATCTCCTTTGAACGGTTCTAAGCCATGTCGGTTTTCCATCCTTGCTCCCTTCAAGGGCACACCCCCCCAAAAGAAAGTAGAAAGAGAATATCAAAAATCCCAGGCGGATTCAAGACGAAAAGCGACAAATTCAACAAGCCAACGAGCCCGCAATTAGTTGGAGATGGACGCGAGATGGGCGGAGACGCGAAAAGCAAGACAAGAAACGAGCGTCAAACTTCTTCGTTCAAGATGCAATCACCGCCGTGGAACACGAGGACGAGGCGGTGGAGGGCAACGGGCGGGACGCCCGTTGTCCCAGTTGCGGGACGCCCGCCCCCCCCCAACGGGAGGGGCCGCGCTTGTCGCGGCCCGCGGTAGGGCGGTCGCCCCGCGACTACCGATATGCCACTCGGCAACAAACGCAGGATCAGCGGAATACTGGTCGAGCTGGTCGATGGCCTGCTCCTTGATCCTTCGCGAGTTGCTCCTTCGTAGGCGCAGGGTCGCCGCCTTCAGGTTGGTGAAGAACCGCATGAAGAATCCTCCGCAGTGGCAGAGTTCGTTATACGCCCGTTCGCCGCAGTCTCGTCGGCGTTGGAAAACACTCTTCTGTATTGAGATTGAAATTGTACATGTCAAGCAACGTAGCGTTTTGAGAGGTAGAACTTAAAGGCGTTTGAAGAAATCAACTTGTCCGGCAACTGCATATTAGGAGTCGCCCATTCGACAAACTCCTTCTGGGTCTGCATGAGGTTATTGCGTAGTAAAACCTTGCCGTCCATGCTGAAAGAGATTACATTGGCATCGAACATCTTGTGGTGATTCTCGCAAAGCCAAAGACCATTCTCACCGTCAAGGGCATACTTCAGTTTTTTGTCGAGCGACAATCCGGGCGTATGTTTTATCTGCGAAACGCCCCAAATGTGCGCGCCTTGGATGATTTCCGGCACATCGCAACTGCAAAGCGAACATTTCTTCATCCCGCGCAAGGCGAGCAAATTATACATATATTGCGGCGAGCGCAAGGAATCGGACTCGTTGAAATGGGCGATCTCCATCGTCATGTCTGTTGGAATTACCTTTATGCGCCCTCCGCTAACAATGTCCAGCGCCTGTAAACTCCGCTCTGGCAGCTGCTTCAAGCCGCCCTCGCAGATTTGGTACATGTCAATACTTTCATCTGTGAGCCGTGACAATGCCATTCCGAGCAGAGTGGATTCATATTTGTTTGCACCGTAAGTCTTGGCGTAAACCTGCACCGACCTATCCTCGCCAATCGTTATGTACGAAGAATTATTGCTGCTATTGCGAGACCGGTTGGCGTCTCGCGTCAACGACAAATCTGCAATAGAATTGAAAGCGACCACCGGGCTTACCAGACACGAATCCGCATTCATGAACACGACGCCCATTGTCCGCATCAGGCGATACATGAACGAAAAATATGCGCTCTCGCAGTTGCCGACCGTCGGGAGAAAATAGAAATACAGGTTACCTGTGCCATGTGTTTCTATCGCCCAGGTATTCAACGCGCTCGGAACACTTTGGAAACTGTAATTACGCCCTTGACCTGCTTCAGATTCGGAGAAGGTAACAAAATAACGCCGACCCTCGTGACGCAATTCGGCAAGGCGCCCTATGTTGTATCCAGCATCGTCAAACGTGGCGGAATAATCGCGTCTGCCAGTCAGCCGAAAGCATACATCCTTCAGGATGGCAGGCTTGAGCAGATCGCGATAGGTGTAGTCGCGCTTCTGAAAACGGTTCCTGATAATGAAATGCGGTTTACTCATAGTTTTTCACCAGAATTTCCTTTCTGCGCCCGTAACGCCCCTGTGCCGAATCGACATGAACAACTTTGTAGCGACACTGCGAAAGCCAATGCGCAAGATTTTCGTTTTCGCCCTTCTCGCTGCCCTCGACGTAAGAAAACAAAAACAATACACCCTTGGCATCGAGCGCATCCATATAGGAAAACAATGCGTTCTCATGCGCCCGCGTCCAACCGCCAAATCCGCGCTTGCCGTCGTTATATGAACCGCAAGTAAGCATATACGGCGGGTCGAGATATGCAAAATCTCCGCTTTTCAACACTCCAAGCGTCTGAGTAAAGTCGTCCTGCATGAAAGTGCAGTATTGCTCTTTCAAGTGCCGCGCAAAACTTATGAACTTTGCAAGCACGCAATCATTGAACCATCTGTTGCCTGGCGGATTATTGAAGTCATGGTCAGAATTAAAGCGTATCTGCTGCTGGAATCCGTACAAGATGAGCGTGTAAAGGAGCGTGATGTCCCGTTTCGCCAGAGGGCGGGAATTGTAGTACCTTCGTGCCGCAACATATGCCTCTTGGTTTCCCGGCTCTAGCCCAAACTTTTGAATATTCCTTCTGATTGCCATCAAATAGGCGTATGTGTCGGTATTGCGGAAGGACTGTATCAGCCGCATGACAAAGAAGTTGCAGTCATTGTAGAACACATGTTTGGCGGGAATATTGGCCCCAGCATTAAACCCGCCGCCAAATACGTCCATCAACGTGTCAATTTTTCCCGGCAGATTTGCACGAATGTCCGGCATCATCTTCGCCTTACTGCCCACGTAGTTCAGGGGTGCCTCGTACACGACTTCATCAGCGGGCCTCTTCTCCACGAAGAACAGGTATTCAAAGTGGCGTTCATCCTCTTTTGCCTTCCAGTTCAAATACTGCTTGTACTCGATCTTTTCGCAAACCAGCGTCTCCGGCTTGCCATACCGCTTCAACACCGCTTCTATGTAATCCTTTGAGAGTATGCCGTCATTGGAATAACTCATCACCACATATCGCGCCTGCGTCTTAGCGACAATCTTGTCGAGGAGCATGTGCGCCTTGTACTCTTTTGACCACTCGGAACGGTACGGCGCTGTAGGGCGAGATCCAGTAATACGGCTAATCTGCGGCCGATCTGCAAGAACAAGCGTTTCAAGAATGTGATACTGTGTTCCGTATTGATTCTGCGTGTAGGGGGGATCGATGTATAGGATGTCACATGGAACTTCCTCAATCATATCCTCGATTTTGCCTCGCCGATGCTCTATGCCCAGACTCGGCAACATCAACGCACCTACTTTCTGGAACATGATCGGCTTCAACGCCCTCGCATCCCATTTCTTAAGAAATGCACCATAGACGCCGGCTGTGTTCGATACGCTTGAAACCGACTCTATCAACGATGCCAGCAACACCGCGTATTCATCTTCGTCAATCAATGCCTTTTGTCGCCAATCCTCTATCTGCCAACGGAAATAGTCAATTCTTCCAGCGTTCTCCTGCGTAAAATACATTCTTTTCGAACCGCCGGGCGAATAGTTTTTGTAAAAGAATCCACGCTTGGTCGTTTTACTGCCATTCAAATACGTGAAAGGATCCAAACCTAACACCTCGAAAGTGCAATCAAATGACTTTACCCGCCCCCTCGTGAAAAGTACGCTCCACGTCATTATGTCATTGACGGTCAATCTAAAAGCATCCTTCAAGGCATCAGACACAGACCCCGATCCACAAAAGGCGTCAAATAGCGACAAACCTTGCCCAAACAAGCCCCGCGAATGGAGCAGCTCCCGGATTCTGTCCGCAATAGACTCTTTGTTACCCAGAAATCTCATTGTCATCAAATCCCAATATCACATGTACATGCGGTTCGGCGGCAGCTTCCACGAGAAACCGCGAGTCGGGGTCGAAAGAGGCAGATATTCCGTCCCATGTCGCTGGCAAGGCGGTAGAACCACGCCGTCTTGTCAACGTAGATCGCGCCCCTCCTGCGGAGGGTTGCAAAGTCGCTCATTGATGTCTCTAGCGGTCTCATGGCTCTTATTATACCATAAACCGCTCATAAGGTACGACAATCGCGATGACTACTTGATGTAAATATAAATGGCATACCGTGCCGAATCTGGCTTGGGTCTAGCGCAGAAAGATCGTGAGGCCCTTCGCCAAGTAGTAATAGACGTAGTCTTCTTCCGTCTTTTTCTTGAGCATCCATCCACTTGGACAATCTGAGATGTCTAGCGCGCTGTCGGCGTCGGACTCCAGCGCCGTCGGTACCTTCAGGAGAGGAATCATCCCCTTGTCCGCAAGGGCGTGATCGCTGATGTCAACCTTCGCGCTGCCTTCGAGACGCGCCGTACCTTGATTGCAATCATTTCATTCTGCTTCATTGTTTGCCCCCTTTGGAGGTGATGTTTTTGAGAGAAATCGCGATGGCTACTTGACGAAAATCACGAAGGTCTTCCTGCGCGCGTGGAACACCAGATTGCGGGAGCCTTCACCATCAGGCTGCACCTTCAGTCTTGTGTCGTAAGTCACCGGGAATGCAACGTCCGTCGCATCGAGCGTGAGGTTGGCCACGTCCGTTTCGGAGTCGATCTTGCCCAGCACCTTCGAAAGCACAGGGCTGTCAAGGCTGGAAAAGTCTCCGGAAACCTTGATCGTGGCGTTGCCGGACGTCAGTTTGACGGCGCCGCCAACCGGAGTTGCCGACTCGGAATCGATGGTCAAGTTCCAGACCGTTCCGTCGCCCATCGTGAGGCCGCCGCTGATCGTCGCACCCAAGCCGGCCGTCAACGTGCTGTTCGTCCCGAGCGTGACGTTGCCGGTGATCTTCGCATTCGCGGCAGCCGTCACCGTGGTGTTCGTTCCAAGCGAGACGTTGCCGGTGAGCGTGGAACCAGTCCCCATCGTAATGGTCGCGTTGTCGCCGGACGACGACGTAAGCTTGAGCGAGGCGCTGTTGCCGATGTCGATGCTGTTACCGCCGCCGGTCAGAGTCGTGTTGTTTGGAAGCGCGACGCTGTTCGCAAGTTCAAACCGGGCGCCGCCGTAAACCGTCAGCGCGCTGCCGCCGAGCTGTCCCTTCTCCTCCACGCGCAGCGTTCCGCCCCTTACGTCGGTGTAGCCGTTATAGCCCTTCTGATAGCCAGAGCTACCGGTGATGCTGCACCTGTTGCGCATGATCAACGTGCCCTTGCCCTGCTTGCTGAGACGAACGTTACTGGAGGAATATCCCCAACTGTTGCCCGAATTGGCCTTGACGCAGAATGAACAGCCCCAAATAACGGTATGAGGGTTCCCGTCATCGTCTTCGGTGTTGATGGTCATCGTCTTGCCTGCGTGCAGGGAGAGACCACCGTTCTCCTTGGGCATCGAAGAATTATACGGGCTTTGGAACTCGATGTCAGCCATGGCCTGAATTGTTATGTCCTGGAAGAAGTGCAGCATGTTGCTCCCATACGTTGCGCCGAAGATGGGAGCGGAGGTTGCGCTTCCCGCACCGATCTTGATGTTCTTGATCGTGCATAGATGTTGTTTGCCGCCGGACTTGTAGAAACCCTTCGCAATGATCACGCCGGTACCGCCGCTGCTCGAGACGGCCTGGACGCTCCCTCCGCTGCCGCTGTTCCAGTAGTTCACGTTCCCATCGACTTCAAGGACGCCGTTGACGTTCAGGTTGATGCGCCAGGCCGTGTCGTTCTTGCCCGGCTGGATGCTGGCGAAATGGGCGTAGCCGCCTTGATTGATGGTGAGCGCCGCGCCGCTTCCGGTCACGTTCTGGGCGGCAAGCCTGGAACCCGAAGGCACTGTATAGGATGCGTTCATGGCCCAGTTGCCGGTAAAGGTGATGTCGCCCGTGAGCGTCTTGCCGACCGAGCCTGTCGCCGTGCCGGCCGTGGTGGCTGTCGCGCCGCCCGCGAAGTTGACGGCCTTCTCCAGCGCCACGTTGTAGGTCGTGGCGAAGAAAACCTCGTTGGAGAGCGTCTGCACGGACGCGGATTCATTGATCACGTTCGCGACGTTCGTGAAACAGTTGCCCGTGATGGTGTACTGTCCTGCCGTGACAGGGAAAACGATATCCGCGCCGCCAAGAGTTTCGAGGTCGTTGATAATCGTGCCGCCCGCCGCAGCCGAGAACGAAAGCGTCTGGCCGGATGTCGGAAGCTCCGCCACCGCCGTCCCGTCGGTGAGGTCCGCCCAGTTGGCGAGAGTGGAGAACTTGCCGTCACCGGCGGCGCCCGTCCAGGCGTACCCAGAGCGCTTCTTGGTCCACAGCCATTTCAACTGTACCCTTCCGTCGGTGGTGGAATCGTAGGAATACCGGAGCTCGCCCTGATGGTCGATTCCGTCGGAACTCCAGGTATCACTTGTGCTGTTGTACTTGTGAAGTTCATAGCCGACGCATTGCCACGTTGTTCCATCGACGTCCGTTTCCGCCGGGGCGCTGAATTCGTGGATGCTGTCCACCGTGTAGAAGCCATGTGGCTCCACGCCCTCCAAGCCGTCGTGCTGCGTGCAGACGATGACTCCGTTCCCGCGGAAGCGCACCTCGTCCACCTCGCGGTTCTGCGCCATTTCTGCATCCGTAAGAAGCCTGCTGTAGATGCGCAAGGAATGCATCGTCCCCTTCGCGTAATGGTTTTCGTCCGTTCCGCCGATCCAGTATTTCAACGACGGTACGGTATTGTTTGAACTATTGGACTTTCCGCTTCCCAATGCGCTATCCTGCGTGAAATACGTTTTCTTCGTCCCCGTCCGGTCGAAGGCGGCCGTCAAGTACCTGCCGCCAAAGGTCGCGATTGACGCTCGGTTGTTGGCGCCGGACAAACCGTTGTAGGAATCATTCTTGAAAAAAAGCTTCGTCGTCCGCGAGCCATTGTTGTTCAGGTATGCGGAGATGGAGTCGCCGTCCGCTGCGAACACGATTGGGTATTGCGATTTAGGCGATGACGTGCTTGTGAGCTGCTGGTTCATGTTCATCGTCATCGTGGCCTGGACGGTCCAGACATCTCCAAGAGTTATGTTGGCGGTAGTCGCCCCCTTTGAGTTGCCGTCGAAATAGCGCCCGTCCGGACGCCATGAGCCGACAGAGCCACTGCGGCCGGAGAAGCTGAACTTGAGGTTGGAAACAGTTCCGGTGATGCTCGTCCACTGCGTGGCGGTATCCGAATGTTGCGCTCCGTAGGCGACATTCTCCAAGCCGTCGAAATGGGCGATCAGACCGCTCTGGACGTATCGATCCGCTCCCCACCTCTCTAATCCTTCGGGCAGAGGGGGAATGACGGGGGCTGCCGCAATCATTGCGGCAAGGGAGGTCTTCATCGCGCCGCCGCGATTCGTGGTGATCTCCTCCACGCCATTCTGTGCGAGCGTGAACGCGTTGTCGTCGCTGTCGCACGTCCACACGGCGAACGAGTAGTCCGCCGCCTTCACTGCGGCGACGTCTGCGGCCGAGACGCAGACGCTGGCCTGGTAGTTGATGTCAACGCCTGTGGCGTTGCAGGCCTCGATGCGCGAGATCAGATTCGCACCCGTGTAGGTGCCGTTGTTGAGGAGCAGCCACGCCGGATAGTCGGGAAGCGCGGTGCGGATGGCGGAGATGAGAGACGCGTCAAACGCGATGAACACCACGCGGTTCGATGTGGCAAGCGGCTGCGCCTGGACGGCGGCGACGACGTGCTGGACGAGGTTGTTCGCTCCGTCGCCCTTCAGCTCGACGATGCAGCGCGTCGTGGCGTTCATGGAGAGGAGCTCAAGGTAGGCCTCGAACCTCGGAAGCGTCTCGCCCTCCCATTCCGTGCCAATCCACGGACTAAACGCGCCCACGCGCACGTCCTTCAGCTGGTCCCACGTGCTGGCGGTGACGGTGAGGTTCGTGCCGGAGCCGGCGGTACGTCCGGTCGTCGAGTCGTGGATGATCACGGGCACGCCGTCCGACGTGCAGCACACGTCGCACTCCACCCCATCTACGCCGCGCTCGAACGCAAGGCGGAACGCCGCCATCGTGTTTTCGGGCCGGTCCTGCGACTCGCCTCGGTGCGACATGATGCGCGGCATGGCGATGTCCGCCAACGCCGACGTCGCCGCCGCGCAGATTGCGGCCGCGACAAGCGCTACCTTCCCGAATGCTGCCGCGCCGAAGCGCGCCGCCATGTCTTTTGCCTTCATTGTTGTCCTTTCATGCTAAAGTTTAGGAACATGTGATTATCTTATCACATCACCTTTGAGGGAATCAATGCAAAAACTTACAATATACGAAACTGCCGTTTGCGGAAGTAAACGCAAGAACGGCTTGCGTTTAGTCCTTTGGCTACAGGAGAGGAACGAGAGAAGACAGAGAAATCCTCCTTCCCTCCCCGG
>CADCOC010000016.1 GCA_902802945.1 uncultured bacterium | reverse complement strand
GTCGCGGCGTACCTTGCCATTTACGGAACGTATGTCGCAGGGGATGTTCGCCCGCCGCTGATGATGCAGGACGGATCGGCAATCGACCTGTCCGCCATCGACGGCGTGTTCGACACGTCGGGCACGTCGGTTACGCATGTCGCGGCCATTGGGACAGGCATTGCCGGACAGGTTGCGTTTGTGGACAAGGCGTCCATCGCGCTGGACATGGGCGACCGCGCCTTTGACGCGAGTGACTGCCTCCTGACGTGGGAGGCGGGCACCTATCCCAATGCGGCGTTCCAGTTCACGCTGTACACGAACGGCGTTGCGGTGGCGGACAAGTCATTGGTAATCAAGAACAACGAGAGCGAGAATGGCGTCTATGTGAAGGACGCACGCGAGCCCGCGTACGCGAAGTGGGTCAATGGAGAGTGGAAGTACTTCAGCGACAGGACTCATGAATACGACGGAGAGTGGACGCAGGGCATTACGGACACGATGCAGGTGCTTTTCTCCTCGGTTGAGGAACACAACCTCATCTGCACGACGAACTTCTCGCCCGCCCCCGCCGCGTTCGTGCTGACCGGATTCACGGGCGCACGGAATGTGACGACCGATCTCACCCAGTTCCCGTTCCTCTTCGACGAAGGGGCCGTGCTGGACGTCAACGGCGGACACGTCAAGCTGCCCGGAAGCATGGCAGGAAGCACGACGGCGTTCACCGTGACGAACTCCGCCGAGCAGACCGGCACGCTCGAAGTGGTCGTCGCAGAAGGAACGGCGACCAATACGAAGATGGCGCTCGCGGGGAACCTGAAGTTCGTGAAGTCCGGCGCGGGCACGTTCGTCTCCACGCTTGCGCAGACGTACACGGGCGGAACGCTCGTCGCGGAAGGCACGGCCCAGGAGCCCGCCAACTCGGTGACCTACAGCGGAGAGGGCGATTTCACCGTGTACGGCACGGGCGCGGTAACCGTTGAGAGCAATGCGACGTTCATGGTGCAGAGTTCGCACACGTTCACAAACGACATCGTCCTCGCTGGCGGACTGCTGTACGGCAACCTCAGCGGAGATGTCGCGATGCTCACGGCGGTCACGGCCGACTCGCAGATCATGCTGTTGAACGGTGGAGACGTCAATTTGCATATCGGGGCGGCGGGCAGTCACTTGGATCTTGACGGGCACACGCTGACATTCTCGGGCGGGACCGGATCGCAGTACTACTACATTGATGCGTCGCTGGAAGGCGAGACGGGCCGGTTCGTGTTTGATTCCTCCGTGGAATACGTCGGCAAGCTGCCCGCTGACGGCAACGGCGTGGATGTCGAGATCAACGTCCGGGCACACATGTTTGACCCCGCGTCGGTGCATGACTACAAGATTGCGGGCTCGCAGAACCAGTGGGGAACGGGTACGGCGTATGGACTGAACGTGTACGGAACGTTCACGCCGATCAGCACGACGTTCTACGGCTGTACGATGATGAACGGCTCGACGATCGACCTGTCGGGGAAGACCGGGGCCTGGTCGATACAGTCTTCGATCGCGAACGGGGCCAGCACTTATGGCCTTACGACGGAACAGCAGACGGCGCGCAAGACCGTCTCCTTTGCCGACAACGCGACGGTCAAGATCAAGCTGGGCGAGAGAAAGGTCAAGACCGGCGACAAGATCGTTGACTGGACGGGCAATACGCCGGCGAACCTCGCCACTCTGAGGTTCACGAGCGCCGAAGGCGAGCACTTCGGCTTGCAAAAGAAGGACGACGGCCTGTACATCACACGCGGCATCATGATCCTCGTGCGGTAGGAGGATGAGCATGAGGAAACTGATCGTAGTCATAGTGGTTCCGTGGACGTGTGCCTTTGGTGGCGTGATGAGCGTGGCGGACGTGTCTGTTGCGGATTTTCCGCGGCTCGCAGGCGAGACTGGCGACTCGGTGCGGATCATGCGCGCCGTCGACGCGGCGGGAAGAGGCGGCGAAGGCGATCAAGGCGGCGGTCGGCGTGGTCGAGCAGTACAAGCGCATTGCCGCCCAGCCCGCGAAGCACAAGAAGGAAGACCCGGAGCCCGCGCCCGAGGCGTAAAACGGGAGGCGTGAAGCGACAAAAGGGACGCAAGAAGACGAAAGCAACTATCCCTTGTGTCCCTTCCCGTCCCTTAAGTCCCTTTGACAAACAACAAGCAAATCAAAAAGGAAAACAATCATGCACTCAACAATCATCAAATCAATGTGCGGCAAACTCGCCGCGCTTGCGGCGGCAATCTGCGTAGCGGCGGCGTTGCCGTCGTGGGCGGAAACGCATACGCTCCAGCCATACGCATACGTGCAGTCGCATGGCGTGAACAGGGTTGATACGGGGTATTGCGCAAAGGCGCTCTCGCGCTACTTCATCGATTTTCAGCTGACCCAGGCGAGCCTCGACAACCAGGGCATATTCGGAAATACGGCCGAGAACCCAAACTGCGCGTTCTACACGACCAGTGGCAGCGGCAGGCGGAATTACAAATGGTATTATCGAGATTCCGGCAGTTCCGCTTCCACGTTTAGCGCGATTGATGCGCAACGCAGGATCATGACAGTCACGCACTCTTCCAAAACTGAAGAGACGGCGGTTCTGAGCCTTTACGATCGAACGGGTGCTCAGACAAAGACGCAAACATATACGCATAACAGTACGGCCACGACGTCGTTGAGTCTCTTCGCCTTGAGGGCGGGTAACTACGTGGCCGGAACAAAGAACATCTACAGCTTCGAGGCGGCGGACAGCAGCACGGCGACGACGCCGGCTGTATTCCTTGCGCCGGCGACGAACGAGCTCGGCGCGGCTGGGTTCTACGACGTGATCGGCAACGCGTTCCACGGCGAGGCGGAGTCAAGCCCATCCTCCGATCTCACCTTTTCCGATGGTATTGGAAGCGCGGATGACTACAAGTACGTGGACGGTGTGTTCTCCGCGAAGTTCCACGCCTACGCCTCCGACACGGAGAAGGGCTCTGTGGCGTTTGGGAGCGCGGAGGCGTCCGGCACGGCGGAGGCATGGGTCGCTCGCGGCTCGAACGTGACGCTCAAGGCGACGCCTGCCACTGACTGCGATTTCGTGTCCTGGTCCGGCGACACATGGGCGATCACCTCCGGCGACATGGAAAGCCAGACCATCACGGTGACGAGCGACACGGCCGTGCAGCTCCTGGCGACGTTCAAGGGCAAGACGGTGTACACATGGACTGGCAATGCAAATGAGTCAGAGCCGCAGTGGTTCACTCTCGCGAACTGGATCGACGACGACGGCAACGTTCCCGTGCAGATAGACGGCTACAGCCATTTCGTGTTTCCGCAGAGCGGCGACGTAACCGTCAACTACAATCCGTCTGACGCATCCTTCCGGATCCAGACCTTGACATTCGAGTCCGGCGCGGGGAAGGTGACTGTGACGGGTACGGCGATGGCGCGAGTCATCAGTGTCGTCTGCCGGAACGGACAGGCGAACGAGCTGCAGAACGCAGTTGCGTTTAGCGACAAGATAAACGTGACGGCGACAAGCGGACACGTCAACTTCGCGGGCGGCGCGACGGGGGTGAACATATCCAACCACACGACTTTCTACGGCAGATACAACATAACGACGACCGGAGATTGGTCCCCGCCAAATGGCTCAACATTGAAGACGGGATCGGAACTCAATCTGCTGGATGGAACGTATTACGATCATAACAACAGGCTTACGATTGAGAGCGGCGCTACGGTGACGGTCAAGAACACAAAGACAAATGGAAGCGGAAGCAAGCATCTTGTCAACAGGAACTACGGCGTGTTCAAGGCCACAAACGAAATCTATTCCAATACAGAACTTAATAACGGGGGCGGCGGCGGATATTTGGAGAATACAACTGGCGGCGGTGTTTTCATTACACCAAAACTTCGCACGACTGCAGTTCTCGTTTCGCCGTACACCCCTACGAAGACGATTGTCGGATCAAATGGCATCATTCACGGTGCAAGCGGCTACGTTCGCATCAGCAACTCAGGTTCTCATTATTTCGGTTCCTACGCCGACTGGCAGATCTACTTCAACAACCATTCCAATATGGGCACGACTAACAAGGGCATTCGCAAAATCGGCAGTTCCGGCAACACCACGGTGACGTTCGACACGACTGACTACTACGACAACACAGTAGGCCGGACAATCACGGCGGAGAGCGGTATCGGAGGCTCGTCGGCTGACTACGCCAGCACGGTCTTGGTCGTCGTGCAAGGCATCGGACGGTTCGTGTTTGCAAACACGGGCATCAACGACAACGACTTTGCCGGAGGCTTGACCGTCAAGGATTCTGCGACGGTCGAGGTGAAGAACGGAGCCCGTCCCGGCAGGGGCAACGTGACGTTGCAGGACAGCACGCGGCTTGTTGTCCCGTCGGGCAGAACCACGCTCGGCGGTACGTTGGCCTTCAGCGCGGATACGGCGCTCGTTGTCAGCAACCTCACGGCGGACGCGACCGCGCCGGTGACGGCGAACAGCGCGACGGCGGCGGCCGGTGCGCGGATCGTGGTCGGCGGCACGACCCAGCTCAAGCCCGGCAAGTATCCGGTTCTCACGCTGGCTTCCGCCGAGGCTGCGGCGGCCGTCGTGCCGAATCTGACGCTGGATGCGTCAACGGTGACGAGGGGCGATTGCGCGAAGCTCGTGGCCAAGGGCGAGACGGTGTACGTCAGCATTCCAAAGGGCTTGATGGTAATCGTCAAGTAGCCCGCGCACAAAACCACTCATCAACTAACTCAAAAAGGGAAACAAAAACATGAGGAAACTAACTGGGAAAGCCGCCATCTCAGCGGCGGCAATCTGCGTAGCGGCGGCGTTGCCGTCGTGGGCGGATGCCGACGGCAAGACGCTAACCTGGAACGGCGCAGATGGCGCGTCGTGGACCACGGGCGAGAACTGGTTAGACGGCGAAACGCCGTCCGCATGGGTTGACGGCGCGAGCGCCGTGTTCCCAAGCGCGGCGACGGTCACGCTCGACGGCGCGGTGACGGTCTCGAACCTCACGACGTCGGGTACGCTGACGCTTACGGGAATCGCCGCATCGAGTAACGATGATGAGGTGTTTCTGCCCAAGAACAGTTCCGTGCTTGTGTTCCCCGGATTGAGGCTTTCTGAAATCACTGCCCTCACGGCGGTGATGGGCGGCAGCGCCATCACGGGCGGCAGCAGCATTTTCCCGGCAGATGGTTATCGCTACACGTATAACGGCACAACAGGAAGCGTCCAGTTCCAGATACTTCAGGGTATTGTTAAATGCGTGAACGTCGAGCTAACCGAGGAGAGTGACGGCATCCATGCCAGATCAGCTTCCGCGTGCTATGTTCAAGATGGTAACTTTTGGAAGGGAATGGATGTCAACAACGCGAAGGTGAGGGGCAACAATGTGGCGACGTCGCGCACTACGAGCGGATATGGCGTATGTAACCTTGCTGCGTACACGGCTAAGCTGGGGGTCGTTGGCGAGACGGACTTCGGCGGCAAGTTCAAGTTCTCCAATATGAGAGTGGAGGTGACGGCTCCGTTTGCACATACGTGGACGAACGCAGTTGAGTGTCCCAATGGGCGGCTCGACGTGCGCGGGCTTTCCGATGCGACGGTACAACGGACATTCGGCATAACCGATCCAAATGTCGAGAAGGCGGCGGCGCAGTGGATGTCCAGCACGGCGGGAGCGACGGTGTTGACGAATCTTGTCCTCTTGCGCTCAACGCCCGCAAGTGCGGTTATGCGCGGCTCTGCGATTGGTTTCAACGCAAACCCATCCATTTACCACTACAAGTTCGATGGCGAGACGATGTCTTTCCAGCTTCAGTTCCACTCCGGCGGCATCAAGGGTGCGTTAGTCGAGTTGAAGCAGGTGGGTGCAAACGTCACCGCGCGAAGAGTTAGGGGCTGGTGGTGGCCAACGGGCAATGGAGGAACTACGGATATGCTTGGATGCGACCTTGTTGCGAAGCAGGCGGAGCTTGGTACGTCTGTCATAGAGAACAACAACGGTAGCTATGGCATTAAGTCCCTCACATTTAACAGCGTGGAGACTCCTTCGCTTACGTTGAGCGTGGCGAACGCATGTCAGGACGCGGTAGTGGACAACGCGCAGATCGTGTTCACCACGAAGAACGCGATGCCGACGTTTGTCGTCGCCCGCAACGGCTCACAGGTGAACTATGGCCCTCAGTTCACGTATGCCGACGGCGGTGCGTCGCCTCTCGGTGCGGGCACGACGCAATGGCTTGAGCCTGGCTGCACGTTGCTTGTGCAGCAGGGACTGGTGACGAAGTCGCAGGGCAAATATGTTCTTGACGCTTCCACGCTCTACAACCACCAGTACCACAGCTCAAGCCTCGACGGCAACAACTACATCAATGAACTGGTGCTGACGAACGGTGCGAGCGTCATAGGAAATGCGTTGCGCTGCGGATATCCCAACGTCACGAACGAGACGCACTACGTGAGCGCCGGTTCCGCCGCCAATCTGATCGACACGGGAATCGACCTCCTGCGCCACAACGCGACTGGGAGCAAGACGAACGTCCTGTATATCACAACGTTGTCGGATCTCGCAATCACTGGTCGAATATACGACAGTACAAACGAAGCAAACCAAGGTGCACGAATCGTCAAGCGCGGCGCGGCAACCTTGACGCTTTCGGGCAATAACACGTTTGCAGGCCGCTTCACCATAGAGGATGGGACTGTCGCTCTTGGGAGTAATACATCGCTTCCGTCGTCCGCGCCTCTGACGCTTGCCGGCGGAACGGTGACGTGCGGCTCAACGACGAACACGACGGGCGTACTGACGCTCTCCGGCGACGCGGCGATCAACCTTGAAGGAGGCTCGCTTGCTTTTGCCGATTCCAGCGGTGTGTCGTGGACGCCGGGGGCAACACTGGCGATCACCGGCGACGACAAGCTGCCTACGCGCTCCCTGCGTTTCGGCTCGTCGGAGAACGGCCTAACTGCCGCGCAATTGCGCCAGGTTACCTATAACGGCGAGCGCGTGTCGCTCGATTCCAGCGGCTATCTGCGCCGTCGCGGCGGACTCATGATTATCGTCAAATAGCTCGCGCACAACTACACGTTCTACATGTTCTACACGGACAAAAGCAACGGCCAAAGCAAAGGCGAAATCCTGTCAAACCAAAACCACACATCAAAAGGACCAACTGCATGAGAAACCAAACCTGGAAAGCCGCCGTCTCGGCGGCGGCAATCGCGGCAACCGCGATGGCTCCGTCGTGGGCGGGTCTTGTCGCTAGATGGGACTTCAACAACTACGACCCCGAAAACCCCAGGAGCGCGGCGATTCTCGCGCCGACCGTTGGAAACCTTGCGGCGATTCCATGCAGCGGCAAAGGAACTTCAACGGCGATCACCGACGGTACGCTCGGCAACTCAATTACCGTTGTGGGCGCGGATCAGGCGCCAGGTCTCGCAGACGGCGACTACGCGCTCAACATCCCATCGGGTTCGCATTTGAAGATGCCTCTGCCGGCGGGAATCGTGCGCGACAAGGAATGGATGGTGCGCATCCGCTTCTACGTGCCAGCGGGGGCTGGGCATCAGCGCAGCCTTATCCAGCCCGACTACGGCAATGCCGCCGATAAGCTGTACTTTGTGAACGGATACAATCTCATACGCGCAAGGGAGGCCGAGTTCGGCACGTCGCAGTTCGAGAACAAGAACAACTACGCAAGCAGCGGCGCGGACAAGAACAAAGACGGCGCGCTTCTCTCGCGCACGGTCACGACCCTCGCCTGGCATTCGTTCACGGCGCATTTCGGCGCCGCGGGTTCGGCGTCCACGCTCGACGGTGTCCGATCCGTGTCGCTTGAGTCGGAGACGGACCTGCGTTCAAGTTTCACAGGCGACGGATTCATTCTCTGCGGCGACAAAGTGAATGACGGCGTACTGTACATCTCGTCCGTGGAAGTGTGGGACGACATGCCGCTCTACCATTGCACCGGCTACCTCCAGACATCCAGCGCAAAGGCGTTCGGCGGATGTTCGCTCGACGACATCCGCGACATGTATCTTTCAATCCGTCGCAATGGCGGCGCGGGGGTGTCTGGGCGTCCGGCACAGGGTCTGCAGCGAATCGTGACATCGGACGGGAACGGCACCGTCACGGACCTGAAGGTGGACTTCCGCCCATGGGGTTACGACCATCACATACTCGCCGACTTTACGGACGACGGCACGGACGTCCATGGCTATGCGCTTCGTGCGCAATATTCATTGGGGTTCGCGTATCGTTACTTCACCGAGAACGGCGGTTTCTCGTCGGAGAGGAACGTTTTCGTGCCAGGCACCACCGCCGATGCAAGCGGCACATACTCCGCCTACAACCTCTACGCCCTCCCGTTCACCCCCTTGAAGGAAAACATGGAATGGGGGCATTTCATGGGTTCTGGCATATTCGGGGATCCGATAATCTCGTTTGTGGCCGACGACCTTACGCTGACGTTCGACGCCCAGCCGAAGGCGCGTTCGCTCACGCTTGACTGCGGTCGCGGAGAAGGATATGTGAACGCCGCGTTTACATACTCGACCGACGCGCTCAAGACGATGGATTCATTTGGCTCGCTGAACATCGGCGAGGGCGTGACGCTCACCATTCCCCCCGATGTTTCCATCACGGGCGCGGTCGCTTTTGCCGAGAGTTCGTCTCTCGTCATCGACATGGGAAGTGCCGACATCGTGCCTGGCGTGACGGTATTCACGGCTGCGGAGGGATTTAGCGTCCCTGCGGGGAAGAGCGTTGCGGACTTCGTTTCCGCGTCACGCGGCAGCGTAGTCCTCGGCGCGGACGGCAAGACGCTTGTGATTACATTCGCCGCCGACGTGCCGATTTACGCTGAATGGATAGGCGGCGGAGACAGAAACAATGTGTCCGACCCGCAAAACTGGCAGTGCCGAAACTATGAAGGGACTTTGCTCGCTGGCACGATTCCCGGGGAGAACACGTACGTTTCCGTTTCCGGCGCAACGACGTTCAATGTTCCCACAGGACAGGTTCTTACGTGCTATTCGCTCACAATAGGCGACTGCACGTTGTCGGAGAATTGCGACTGGCGGGGTTTGGGAACGGGCGTGATGTCCTCTGCCGCAGGAAGCAAAATCGACCTGAACGGACACGCGCTTGTGGTCGCGGGCCTTGACGCTTCTTCGGCCACCACGGTGACAAACGGCAACACGACAACTCTTTCGGAATTCTGCGTGGACGTGGCGGCGAACGCCACGAGCGAGAACTCCAATGTCCGGCTCGGCGGCAACTTGAAGTTCGTGAAGACGGGCGCTGGGAAACTTACGGTATCTACGACTGCCAAGCAGACGTACACCGGCATGACGGAGATCCGCGCCGGCACGTTGAGGTCCACTACCAAAGCTTCCGACTATGAGCCGTTCGGGCACGGTACGGTTTCGAACCTCAAGGATATTGACATCATGTCCGGGGCGAATTTCGAGCTTGCCAACAGCTGGTACACCATTTACAGACTCGTCCTGCACGGTGGCACGGTCGTTTTCGATTATGACAAAAAAACTTCCGACGGATACTACGGATGTATTTTCGGGGCGACACGCCTTCTTGCCGACTCGTATTTCGTTGCTCAATCCGGTTCGCATCCGCATTTGTGGAGTACGCATACCGTTGATCTCGGCGGGCATGTCCTTGACGTGACGATGGCATCCGGCGTAACGTTCGAACTTGGCGGCTCGGGGGCTGTTGGAACGACCATCACGAATGGAACCATCCGCGTTTCCGGTGGAACGCTCCACACGGACACGTTCAAGAACATCGCGATAGACGCAAAGACCGTGAACCTTGAGGTGTCGTGTGCGTTGAACATCGAAACGACCAGGGCGCTCGATGTCGGTGACTACGAAGCGCTCTATACGGGAACAAGCAACGCCGGAACCGGCGCCTTGAACGTCTATCGCACGTTCAAGCCGGTTTCGACGAATTTCTACGGACCGACCATGCAGGACGGTTCGACGATGGATCTGCGCGCGTGGCCCGAAAGCGCGGGTTGGCCGATGACATCGGGTTTCAAGACGGGTGCGACGAACGTCCAGTTCGTCGCGCACTCGACGGTGAACGTGAACCTTGCCGGGCGGTCGGATTTGATGGCGCTCGCGAAGTCGAACGAGCCGTATATCGTCACATGGAACTCCGCACCGTCCGACGTGGCGTTTAAGCTTGACGCAGAAACAGCCATGCTTGGGTTCAAGTTACGTCCCAGGGCCGAAGGTTTACGGCTTGAACGCACCAAGGGTTTCATGCTCATCGTCAAGTAGCCCGCGCAAAGCAAAGGCGAAATCCTGTCAAACCAAAACCACACATCAAAAGGACCAACAGCATGAGTTGTGGCAAAACCGGTCTGACCTGTTTTGCCACATCTCCGGGCCGCCCGGTGGTCGGCCCCTACCGTTGGTAATGGCGGGCGGCTCGCCGAGGACGGCTCGCCCCACCATTCCGCCGACTAACCCAAAAACAAAGGCGGCAGGCCACGGAAAGTTTTTTTGTCCGCCCGTCCCTTGACACCAAAAAAGGAGATAGTGTAAAATATGCGGTGCTTGGGGGCGATGTGCCCTCAGGCGGAAAAACGAGAAAAACATGACGAAGGCAAAGCATAACGGCAGACGGAAAGTGTCCGCCCCCGGCAAGACGAGGGCGGGGCGCTCTGCGCACGTCATGAATCCTGAGTGTCTTGCGCTGATCGAGAACTTCCGGCTCATGGACGACACCTTCATGTCAAAATGCCTTGAGAACGCGCCGGAGTGCATCGAGCTGATTTTGCAGATCATCCTCGGCAAGAAGGATTTGAAGGTTGTCAAGTCGCAGACCGAGTACCCGATAAAGAGCCTTCAGGGGCGCGGTGTTCGCTTCGACGTGTTCGCAAGAGATTCCGAGGGCAAGGAGTACGACATAGAGATCCAGCGAGCCGACAAGGGCGCGGAGCCGAAGCGCGCGAGGTACAACTCCGCGCTGTTGGACGCGAACGCGCTCAAGTCAGGCGAGGACTTTGACAAACTGCGCGATGCCTACGTCATCTTCATCACCGAGAACGATGTGATGGGGCGAGGACAGGACGTGTACTCGTATCTGCGGATTGAAGAGACGAACGGAGATAGGCTTCGTGACGGAACTCACATAATCTACGTGAACGGCGCGGCGCAAAGCACGACGGACATCGGAAAATTGATGCATGATATGAGATGCCGCGACGCGGCTGAGATGTATTTCGAGATTCTCAAGAAGAGAGTTAGTCAGTTTAAAAATTCAGAAGAAGGGAGGCGCATCATGTGCAAAGCAGTTGAGGAATTCGCGGAACGCCGTGCGGCCGAGAGCAAGGCCGAGGGCATTGCCGAGGGTAAGCGCGAGGGCATTGCCGAGGGCAAGCGCGAGGGCATTGCCGAGGGTAAGCGCGAGGGCAAGCGCGAGAATATGCTTGCGACGGCGAAGCGGATGCTGAAGGACGGCATTCTCGCTTTGAAGGACGTCGCAAGATACACTGGCCTTTCGCTTGCGCAGGTCACGCAACTAAAGGCGTCGATGTAGAGTGTAAAGTGAGAAAGACAACGGCATAAACCACACCATGACCGCCACCCTCCACGGAACCGCACGGAACCGCGCTAAAACGCCGCGTGTGGGCGCGTTGGAAGGACTTCAGACTTCTGACATCGGCCTTCGCAAATCGTCCGTTATTCAAACGTTTACGTGAAGACCGTTCCCGGCGTGACGATCAAGCGCACGACCAAGGGTTTCATGCTCATCGTCAAGTAGCCCGCGCGCAACTACACGTTCTACATGTTCTACACGGACAAAAGCAACGGCCAAAGCAAAGGCGAGAAACCAATCATCCACTAACCGAAAGAAAAACAACAACATGAAAAACCAAACATGGAAAGCAGTCGTCTCGGCGGCGGCAATCGCGGCAGGTGCAATTCTTCCGTTTGTTGCGAATGCCGACGGCATCCGTTGGGAACACGCGAAGAACATCGTCGGCGACGCGGACGTGCGCACCGACGGCGTGCTGCGCTACGCATACGCGAACAAGGCCGCCATCGTGAACGGTGTTTCGTTCGCCGCCGGCGTCAACAGGAATGGTTTTCCCGACGGCGTTGCGACGATGGCCGACGTCGGTCTTAATGTCGCATCGCAGTACATCGACAGCAACAACTTCGCGACGACCGTACCGGCAGGCGCGAGCGAGGGATATCTCCAGTTGATAAGGGCGGGAGTGTACTCCACCTCCGCCACCGGAGGGACCGTTACAAACACGGTCACGCTGAAGAACCTGATTCAGGGGCACGCCTACATCGTCCAGCTGTGGACGAACGACAGCCGTGCCAATCCCGGCAACGTCCGCTACATCAAGGTCGATGGCACGGAGGTTCTCCGGCTTCGCACGTCCAACGGATTCGGCCAGCATATCACGGGCGCGTTCACCGCAACTGGAGACTCGCAGAGCTTCACCATCGTCGGATGCATCGATACCAGCAACGCGTCGGGCGTTTCACAGTTCGCCTCCCTCCAGCTGCGCGACGTCACGCCGGGGCTGATCGCGTGGGAGGACGTGAAGAACATCACGGACGACGACGACGTGCGCCTCGACGGCGAGTGCGTGTTCGCGGCGGGCTGGACGGCGGCAACCGCCATCGTGAACAACGTCGTGTTTGTGCCGCTTGCGCCCACGAGCAGCACGACGATCTACCGCGACGTGCGCATGACCACGGAATTCATGACGTATCGCAATGTCAACGAGTTCAACAAGGACATCGCGCAGACGCTTTCAGACGACTACCACCGCCTCATGGGCGGCGCGACGTATCCGTCCGCAAATGGCACCGCGACCGTGACGCTGGAAGGTCTTGCGCCGGGCGGACGCTATCTCGTGCAGCTGTGGGTCAACGACACGCGGACGAATATCGGACCGTACCGCTGGCAGGAGATCGACGGGTGTAAGCGCATGGCCTTCGCCGTCGCAAGCGGCACGTACGGTCAGCATATCACAGGCGTGTTCACGGCGGAAGGCCTGTCGAAATCGCTGAAAATCACCTCGCTCTACACGCCGACGTCCAAGGTGACCAAAGGCAATCCGCAGATAAACGCCATCCAATTGCGCCGCCTCGATTCCGGCGCGGCGACGCACTGGAGAGTCAGCCCCATCACGAAGCGCGACGACGATGTGCGCCTCGACGGCGAACTGCTCTACGCGTACAACTTCACGTCAGACACGACGGATGCGGAGGTCAACGGCGTGACGTTCAAGGGATGGAAGCGTCCGTCCGCAAGTGCGTCAACCGATGATTTCGACATCGCGTTCCCTTCTGGCGGAAACTCAAACGGGAGTGCGTTTGGAATTACGGACGGCGACATGTCCGCTGGCTATAAGCTGATGATCCAATCCGCAACCTATCCCGGCGGCGGCACCTCCGACGCCACGCCATCGACGTTGACGCTGAAGCGACTGACGCCCGGACACCGCTACCTTGTGCAGATCTGGGTGCATGAAGGACGTAGCGGTGCAACTTATGGTGACCGCTACATGACGCTTGACGGCGTGGCGAGGGTCGAGTTCCAAAACGAGGACTTGTTCAGCCCCGCGCGCGGCGACTTCGCGACTGGACTTTTCACGGCAACCGCGACGACGCAGACGATATCCATGTTGTCTGGGCATTACAGCAATATCACCAAGCGTTCCGTCCAGCTGAACGGTATGCAGGTGCGTGACCTTGGGGCCGTGGCGGATTCCGCGCACAACGTGTGGGCGGGCGGAGCAAGCGGCGCATGGGGCGAGGACGCGACGAACTGGAACGACCTCGCGGGCGAACCGCGCGAAGGGACGCTCTGGGACGCGGCGAACGGCGCTGGCAACACGGCGCTCTTCACGGCCGCGACAAGCACGGCGCTACCGTCGCAGGATCTGACGGTGGGCGGCATCGTCGCGAACGGCGCGCTGACCGTCGGCGCGGAGAACGACGGGAAGGGCGTCGCGGCAGGATTCGTGGAGGCGCAGTCCTGCGCGTTCAAGAGCGCGTGGACCGCCGATACTCTCGCGAAGTACGACCTCGGTTCGTTCACGCTCGATGGCGCAAGCCCGAACCTCTCCAACGTCGTCGCGGGCGGCGGAGCGCTCACGCTCTCACGCGCCGATGCGCTGAAGGCTGGCGCGGACGTGGTTGTGGCGACGAATGCGACGCTGACGCTCGCGGACGGGGCGGCACCCGTCCTCTGCCGTCTCGCGGGCGAGGGAACGCTCGCATTCTCCGGCACGGTTACGCTCACGAACGAATCGGTGCAGGCGTTCACGGGAACGCTCGACGGCGACGTGGTCGTGCGCAAGGCGGGGCATGGCGACTGGACGCTCGGCGGCACGCACACGGGGACGCTCGCGCTCGACGCGCAGGCGGGCACGACGATCCTTGCGACGGACGGCGTGGCCGTGTCGATCGCGGATGGCGCTACGGTGAGCCTGGGCGGTGCAACGAGAAGCCTCGGCACGGTGTCGGGCGAGGGCACGATTACGAACGGAACGGTCTCGACCGTGCTTGCGATTGCAGACGGAAGCGACATCACGCTCGGCGCGGTGACGCTTTCGGCGGGCGTGACGCTGAACGGCGCGTCGTCCGTGACGTTCGCGGGGGACAAGGACCTTGCGGGGCTTCCCGTCCATGTCGCCGACCCTGCGGCGGCGAGCGCGTCGCGCAAGGCGGTCGTCGCAGTGGAAGGCGAGATGACGGGCGAGCCGGCGTTCACGTTCGGAGCAGGCGGGTACAAGGCGAAGCTCGACGAAGGCGGAAGCGGCTACATCGTCAGACGCTCAGGCCTCATGATAATCGTCAAGTAGCCCGCGCGCAACAACACGTTCTACACGTTCTACACGGACAAAAACACGGACAAAAGCGAAATCTAAAGCAAAGACTGTTTTGGCAACGGGCAAGATGCCCGTTGTCCCAGTTGCGGGCGAGACGCCCGCCACCCCGATAACGGGCAAGATGCCCGTGGGGCGGGCGGATCGCCGAGGACGGATCGCCCCACCATTCCGCCGCCGAGATGGCCTTGCCACCCGCAAAAACGCCGTCGGGGGATTGACGAACTACGGAAGGATGTGCTAACATATCGCCAAACTTCCATGGGAAGACCAGCGGCTTTGAACGGCAAATCGCAAATGACGCCATTGTGGAGGCATGGAACGGCATCGGAAACGACGCCGCGTATAATTGCACATAACCAATCTTCAACAACGGAAAGAAAGGCAAAAAGTATGAAAGCAAAGATGATTCGCGCTGCGATTGCGGCGATCTGCGCGGCTGCGGCGGCCTCGGTGTCGCATGCCGCCGACCTTGACGCCTACAACTTCCGCTACGACTTTTCGTCGGGCAAGAGGGTGTTCTGCGGCAGCGACGTGGTGCCGGTCGATCCGCTTTCGGATACGACGATCGGCAGCAGTAGCAGGGGAGACATGACGGAACTTCCCGTTGATGGACCCGACGGCGCGAACTCCGCCGCCCACCCGATGAGTACTGGATGGTCGGCGGGCGACTCGTCTTCCAGGCCCTTGACGCTGTACAATTTCTTGAACGGAAATGACTGGACGTTTGTGATGTCCGTTCGCCCCGGCACCACTAACAACGGCGTCATCTTCTCAATCGGCAGGAAAAACGTCAACTCGCGCAAGAACATCTCCATTTGTGCGTCGTCAGATACGACAAAGCTGCTCGTTGACGAAAACCAGCGGGCATCTGGCACGACAAGTCGCAAGGCGCAGATACTCCTTGACCAGAATGTCGATGTGGCGAAGGGATTCCATACCGTTGTCGTCGTGTACAAGAAGCCGACCTCTGGCAATGCCGGGACATTTGACTTCTACGTGGACGGCGTTTACCAGAAGAGCCATACGTCGGTTAACTATGCTTTCGGCGGCGGGATTCAGTTCTGCAGCACTGTCTCCGGGAACACGTCCGGCGAGGTGAGTACTGTAAACGATCTCAACGTTGCGTTTCGCGACATGCGCTTCTACCAGACGGCGTTCACGGCGGAAGATGCGCAGGCGTACGCCGCGCTCTATCCCGCCGACACGTTCCGCCCGAGCGCGTCCATCCGCGCATACGGCGTGAACTGCATCGACACGGGGTATCTCGTCAAGCCCACCACGCGTATCGCGGCGGACTTCCAGTACACGGAGATTGCAGAACAGGCGCGCATTTTCGGCGAGCAAGGGGCGTTGGGCTGCCATCTGTACATCAACGGCACCTACAAGGAATTTGCGTGCCTCATCAATGACAGCGCCACTTATTCCGGCTCGGCGTTCGGGAGCGGAGGCACTGGCAGCGCGAACACCAGCCGCGCTTATGTGTGGATCAACAGGCAGACCGGCAAGGCCAACCTCTGGCAGCGCAATCCAAACAGGAACATCGGCGAGACGCTGGGCGGAACCTGTGCAGCCGATGCGGAAACGAGCATCACCCTGCCGCTTTTCGCGGATTATACCGCAACGGTTACGCAGAGATGGTCAAAGGCGCTGATTTACTCGATCGACATCCAGGAAAGCGGAACGCCCGTCCATTTCTTCGCGCCGACGACGAACGCAACTGGCGCGGCCGGTTTCAGGGACGTGATTACCGGCGAATTCAAGGGCGAGTCCATGCCGAGCCCCTCGACCGCGCTTTCCTACACGGCCGGCTTCGGGTCTGCGGACGACTACAAGTACGAGAGCGGCACGCTCTACGCCAAGGTTTACGCGGCGCCTGACAGCACGGCGAAGGGGAGCGTTGCCGTGCGCGACGGAGAGGGTGTCGTCATCACGCCGGAGGCAGACGGCTGCTGTTGGATCCCCTACGGAACGAACGTGACGCTGACGGCGACGCCTGCGTCGGGTTACATGTTCACGGGCTGGGCGGGCGACACCCGTGCGATAACTGGCGGGAGCGCGTCCGATGCGATCATCACAATCTCTCTCGACCGAGTGGCGCAGCTTCGCGCCAACTTCGTGCGTTCGACGAAACCGGTTTCCGCCTACGCGCAGTCTGGAACCGCCGCGCTGATCGCCCACCTTGACGCAATCGATAACGTGGGCGTGGGAATGCACCAGGCTGCGGCGCCGACATGGATTGACCTCATGGGCAATCTGACGCTGACCAAGACCGGCGCGGCCGGATTCATCGACGACGCATGGAAGACGGACGGCAGCAGCTATTTCCAGACTTCGTCCACCGCCGCCAAGGATGCCCTCGCCTCCAAGGCGTTCACGCTGGAGCTGGTGATTTCTAATCCTGGCAATCAGGTAAAGGACAGCTACGAATATTGGACGTTTTTCGGAGAAGACAGTTCCCATCGTCAGCTTGTGGTTGATCTGCGTCAGAAGAATAGCAGCAATCCGCTCGTTCAAGGTGTCCAGTACCGTGAAAGCGGGTGGAATTCCAGAAGCCAGTTCGGGACCAGTGCCATAACGAAATGGAACAAGCGGCAGTACATCGCGGTGGTGTGCGATTCGACTGGGGCTACGACATACTGTAACGCAACGAATCAGATTCACAAGACGGGGGGCGGAAGCGTAAATCCCACACAAACGAACATATGGATTGGCGCGGATTATGCCGGCAACAATAAACTCTACGACAAATCTGAAATCTGCGCCGTGCGCATGACGTCGCGTGTGTTGACCGCTGATGAAAGGCTGCGCAACTGGTACGTTGACAGCCAGCGCTTCAACCTGTCGGAATCGCCCGACGGCTACCGGTTCGCCGATGGAGCCGTCGAAGTGCGCGTGACGAAGGGCATCTCCGGATTTGAATTCTCGACGGACGGCGGAACGACCTGGACGGATGAGGAGGTGTGGGTGCCGATCAACGTGGCACTGACGCTCACCGGGCGGTATGTTGCCGATCCTACGGTGACGGTTCCGTTCGTGGGACTTCCCGACGGAGCAAGCGTTTCGGGCAACAGCGTCACGTTCACGCCGTCGCGTCCGTGCGACATATCCACCGGGGTGCCGACGCTCGACTTGTCCGGGTCCGCCGTGTGGGGCGCGGCCTCTTGGCTAATCGGGGAGACCTCCATCGCGGCGCCGACGAACGGCAGCGCAGTTGTCAACTTGACGGACGGCGACGCGACTCTGACGCTCGACGAGGATGTTGCCCTCGACAATCTCCGCATCATCGGCAGCGGCGTGCTGACCATTGTGCGCGGAGCGCATGCGTATCGCGTCGAGTCGATAGAGACAGCCTCCGGCGTGAAGCATCTTGTGAGCATTTCCAATGGCAAGATCATCTACGAGTATACCTCTACCGGCTTCCTGATCAAGGAGCTGCACATGACGCCCGCTCCGGGCGAAACGCTCGTGCTTTCCAACGAAGCCCTCAACTTCGCCGCAAACGCGAAGATATTCCCCGGCGTAGGTGGCGAGCTTGGCGGACGGTCCGTGATCGCGAACGCCTTCACGACGGCCGGAGCCCTTGAGATCCTTGGCGTGACGAACGTGACGCCGCTGGCGGCCGAGGACATGAGCAAGTTGACGTTCGCCGCGACGGGGACGCAGACGTTCCCCGCGCTTTCCGGCAAGGGCGTGGAGGTGACGTTCGACGCCAACGCATTCGGCGAGCCGACGGACGGTGCCGCCGCGCCCACGGCGACGGTAAAGGCCAACGGCGCAATCACGATGACCGACAGCGCGTTCGTCGTCCGGGGCGACGAGGCGCACCCGATCGTGTATGACGTCGCCGTGAAGTATGCTCTTCCCAAGGTGATCGACTTCTGGGGCAATGCCACACTCACCTTCTCGGGCGCGGGCACATACAACGACGGCATGACGAAGGGAACGGACACCATCACGATGCATCCAGGAACGACGGCGACGAGCGCAAAGGCATATCCGTACCACTACGCGAGTGGCGAGGTCGTTCTGGATGGCGCGACGCTGACGCACTCTGAGGGATCCACCTACATCTACTACCTGACGCTCTCCAATGCGGCGTCGGCCTCCGTAACGGGCGGTGCGTTCCAGTTCGGTTTTACGGCGTCCGATCCCGTCTTGAAGGTTTCGGGAACGGGAGCATCGACATTTAACGGGTACTTCACCGTACTGGGAACGAACAAGTCAACTGGCGTCAACAACGTCACGATCGACGTTGAGGATACCGTCGCGGGCGAGGGAGTGGACTTCGTGATGGCCGGAAACATCTCCTCGGACGGAAGCTACAAGTCCTCGTCCTTCATCAAGACCGGTGCGGGGACGATGCGCCTTGACGGGATCGCGACGTTGAACCAGCCGATCCAGGTGAGGGAAGGGACGCTCCTTCTCAACCGGGCGGAAGGGTCGATGGCGGCGGCCAACCAGATTTCGCTTCAGGGTGGAACGCTCGCGCTTGCGGCGGGGACGTCGAACGAGGTCGCATCTGTGACGCTGACCGCATCCTCCGCCATGACGTTTGGCGACGGCGCATCGTTCACCTGCGCAAACCTCACCATCCCGGAAGGTTCGACGCTTTACCTCACGGGCGATCTCCAGCACCCGGGATTGCGCGTGACAACCGCGCTCCCCAGGGTGACGCTCAGGAGAATCAGGTTCAACGGAGCCCGTGCAACGCAGGACGCCGATGGCTACATTTGCATTGGCCGTGGCTTTACGGTGATCGTCAAGTAGTCATTCCGCCGCTCGGCGGGACGCCTCGCCCCACCGTTCCGCCGCCAAGATGGAATATCACCTGATGGTTTGTGAGGTGTGTAATTAAGTGCCGAAAATGACAAGATAATTACAGCATTCAAAACAAAAGTATGCTGAACGTTGTAATTATCTCATAAATATGATATGATATCTTCCGTCTTCAACGAGAAGGTAGGCTTATGATAGGCAGAAAAGAAGAAATCAAGGCGCTTGACTGGGACTTGTCGCGTCCCGAATCGCAGCTTGTCGTCGTATACGGAAGGCGTCGCATCGGCAAGACGTATCTGATTCGGGAGAAGTTTTCGGATCAGTTCACCTTCTACCACACAGGAGTTCGCGACGGGACCTTGCGCGATCAGCTGGATGCGTTTCGCGCTTCGCTCGTACAGTACGGGTATCGGAAATGCCCGAGGCTCGCGAGCTGGCTTGACGCGTTTACGCGGCTTTCGGAGTTGGTCGCAGCGGCACCGGCCGGACGCAAGGTCGTGTTCATCGACGAGATGCCCTGGATGGATACGCCGCGTTCAAAGCTTGTGTCGTCATTCGAGTACTTCTGGAACAACCAGATGCTGGTCAGGAAGGAGAAGGACGTGTTCATGGTCGTCTGCGGGTCTGCGACATCGTGGATCGTCGAGAACATCGTACACAACAAGGGGGGGCTGCACGACCGCCTGACGGACAGGATATGGCTCCGTCCTTTCACTCTTAAGGAGTGTTCGGAATACGCGGCGTCCCTCGGCGTCACGCTCAGCCGCCACGAACTCTGCCAGGCGTACATGATCTTCGGCGGCGTGCCGTATTACTGGAGCCTTCTTCGTGGTGACCGGAGCTTTGCCCAGAACGTGGATTCGCTTTGCTTCTCGGAGCACGGCAAGCTGCGGGACGAATTCGGCTATCTCTATTCCTCGCTTTTCCGCGACGCCACGGCGCATCTCAAAATCGTCACGGCACTGGCCTCGTGCAAGTCCGGCATGACGCGGGAGGAGCTGGTCGAAAAGACCGGCATCACCAACGGCGGGACGATGAAGAAGACGCTGGAGGAGCTTGTCCGCTGCGATTTCGTCCGCCAGTTCAACGCATGGCACAAGAAGAACCGCGACGCGTTCTTCCAGCTGACCGACAATTTCACGCTCTTCCATTTCTCGTTCATGAACGGGAGCGTGCGCGATCCGAACTTCTGGATGAACTCCGTCGGCGGGTCGCGCCTCGCCAACTGGGAGGGTCAGTCCTTCGAGCGCGTCTGCATTCTCCACATCGACCAGATCAAGAGGGCGCTGGGCATCTCCGGCGTCGGGTGCGAGGTCTATTCCTGGCGGAAACGCGCGGATTCAAAACGAGAGAAGGGTGCGCAGATCGACCTGGTGCTTGAGCGGCAGGACGGCAACGTCAACCTTTGCGAGATGAAGTTCTACAGGACGCCCTACGAGATCACCGCCGAAGAGGAGGCGAAGCTCCTCAACCGGCGCGAGGCGTTCCGCGCCGACACCGGGACGACGGCGAATTGCCGCATAACCGTCATTGCCGCCGAAGGGATCAAGCCCGGCGTGCATGCCTCGGTCGCACAGAACACGCTGACCCTTGACGACCTTCTAGATTCGTAAACGAAAATGTGGCAAGGGCGCCATCGTCCTTGCAAGGCCGGGGCGTCCTTGCCACACCGCAAAGCCCCGTCGGGGGATTGACGAATCACGGGAGGGTATGCTAACATACCACCAACCTTCCATGGGGAGACCAACGGCTTTGAAAGGCAAATCGCAAATGACGCCATTGTGGAGGCAGGAAACGGCATCGGAAATGACGCCGCGTCGTGAATCCGTTTGCAAGCTGGGGTACGACGCTTGAGGATTTCATGCGCTCCGGCTGCAGTGTGGACAACTACGCCAAGAGCGGCGCATCGACCAAGAGTTTCCGTTACTGCGGTACTTGTGGCAAAAGGCGAAGAACATCCCTGGTGCTGCCGAATCAGGCTTCATGGAAGATTTGCGGATGCTCCAGCAGCAAATCCTTGACCTTTTCGACAACATACAGCGTGTCCTCCGACCACTCGTTGTTATCCGGCAACTCCGGGACTTCTTCGTCCAGGATTTCGCCGATTATGGAGGATGCGGTGTTCATCTTGTCGATGGTCAAAAATGAGATCGCGTCCCGGATTCCATTTCTAAGGTCCTGCGGAATTTCCTCGTTTGGATTGCCCATTACGGCGAGATTGATATCTGCATCGTCGGCCGGAATATCGCTGAGTCCCTTCATGCTTATTTCCCTTGCAATGTAGTTCAGCTGTGCAGCATTGCCGCCCGTGAGCGCCCCCTGGATTGCGCGTAGTTTGTCTGGCGCGAGACGCATAAGCATCACCTCCGTGACAAAGGTTCTCTGCGGGTTGGACATATCGCCTTCGAAACTGCCGAACTTGATGTCGTTGGTGGCAAAGGCGGCCTTGATGTTTTTTGCGACCTGAATCAGTGCCTTGGTGATTGAGACTATGCCTGACGAAGGTTTGAGACGCTTTATCGCGTCCAGCTTGGCGTTTTTCCCTGTCGCAAAGGCCGTCAGTACGGCAATCCTGCCAGGCGGCAGGCTCTTGCCTGCGAGGGAATCAAGCATGAGCTTGCCGGCCTTCAGTATCTGCCTGTTGCCTTTCGCGGCCGTCCGCAGCTCCCTGAAGTTCGCCTTTATCGCATCGGCCTTCGCCTTGATCTCCTCCTTGCTGCGAATGGAGTCGTCGCCGCGAAGGACGATCAGCACGATGTTTTTGCGCAGGATTTCCCGCGCGTCGGCGCTTGTGCATGTGTCGAAAATCTCGCGCACGGTATTCTTCAATTCGTCGCTCTCCTCCTGCGGCATCCTGTCGAATAGGTCGCGTGACTTGAAAAGCTTTTCCACGGCCTTGTCTCCATCGGCCTTTGCGGACGCGTTGTCGTCTTTGGCGAATGCCTCTATCGCGTTCTTCACTGCGGTGATCCGGCGGGCGGTGAGTGGCTTGCCTTTACCGTAGTCCTCGAGCTTCATCACTTTCAGCACGCTGTCCGGGATGTCCTCTTCGCAGCCAAACATCCCGGCGACCGTCTCTCGGAAGAGCCGCCGGACGGAATCGTTGGTCGTCTTGTATTTTGAAAGCCGACCTACATTGCCTACGAAGTCAAGTCCGCCCGCCGCCTTTATGGTACGAGCCTCGCCGTCGGGGACGAGCTTGCTTTCGAACTGCGCGCGGGCGCTCTGTTTCGCCGTGGCGGCGAAGTCGGTGAACATCTTGAAGTTCACGTTGTTTATGTCTATTGCCATTGTTTTACCTCCTGTGAGGTTGAATGTTCTTTCACTGCTGTTTACACACCACGCGGCGAAAGGTTACACGAAATCTGTTCTCTTTTGTTTTTTGCTTTGTCCCCCGCAGGGCGCGGTAATTCACCAAGCCTGACTTCATACTTGACAAAACGGACAGGGGGGGGGGTAAAATAGTAGTTATGTTTTTAGGAGCACTGGCGAAGATTGCGAGATGCCCCAAAGGCCGACGTTTCAACACACGAGGAAAAGACGATGAAAGCGATGAAGAATGTTTCTTTTGTGAAGTCCGCGAGTTGGGTTCTCGCGGTCGCCGCAGTTTCGCTCTGCGTGGGCAATGCGCTGGCGGCAGAAAGTACCGCGAGCTATGAGGTTGGCAGCAAAGGTAACGCAAGTTCAAATGTGGGAACGGCGACCGTTGGAGAGGGGTATCGCCTCGACACGACGGGAAGGTTGCTTTTGTGGCAAGGTACGTTGACCATCAATGAGGGAGCCTACATGAAGTTTGGCGGCAACAGCAGCAGTAGTTGCAACTTCATCGGCATCGAAAACGGCTATTCTGGTGCAGTCGTGAACATCAACGGCGGTACGCTTTGGTGTTCGACAGACAACGGAGCTGGATACCTTGCCGTGGGAAGCGGCATCGGCAAAAATAACACTTCTACGCTCACGCTCAACAGCGGCGTTCTCAAGGTTGATGCCGTGTTGCGCAGCTCGGCGCAGTGGGATGACAAAGTCGGCGTCACAGCGTCTGGAACGATCACCATCAACGGCGGCGAGGCGACGGCTGGGACGGTTTACATGGGCACCAAAACAGTCAGTACCGGCACGTCCACTCTCAACCTCAACGGCGGAACGCTGACGACGGGCAACATCACCTTCAGGACGGGCAACGGACAAGTCTTCACATGGCACAACGGCACGCTTGTCGCAACGAAGGCCAACATCTTCAATGTGGAGGCGTTCAATGCCTCCAACACCAAGACGCGGACGATGCAGATCACCGGTATCCCAGCTTCCTTCGACACCGCAGGATTCGCGCAATCGATTCCCGCATTCACCGGCACCGGCAAGCTGCGCCTCACGGGAGGCGGCGCCGTCACGTTCTCGCAATCGACGCTCACCTACGGCCTTATCTTCGACGGCATCACGTTGAACCTCGGTACGCTCGACGCAGGTACGACGCCTATCACGACGCCAAACCTCGAAATCATTGGCCCCGCCACGCTCAACGTGACGCTGCCGGAATCTCCTTCGGGACGCTATCCTCTGATTGCCTGCACTTCCTCGCTTGACGGCTCGCTCGGACAGATCACCATCTCCGGCGGCGGTGCGGGCGTGCTTTTGCGCGACGGCAACACGCTTTACCTTTCCTTTGATGCGGCCGATGCCGACTCCGCGCTCGTCTATTCCGCCGCCGCTGGCGGCGCGGACACGCCCGCCGAATCTTCCTACGCGCGCCTGGCGTTCACGGACACCGCCGGGGCGTTTACGGTTGGTGGCGACGGCCTTTCGTTCTCGCAGGACATCGCGGACGCGAGTGTCGCCGCGCAGGACATCACCGCGCCCGTCACGCTCTCCACGGACAATAGCAGCATCTACGTTGCGGAAGGCGGACGCCTCGCGCTCTCCGGCGGACTCACCGCCACTACGCCGAAGAAGGAAGGCAAGGGCACGCTTGTCCTCTCTCATGCCACAAAGCCCGCGTCTATCATACCAAAAGAAGGCATACTTGATTTTGGGGGTGACACATACACCGGCTCGTTTACGATAAATTCCCGTCGTTACAACGGCGAAGAAATCGTGTTGACGAACGGCACGTGGCGTCCGTCGGCAGGTGTGTCCTTAGCATATCAGGGTAGCACGATTAAGTTTGCCGATGGTTTTGTTGCAGATTTCTCCGCACAGGCAAACAGCCGCATCGCCCTGAACTATGCCGGTGTTGCAAGTGATTACGCCGTGACGACGAAACTGGTGATTGACGGCGGTTCGCTTACGACGGCAGATAATGGCAGCAACAGTGGAAACTTCGTCGGTGTTCAATATCCAGGTCTGTCGATACTTGAGGTGAAACGCGGCGTCTTTCATGCCGCTGGTGGCTCTGGCAGGGGGTATCTGCGAATCGCGGCGCAATGCAGCAGTACTTACCTGACCGGCATCGTACGCGTAAGCGGCGGTCTCCTTCAGATCGACCGTGATCTTTCGATGGGGACGGTGTACAACGGTCTAAATGGCAACAATGGCAAGGGCGTGTTCGAGCTTTCGGGCGGCGTCGCCGATGTTGGGAACTTCTACTTGGGCGCGAACACATCGACTCCTGGCCGCAGCGAGGTGCATCTCACGGGAGGCGTCCTCGAAGTTGGCGTTCTTAAGTGTCTTGCGTACAACAGGCAGATGCTGGTCGCTGACGGTGCGACGATCCGCGCCAAAAACAACGATACCGCGGTCGCGCCGTTCATGGCGAAGGTCGCGTCGGCGGACGGCTACGCGAAAACCTACACCATCGGCGCTGGCGGCCTCACGATCGACACGGCAGGACACAACGTCCACTGCGACATTCCGTGGACGGGCGAGGGCGGACTGACGGTCACGGGCGGCGGCTCGCTCGCACTTGCCCGGACGCTGACGGTTGGGGGCGACAGCGTGGTCGCCAGCGGCACGACGCTCGTCCTTACGAACTCCGTCGCGTTTGGCGGCAAGGTCACACTTGGCGAGAACGCGAAGATTCGCATTGACACCACCTCTTATCAGGAGGATTCGCTTACGATTGCAACGACGGACGGTTTTGTGCTGCCGGAGGGTGCGGACGACGTCCTCGATTTCGTTGAGCTCGTCGGCGACGGTTACGTCGCATCCGTCTCGGCGGACGGCAAGTCCATCGAACTCGGCCTCGCCGCGAACGTCGCCGCGTTCGCGTGGTGGACCGGTGGCGGCGATCCGACCGACTTCTACGACCCCGCGAACTGGGCCTGTACCAACTCGACGGGTGGCGTGGTGGCAAACGCCCTGCCCGTGAAGTCAACCGTCGTCGTGCTTTCTGGCACGACATCGTTCACCGTTCCGGCGGGAACGACGCCTGTGTGGGTGACGACGCAGATTGGCGGCGGCAACGGCGGCGCGGTGACGCTTGGCGCGGACTGCGACTGGTCTGCCGCGCCCAACTTGACCATCGCGGACGGCTCGTATCTCGACCTCCACGGACACAGCCTCAAGATTTCCTACCTCACGGCGGCTGAAGGGGATAACGGCGCGTACGTGACGAACTCCGTTGCAGGAACGACGCCCGCGCTTTGGACGGAAAACGCCTTCTCCGAGAAGGACTACATCGACACGGCGAAGGTGACGGTCTATACAGACTTTTTGGAGGTGAAGAGCGTGAACGACCAAACGTTCACCATCGCTAACCAGGGCCTTGGCTGGGCGTCCGACGCGGGACTTTTCGTGACGAACGGTACGACGACTGTGACGGGCGATTCATATCCCGGCAGATACGGCCACACGGCGACGATTTCCGTAAGTGGGAACGCTTCGCTGAAATTCCAGGGTCACACGCATTTCCGTTGTGGTGCTTATGGCGATTCAGGCATTTACATTTTCGTGACGAACAACGCGATGTTCTCCACGTCCAGTTACATTACGCTCGGACACCACAATTCAGGTCCAACGCTGTTCAGGCAGGACGGCGGTACGGTGTCGTTGCCTAGCCACCTGAACCTCGGCGTAGGGAACACGTCCACAGCGCGTTACGAAATCACAGCGGGCATGCTGACGGTAGGCGATAGCTTCGTGATAGGTCGCCTGGACAACTATGAGGGAAATGTTCCGGGAATCGGAATGTTCGTGCAGAGCGGCGGAACGGTGAATGCGAACAGGTATCTCTCAATTGGATGGTCAACCGGCAGCGAGGGCTCCTACATCATGTCGGGCGGAACGTTTACCATCACGGCAAACAGGGTGAACCTGGGTTCCGAAGGTGCGATCAAGATGGGCCTTTGGGACATCTCCGGCGGCACGGCCACGGCGGCGAAAGGCATGAATGTCGCACATGGATCGGGTTCCACGGCGAAACTGCGCCTGAGCGGAAGCGGCAAGCTCGTCACGGCGGACATCACAGGAGGCGCGGGTGCGTCAACCGTGGAGTTTGACGGCGGCACGCTCGAGGCGAACGCAGACAAAGCAGCGTTCATCAGCGGAATCACGAACGCAGTTGTCTTCGGCGCGAACGCCGTGACGCTTGACACGGCAGGGCACGATCTCGGCATCACCAACTGCGTCTTGAAGGCGACGCCGGGCGCGCGGGCGATCACGCTCACGGGCGGCGGCACGCTCGACTTCACCAACGCCACGCTCGACTTCACCGAGCCGCTGACGCGCGGCTTCGTCTTCGCGCAGGTGGCGGAGAACAACGCGGCGAGATTCACAAGCGCTCCAGCGCTCGCGGCAGGCGTGAAGGGCTATAAGATCAAGCTTTCCGCCGACAGAAAAACTATCAAAGTGTTGTCGAAAGGCTGCATGATCGTTGTGAGATGATTTTTTAAGTTCATGGTTGACAAACTTTTTTAGTTCCATTTGGTCTACATTGTTGACTGACATACCCATAGGTATGTTATAATATGCGCATGACTTCATTAGGCAGATTAGGTTTGTGCGCCGCGGCGGCGCTAGTGTGCGCGTGCGGGTGCAGCACGATAAAGCGCGCTCGCACGGCGCAGGCCGACGTGGCTCAGGCGGCGGACGATGCGAGTGCAAACTCGAAAGAGGTTACGCACGTGGATTTGCGGGGCTTTCGCCTCGTCGACTACGTGGCGTGGGCGATGAACCACCGTCCGAGCATAGAGGCTGCGCATCTCGCCGTGACCAACGCCATGCTGGAACTCTCGCGCGTGACGAGCGACCGCGACCTCCAGTTGAACCTCTCAAGCGGCTTCTCGCAGTCCACAGCGAACCGTTCGACCCACTTTTCCTGGCATCAGAACAGTGGCAAGTTCACAACAGATGTGTCTCTTGATCTTCTCATCTACGACTTCGGGCGCATTGACGCGCGGGAGCACCAGGCGCGCGAGAACCTCGTTGCGGCGCAACGCAATCTCGCGGATGCGGAGTTCGCCGTGTTCAACGACGTGGCGAAGTCGTACTTCACGCTACTCCGGAACGACGCGCTGCTGGAGGTCGCACGCACGAACGAGTTCCAGTACGCTGAGCACCTTAGGCAGGCTGAGTCGCTGTTCTCGGAAGGGGAGGTGAAGAAGCTTGACGTGCTGAAGGCGCGCGTGGACCTCTCGGATGCGCGGCTTGCCACGATCAACGCCTCTAACGAGGTGGTGACGGCCGGCGCGGCGTTCATCCGCGCGCTTGGCCTCTCCGCTGAACGTGCCACGCGCGAGGACGTTATGTCCGTAGCGGCGGATGCCCTTGCCACGTCGAAATCCGACCTGAAGCCCACGACTTACAATTCGGCCGAGGCGCTCAACCTCGCGCGCACGAACGCGCCATCCCTCATGGTGCTGCGCGCGAAGCTGCGTGCGGCGTCCGCCGAGGTGGACTACGCGATCGCGGACCTCTTCCCGTCGCTTTCTTTCTCGAGTGCGTTCTCGTTCGCCGACCCCACCTGGAACTGGTCGTGGGGCTTCCGGGCGGTGCAGAACATTCTGGACGGTTTCCGCAAGCGGACGCTCGTTGACGAGGCCGTGGTGGCGATGGAACTTGCGCGCGTGGCGCTGGAAGAGGCGGAACAGGATCTCTCGCGCGACCTCGCCGTGGCGGCGGCGACACGCGACAACGCGCGCGAGTCGCTTGCGACTGCGCGCATCGAGGTGCAGCAGGCGAAGGAGAACCTCGACACCGTGGTGGAGCAGTACCGCCTCGGTGACGCCTCGCGCATCGACTTCACCGACGCCGCGAGCGGATACGCGAGCGCGCTCGGAGCCCGCGTGAAGGCGTTCTACGCGGGCGAGATCGCCGAGGCAGAGCTCATCCGCCTCACCGGGCACGTGTCGCCGGTTCAGAAACCATAGCGCCATAAAAGGGACACGACATGCAAAAAATATTTAGTAGTTTCCTCAACACGGCGGCAATCTTTGCGGTTGCGGTCGCGACAAGTGCAACCCTCCCGCTGTGCGCGGATGAGGTGACGGGCGAAGAGGCGATGAACGCCGTCGCCGGATGGGTGAACGTGAAGGAGGCGTTGGGCGCGGAATTCACCGCTCAGCCCACGACGAACGTCCTCGCGTACACGGCGAAGGACGGCAAGGGGAAATACTACGTTGTGAACCTTGAGGGCGGCGGTTTCGTCGTGACCTCCGGCGATACGGCGATGGAGCCGATCCTCGCCTACTCGAAGGAGGGCGTGTGGAACACCAACGCCGCCGAGAACCCGCTCATGGCGATGCTTGAGATAGATGTGGCGGCCATGATGGTCGAACTGAGTTCGACCAACGCGGCCCAGACGACAGCAAGTGTACAACAGCAAAGTGGTGGTCTTCGGTTGGCGGCGACAGCAAGCGTACAACAGCAAGATGGCAAGGCCGCCAAGTGGGCGCGGCTGCGCGCGGCGGCGAGCAGCAAGGGCGGGCTGCGCCTCCAGGCGTCCAAACCCACCGCCGACCTGCGCTGCGATCAGCTCGTGCAGTCGAAATGGGGACAGTCGGGCCATGGCGAAAACTACTACACGCCCGGCGGTGCCGTTTGCGGCTGCGTTGCCACGATGGGCGGACAGACGATGAGGTTCTGGCAATACCCCACTGCCTCCATCTCTGCCACTGCCAACTGGTACGGCTCCTGCAACTACAGCGGTACGCAGAAGGGATGGGACGTCAATGGCTATGATGCGAGCGCATCCGCCACGACGCGAACGGCATGGAATCCTGCTTTCGGGGGCACGTACAATTGGTCGTACATTAAGCTCAGTCCGTCGTCTTACGACAGCAGCACCTACAAGGCCGCCATCGGCAAGCTCACCCGCGACGTCGGCATGACGTGCTTCATGAACTACAACCAGAACAACAGCGGCGCGAGCGGCGCTCCGGGTGCAGTTTTCGGACACCGCATCGTCGATCAGTTCACATACGCCAACTCGAAGATAACGAGCGGGTGGAACGACTCGAGCCGTGCGGCCATGCTCGGAAGCCTTGACGCGGGGCTTCCCTGTCCGACGCTGGTCCCGGCCCATGCCATCGTCGCCGACGGCTACGGCTATGACGAAAGCGGCACGCTCTATGTCCATTTTAACTTTGGCTGGACCGGAAGCAGCGACGGCTGGTACGCGCCGCCAGACCTCTCTGCGGCAAACAGTAAATTTACCTCTATTCAGGATGTCATGTACAATGTCTATCCGCCGTCGAAAGGCGACCCGGACCTGACCATCGTGAGCGGCGTCGTCAAGAACGGTAGCAGCCGGGTGGGCGGCGCGACGGTCACGGCGGAGTGTCGCGAGACGGGTAGGTCCTACACCACGACGTCCGCCTCCTCCACGGGCAAGTACGCGCTCATGCTCCCCGCCGGACTGCACACCATTACGGCGACAAGCGGCAGCAGTTCAACGCGGGTGATCCAGCGCGTGAAGTCCTGCCTGACGTCCATTGCGGCGGGCGCGGGAGGCATCTCGTACTCTGGCAGCGTCGAGAACATCTACGGACTCGACCTCGATCTCGCGGCTGGCGGCGCGTATTCCGTCTCCACGTCCCTCGCCCACCGCTGGAGCTTCAACGGCAACCTCAACGATTCGCAGGGCGGTTCCACCGCGACGAAGGTCGGCTCCAACGTCACGATTGCCGACGGCAAGGCGAAGCTGACAGGCAGCGGCTACGGCTCGGGTTCGCTCAAGCTCGGCACCAATCTCCTGAACACAGAAGCCGCCACGATTGAAATCTGGGCATCGCAGACGGCCGCCCGCAACTGGGCGCGCGTCTTCGACTACGGCGCGGACAACACCCATTACTTCTGCCTTACGTGGTCGTATGGCACGGACATCACGAACGAACGAGCCGGCACCAAGAACACGTCGGAGGTTGCCGTCGATACCTCAATGGCGCCGTACAAGCTCGGACGGCAGTTCCACATCTCCGCCACGTTCGAGCGCCAGCGCGACGGCACGACGTTCGTCAGGTGGATGCGACGCGACGCCGCGACGGGCGTGCTGCAGAAATCCGGGACGATGACCATTCCGAACGGAATCCAGTCGATTTCCAACCCCGTCCTCTACCTCGGACACTCCTTCTACACTGCAGACAGCGACGCCTGCGCGGAGTACGACGAGGTGCGCATCTGGAACGGCGTCCTGAGCGACGTGCAGCTCTCCGCGAACGCGAACGCCGGCCCGGACGAAATCATGCCGCCGCCGGAGATCACCCGCACCATGAAGGCGACATGGAAAGGCGGAACCACCTCGCCGACCGCCGCCGCGCTTGCGAACTCCGCCAACTGGACCTGCCTCGACCAGAACGGCAGCACCATCTCCGGCGCGCTTCCCGACGCGAACACGACCGTCATCATCCCCGGCGGCAACACCGCGTTCACCATCCCCTCCGGCTACACGCCCAACTGGCGCAAGGTGCAGTTCGGCAATGACGGCACGACGACGTACTGGGGCAGCAAGGCAGCGGGCAACAGCGGAAACCGGGCGTTCAAGGATGCGGCGATGGGCGACTACGCCCTTCAGGGCGAGGGCAGCGTGGACAACCTCCACAACGGCATCATCCCCAACCCCGGCATGAACTATCCGAGCGGCCTTTTGAACAAGCAGTTCCGCTACGACGGCTGGTTCTACGTCTCTCGTGCGCAGGCCGGCAACTGGGGCCTGCATGGATTCGTGGACGACTACATGGCGTTCATGGTCGACGACGAGTGGGCGATCTTCGGCTTGTCTTGCCAGCAGGCATACGCCAACATCGACGTCAAGGAAGGCTGGCACAGGTTCCGCCTCATCGTGGGCGACACCGGCGGCGGCTACGGCGGACGCATCCTCGAAAGCAACCACCATTTCGTTACGCCCCTCACGATCAAGATCAACGGGGCGGGCGAATACGCGTTCTCGCCCGAGCACTTCACGTTTGGTTCCGGCACGCAGACCGTCAAGCTCTCTTCCGACTGCGACTGGCGCGCGCTCGGCGACGTCGCGGTTGACAGCGGCGCGACGATCGACCTCAACGGGTACGAGCTGAAGGTCAACGCCATCGCCGGCGACAGCCTGAACGCCAAGGTGACGAGTTCCGCCGCCGGCGCGAAGCTCGCCGTGTACAACGGCACGGTCAACGCGGCGAACCTGACGGTCGAGAACGTCACAGTGGCGACCACCCGCGCCGCGACGCCCACATCGCCCACGGCGACGACGTTCACCACGGCCAGCCACGCCGTGACGCTTGCGTGCACGACGACGGGCGCGACGATCTACTACACGACGGACGGCAGCGAGCCCACCAAGTCGAGCACAGTCTATTCCGCGCCGATCACGATTACCGCCACCACGACCATCAAGGCGATTGCCATTGCCTCCACCACTCTCGAAAGCGCCGTCTATACCGGCACGTTCACATTTATCCCAACAGTGGAGACGCCCACGTTCTCCCCTGCGGCGATGACATTCGCCACGGATACGCTGTCTGTCTCGCTCTCCTGCGCGACGGCGGGCGCAACGATCCGCTACACGACGAACGGGAGCGAGCCGACGGCGAGCAGCGCGCAGTACACAGGCGCGATCACGCTGAACGCGACGACTACAATCAAGGCCAAGGCGTTCAAGTCGAACTACGTCGACAGCGCCACGGCATCTGCGACCTTCACCCAGGCCGCCCGTGCGGCGACGCCAACCGCGACCTCTGATGCCGGGTACCGCAATACGCTCGTCGATCTTGCGAGCGATGTCCCAGGCGCGGAAATCCACTACACGACGAACGGCACCGTGCCCACGGCGGAAAGCCCGGTCTACACGCCCGGCACGGTGATCAACGTCACGGGGTCGGGTCCCACGACGGTGAAGGCCGTGGTGATTGCGGACGGGTACCGTCCGAGCGAGGTGTTCACCTACGACTACTACGTGAAGCAGTTCTTCGGTCCGACCAGCGGCGACAATCCTGCCAGCTATGAGGATACACCCGAGAACCGCGCCGCGTACTGGATATTCGAGAACGAGAACTACAAGGAGGCGACGGGCCTCTGGTCCAATGCCGTCGAGTACGTCAACCACAAGGTGGCGATCGACGAGCGGAACGAGTTCACGGCCGACAATCCGTCCGATGCGCGCAACGTCATCATCGAGACAACGGCGACGTTCAACAGCATGGCGGAGGATCATCAGGACTACGACGGCGTGAAGGCGGCTGTGCGCATCGGCACGAATGCCTGCTTCCAGGTCTACACGACAAATGAAAACGGAACCGTGTGGCTCGACACGACTGCGGAAGGGCTCACGGCTGAGATCAATCACGACTATACCATCAGGATTGAGGTTGACGTGACGAACAAGACTTACTCCGCGGCAGTGAAAAACGGCGCAGACTTCAAGCCGCTCGCGTCAGGCGGAAACGCCATTTTCCCGTTCGCGTTCGCGGGCGAAACGCCTTACGTGTGCTCAATCGGCTATGTCGGCGAGGGATCGGTCTCTTCCATCTACGGCAGCTACACGAACAAGGTGGTTGTGTTCGTGACCGATGAGATTGTGACCGTTTCCGACGGCACCGCGACGCTCACCGCGAGCCAGGCGGACTGGCTGAACGCACGTGGCGACCACGCGGCTGTGGCGGCAATGATCAGAACCTTGACGTCTGACCAGTTCGCCAGGGCGTATCTCCTCAACGAGAACATCATGAACGCCAGCTACAGCGTGGACGGCTGGGGCTCGTTTGAGATCACCGACATTGACGTTGGCGCATCTGCAGTCACCGTGAAGGTGAAGCTCGTACGCAACTTCGCGGTGATGGACGGCGCGAAGGCGGCGCCGATCAACGGAACGCTCAAGGTCTACGGCGGCGCGAACGTGTCGGGGATCAACACCCAGATACAGGATTACGAGCTGAACGACAACGACGTGCATTTCCGCGACGGAGAAGAGGCGACGTTCATCATCGACAAGGGCGCCATCAAGTTCTATAAGGCCGTGATTGAGTAGGACGGCTAATCTCGCGCAGAGGTGCAGAGAGACAGAGAACGCAGAGAAAAGAAAACGGAGAAGAAAAATGAAAAAAACGGTAAAAGCAGCTATCGCCGTTTCAATGTCGGCTCTCTGGCTCTCATTGGCGATGGGCGAGGAGGTTTCGTCCGACGTCGCCGAAGATGCGGCAAGAGGGTGGATCAACCTCCGGGAGTCCCTTGGAGAGGCGATTACCGCCGAGCCGGAAAGCGTGCTTTCGTATGACGCGAAGGACGGCAAGGGCAAGTACTACGTGGTGAATCTCCAAGGTGGCGGTTTCGTGGTCACTTCGGGCGACACCGAGCTTGAGCCGATCCTTGCCTACTCGAAGGAAGGCGTGTGGAATACCAACGCTATCGAAAACCCGCTCATGGCGATGCTTAACATCGACGTGGCGGCCATGATGGCCGAACTGTGTTCGGCCAATACGGCCAATGCGGCCGGAACTGCCGGCGGTCGGCGGCTCGCGGGGACAGCAAGCGCACAACAGCAAGATGGCAAGGCCGCCAAGTGGGCGCGGCTGCGCGGGGCGGCGAGCGCAAAAGGTGGGTTGCGTCTCAAGGGAACGACCCAGGAACCCGTCGATCTTCGCGTCGCCCCGCTTGTGACGACGGCATGGGGGCAGAGTTACGTCAATGGCAATCTCTGCTACAACAAGTACACGCCTGGCAACTATGTGTGCGGATGCGTCGCCACCATGGGTGCTCAGTTGATGCGCTACTGGTCGTGGCCAGACGCTGCCCACAAGAAAGCCAACGTGCGGGCCTACGCCGGCAAGGTTGACGCCGACGACACTGACGGGGCTTGGAACCTCTCCGCCGGCTGGAAAAAGGCGGGCAGCGGTTCATGGACGCCATGGGCTGTCACTCCCTTTGACACCTCTGTGCCATACGACTGGAGCAACATGCCCAACACGCCGTCTGCCAACGCCCACTATGACGCCATCGGACGACTGACCCTCGACGTCGGCCTTGCAGCCGGGATGCATTACGAGTCCACAGGCAGCGGTGCGGGCCTCTGTACTTGCGCAAGGGCCCTTGTCGAGCAGTTTGCGTACCAGAACATGGCGCTTCGTTGCAATCCCTGGGGGACCATAACGACTGAGGAAGCGCTGAATGCCATGCTCTCCAACTTTGACGCGGGGCTTCCCTGCGGTGTCACCATCTCCAATCCCGGGCACGCCATCGTAGGCGACGGCTACGGTTATGACTCGTCCAAGACGCTTTACGTGCACTTCAACATGGGATGGAACGGCACGGACACCGCCTGGTACACGCCGCCGAATCTGAAGTGTACGCATTATGGTTATGAATTCACCGCAATCACCGGCGTGATCTACAATCTCTATCCGCCTACGGACAAGAACGGCGTTTCCCGCGAGCCCGGACTTTCCATCGTCAGTGGCACGTTGCTCAACGACTCGGGCTCGCCTGTGGGCGGCGTAACCGTCACGGCGACGAACCTCACGACGGGCGCGGCGATCACTGCGACATCCGCCGCGTCAACGGGCCGCTTCCTTCTGTGGCTCCCCGCCGGTTACTACAAGTTCTCGGCCGCAAGCGGAGGCAAGAACGCCTGCCGCTACAAGTACATCAATTCGGTCAGCGACAACATCAACGACGAGGGGGGGCAGACTTATCCTCCGAACGGGAAAGTAGGCAATGTACATGGATTTGAGCTGACGCTCGACAACCAGATTCCAGCAGTGACGGACATCATCCAGGACTCCGCCTCCTTCTGGCTCGACGCCTCCGACGCAAGCACCATCACAACAAACGCGAACGGAGAGGTCACGCGCTGGAATTCCCGCGTCGGCTCGAACTCCGCGGGGCAAAGCACGGGTTCCAACGTGACTCTTTCTTATCCGAAATACGAAGCCACAAGATTCGGCATGCCGACAGTCGATTTCGGCGACGTGGGAAGCGGACGGGATCTCGCGTTCAGCACGGTCGGCAACATCCGCATGGCATTCTGGGTGGTCAAGATGCCGAAGTCTAAAGATGCGTTCTGGCTTGGCGACTATGGCTCCAACGGCGCATGGAACTACCACTTCTCGCGCGGCGAGAATGGGCAATGGACATCGAGTTACAATCCGACACTGCTGGAAGGCGAGAAGTTCGCACGCTTCTGGGACGGGACGAACGAGGTCGCGAACATGACTTCGGAATGCCCGGACGATTCGAGGTTCCTCGTCGTCGCTGCGGAAATGAACGAGGGCGCGTACGCGAACAGGATCACGCAGGACCGGTATATCGACCGCAACGGCGGCAAGCAGCTTTCAGAGCTCATCCTCTTCGATCGCGTCCTGACCGACGAAGAGCGCGTCGCCGTTACGCAATACCTGCAGAACAAGTGGACGTTTGAATATCCCGCCATGAACGATTCCGTTCTTTGGCTCGACGCCTCTGCCACGGACACGATCACCACCAACGCGAGCGGCGAAGTGACGCGGTGGGATTCCCGCTTCGGCGACAACTACGCGCGTCCCATGCATGACAATCTCGCTTCGCCCCTGTACGACACCACGACGTACGGAAAACCCACGGTCGATTTCGGTGCGCTTGGCAGCGGCAAGGATCTCGGGTTCGACGCGATCCGCAACATCCGCACCTTCTTCATGGTCGTGAAGATACAGAAGGACATTGGCGCGATGTGGCTCACGTGCGCCGACGAGCGCCATTATGAGTTCGCGCGCGGCGAGAAGAGCAAGAACGGCGCATACGCCGCCGACTACTCCAAGATCAGCAGAATGTGGGACGGCGGCGCACAGGTCGCCGACATCTACAACGAATATCCCAGCGATACACAGTTCATTGTGGTTGCGGGCGAGATGAGCGAGAATTCGACGGCCAACTCGATCACCTGCGACCGTTACAATTACAACGTCAACAACCGCAACGGCGGCAAGCAGCTCTGCGAACTGCTGGTTTACAACCGCGTTCTCTCGGACGCGGAGCGCATCGAGGTGACGGAGTACCTGCAGGCGAAGTGGCCAACCGCCGCGACGCCGACATCGCCCACGGCGACGACGTTCTACACGGACTCATATCCCGTCACGCTTGAATGCGCAACGGCGGGCGCGGCGATCTACTACACCGTCGACGGAAGCGAGCCGACGACAAACAGCACGCTGTATGCCGGGCCGTTTACCATCACCGACACGACGACAGTCAAGGCCAGGGCTGTTGCGAGGGGATACTTTGACAGCGAAGTCTTTACGCAGACGTTCACGATTGCGCCGCAGGCGGCTACGCCGACCTCCACATCCACGGCGGGCTACCGCAACACGCTCGTCGACCTCGCGACGGCGACGCCGGGCGCGACGATCCGCTACACGACGGACGGCAGCGATCCGACGGCGGAGAGTCCGGTCTATGACGGCACCATCAACGTGACGAACAGAACCGGCGCGACGACCGTCAAGGCCGTTGTGTTCGCGGACGGGTACCGTCCGAGCGACGTATTTACCTACGACTACTACGTGAAGCAGTTCTTCGGACCCACCAACGGCGCGAACGTCGCCACATGGGAGGATACGCCTGAAAACCGCGCCGCGCACTGGGTACACGAAGACGAAGATTTCAAGGAGGCGACCGGACTTTGGTCCAATGCCGTCGAGTACGTCAACCACAAGGTGGCGATCGAAGAACGGAACGAGTTCACGGCAGACAATCCGTCCGATGCGCGCAACGTCATCATCGAGACCACGCTGTCGTTCGACGGCGCGGCGGAAGAGCATGAAGACTACGACGGAGCGAAGGCCGCCATACGCATCGGCACGAACTCCTGCTTCCAGGTCTATACGACCAACGCGAACGGAAGGGTATGGCTCGATGCAGAAGGAGCATCTGCAGAGACAAACCGCGACTACATCGTCAGGCTTGAGCTGGACTTCACGAACAAGACCTACACCGTTGCGGTGAAGAACGGCTTGGAGTATGCGACGCTGTATGACGGAGCGGTGACGAACTTCCCGTTCGCATACAGCGACGGGACGCCTTACGTGCAGACGTTCGAGTTCGATGGCGAGGGATCCGTCGGATCCATCTACGGCAGCTACACGAACAGGGTTGTCGTATTCGTGACCGATGAGGTCGTGACCGTTTCCGACGGAACCGCGACGCTCACCGCAAGCCAGGCGGACTGGCTGAACAAGCGCGGCGACCATGCGGCCGTTGCGGCGGTTATCAGAACCCTGACGTCCGACCAGTTCGCCAGGGCGTATCTCCTCAACGAGAACATCATGAACGCCAGCTACAGCGTGGACGGCTGGGGTTCGTTTGAGATCACCGACATTGACGTTGGCGCTTCTGCAGTCATCGTGAAGGTGAAGCTCGTGCGCAACTTCGCGGTAATGGACGGCGCGAAGGCGGCGCCGATCAACGGGACGCTCAAGGTCTACGGCGGCGCGAACGTGTCGGGGATCAACACCCAGATACAGGATTACGAGCTGAACGACAACGACCTGCACTTCCGCGACGGAGAAGAGGCGACGTTCGTCATCGACAAGGGCGCCATCAAGTTCTATAAGGCCGTGATTGAGTAGGACGGCTAATCTCGCGCAGAGGCGCAGAGGGACAGCAAACGCAGAGAAAACAGGAGAGAAAAATGAAACATTCAGCAAAAGCGGTGCTCGCTGTTTCGATGTCGGCCCTCTGGCTCTCATTGGCGCTGGGCGAGGAAATCTCGTCCGATGTCGCCGAGGATGCGGCGCGGGGCTGGATCAACCTGCGCGAGGCGCTCGGCGAGGAAATCACCGCCGAGCCGGAAAGCGTGCTGACGTATGACGCGAAAGACGGCAAAGGCAAGTACTACGTGGTGAATCTCCAGGGCGGCGGTTTCGTCGTCACTTCGGGCGACACCGAAATCGAGCCGATTCTGGCCTACTCGAAGGATAGCACGTGGAATACGAACGCGACTCAGAATCCCCTGATGGTGATGCTCAACATCGACGTGGCTGCCATGGAGGCGGCTAGCACTTCTAGCGCCTCTAGCACTTCTAGCGGCGGTCGTCGGCTCGCGGCGGCCGCTTCCAGTGCCAAGGCCGCCAAGTGGGCGCGGCTGCGCGGGGCGGCGAGCGCCAAGGGCGGGGCAAGGCTTCAGGCAGGTTCACGTTCCTCCATCAACGACGTGCGCGTGAACACGCTCATGGAGACGAAGTGGGGGCAGAGCGGACACGGCGAGAACCAATATACTCCACTTGGATACGTCTGCGGTTGCGTCGCCACCGCCGGTGCGCAGATCATGCGCTACTGGAAATATCCCACCGCGTCCATCACAAAAATAAAGGATTATTATGGTACAGTTGACGGCACTGCCAGCTGGACTCTCAACGATGGTTACCAGACGACTGCCGGTGGCTCCTACACGGCCTGGAATGATGACGTCAAGACGTTTGGCGGTACATACGACTGGGACAACATGCCGGCAACTGTTTCATGGCTTACGTCCACTGCCCAGAAAAAGGCGATCGGCAAACTGACGCTTGATGTCGGGCGGAGTGTGCACATGGATTATGCAGATGATGGCAGTGGTGCGCATTACGGCCTGTTTGCCACTCGTCTAACCGACCAGTTCCAATACAAGAATGCCGCCCTGATCATTAAAAAGGGCGGATGCAGCTTGGACGAAATCAAGAGGGCGATTCTGCCCAGCCTCGACTTGAAGAGCCCGTGCGGCGTGTCCGTTCCCGGGCATGCGATTGTCGCGGACGGCTACGGCTATAACAGCGGAACGCTCTATGTTCATTTCAATTTCGGATGGACCGGAACCGACAATGCCTGGTACAATCCGCCCGACCTTACGGATGCAGATTCCGATTTCACCTCGATCGACAACATCCTCTACAACATCTATCCGCCGAGTGTCTGCTCTGACTCGGGGCGTTCGATTCTCAGCGGCCGCGTGTTGAACTCTTCGGGTAACAAGGTGGAGAATGCCACGGTTACGGCGCGGAATGGTTCTTCAACCTACCAGGCAACAACCGACTCAAATGGCATCTACGCAATTCTTGTCCCATCGGGCACATACACGGTGCAGTCGTCAAACAACGGCGTCACTGCCTCCACGAACGTGACCGTCGCAAGTACTGTCTCCACGCGGTTGGCCAACGAAACGGGTTCCTCTTACTACCCCAACAGCCCCACACCTGTCGTCGGCAATGTGTACGGCGTGGAGCTGACGCTCAACCAGCTCCCCGCGCCCACGTTCTCGCGCGCGAACACGGTCACCGACACCACGATCTTCGATGGGTACGTGAACCTCACGATTTCAAGTTCGGTCTCCGGCGCCACCATCCGCTATACGCTCGACGGCTCCGATCCTACATCCTCCAGCACGGCCTATTCAAGCGCCTTGCAGATTTCCTCCACCTGCACCGTCAAGGCCCGTGCGTTCAAGAGCGGATTCCTTGAAAGCGATGTCGCGGAAATCACGTTCAACAAGCTATCGCCCACCGGCGACCTCATCCTCAACGGAGGATTCGAACAGAACACCGTGACGCAGAACTCCGGCGTGTGGTCCTACTCGAACGGTGACGGATTCTCCTGCAAGTACTGGACCTTCGCGTCCAACGCGGGCCTTGCCGCGCCGAACTGCACATGGGTGGCGAACCATTCCGAGTTTGGGGGCAAGGCGGCGTTTATCCAGACGAACGGCGCGGGATCGGAGTCCTTCGTGGCGCAGGAGTTCGTCATCGCGAACGCCGCGACCTACGATTTCAAGTTCACGTATGCGGCGCGCCCGGGATATGTCGGCGTGACGACGCGCGCCTTGCTGATTCGCGGCAGCGTGACGAACGAAATCGCGTCTGTTTCGCCGACGGCCACGTCGCCGTCCGAATACTCGGGTCAGGTCACCGTCAACGCGGCTGCAACGCACATCCTGCGCTTCGTGCAGACCGGCGTCTCGGGCGACAAGGCGAACATCATCGACAACGTGACGTTCCAGATGGCGAAGCTGCCCGAGCCCACGTTCTCGCCCGCCGCTGCGACGTTCATCACCGACAGTGTCGACGTCACGCTCGCGTGCGCGACGGCGGGCGCGACGATTCGCTACACGCTTGACGGCAGCGAACCTACGTCCTCCAGCGCGGCGTACTCCGCCCCGATCACGATCAGCGGCACAACCACGATCAAGGCGAAGGCGTTCAAGTCGGGCTATGTCGCAAGCGACACGGTGTCCGCGACATACACCATCGCGGAGCAGGCGGCGGCTCCGACGTCCACCTCCACGCCGGGCTATCGCACGACGTTCGTCGATCTCGCGAGCACGGTTCCCGGAGCGGTCATACGCTACACGGTTGACGGCAGCGACCCGACGGAGCAGAGCGAAGTGTACACCGCCGGCACGGCGATCAACGTGACGAACGCGACTGGCGCGACGACAATCAAGGCGCGGGTGTACGCCGAGGGGTACCGTCCGAGCGACGTGTTCTCGTACAACTACTACGTGAAGCAGTTCTTCGGGGACACAAACGACGTGAACATCGCAGCCAGTTATGCGGATACACCCGAGAACCGCGCCGCGTACTGGATCTTCGAGAACGAGGACTACAAGGAGGCGACGGGCCTCTGGTCCAATGCCGTCGAGTATGTCAACCATAAGGTGGCGATCGAAGAGCGAAACGAGTTCACCGCCGACAATCCGTCCGATGCGCGTAACGTCGTCATCGAGACGACGGCGTCGTTCAACAGCGTGGCGGAGGAGGACCAGGATTTCGAGGGCGTGAAGGCGGCGGTCCGCATCGGCACTAACGCCTGCTTCCAGGTCTACACGACCAATCTGAATGGAAGGGTCTGGCTCGATGCGGAGGGTGTCACGGCGACCGTCGGAAACGACTACACCGTCCGGGTCGAAATGGACATGACGAACAGGATGTATTCCGTTTCGGTGAAGCAGAGCGGAAACTACTTGCCGTTGACGGCAGGCGGGAATCCAAATTTCCCGTTCGCGTACAACGATGTCACTCCATGCGTACAGAAAATTGGCTACGTCGGCGAAGGGGCTGTCGGGTCCATCTACGGCAGCTACACGAACAAGGTGGTCGTATTCGTGACCGACGAGGTCGTGACCGTTTCTGACGGTACCGCGACGCTCACCGCCAGCCAGGCCGAATGGCTGAACAAGCGCGGCGACCATGCGGCCGTTGCGGCGATGGTCAAAACTCTGACGTCCGACCAGTTCGCCAGGGCGTACCTCCTCAACGAGAACATCATGAACGCCAGCTACAGCGTGGACGGCTGGGGCTCGTTCAAGATCACCGACATTGACGTTGGTGACGAGACAATCACAGTGAAGGTGAAGCTCGTGCGCAACTTCGCGGTGATGGACGGCGCGAAAGCGGCACCGATCAACGGAACGCTCAAAGTTTACGGCGGCGCGGACGTGACTGGGATCAACACCCAGATACAGAATTACGAGCTGAACGACAACGACTTGCACTTCCGTGACGGAGAAGAGGCGACGTTCGTCATCGACAAGGGCGCCCTCAAGTTCTACAAGGCGAAGATTGAATAACGGCAACGCGGCGCGGCACTTGCCGCAAAGTCGAAGTTTTTTGGCCGTGCGCGCTTCTTTTATGGTATACTACCCGCCATGAAAAATTGTCTTTTTACCTTGGTGGCGGCGTGCCTTGCGTGCGCCGGATGCTTTGACAACCACAATCGTCCGGCGGACGTTTTCACGGTCACGTCGCTTGACGCGCTCGCCAATACGAACCGCGCCGAGATCGTGCGCCTATTCCTGCGCGGCGCGGCGCGTCCCGTAACGGACGCCGATCTCGAGGGCCTCTCCGACTCCGTTCTCCAGCAGCTTGACCTTTCCGAGCTCAATCTTGAGAAGGTGCCGGGGAAAGTGTGGGGGCTGAAAGGAATTACCTCGCTCTGGCTTGTGCGCAACAAGCTTGTGGCGATCCCGGACGAGGTCGCCCAGCTTCCCGCGCTTACCTACCTCAACCTCGACGGCAACCAGATCACGGCCGTTCCAGACTCGCTTTCTGGTGCCACTAAGCTCCGTTGGCTGCGTCTGAACGAGAACAAGCTCCGCGAGATTCCCCCATCGCTCTCCGCGCTCAAGGACCTGCGCCGTGTCTACTTGCGCAAGAACCTGCTGACATCAGTGCCCGAAGTCGTGAAGGAGTGGTCGGAACTGGAGGACCTCGCGCTAGACGACAACGCCATTACGAGCGTGCCTGACTGGTTGGGCACGGCGCTGCCCAAACTCAAGTCGCTCTCGCTGAAAGGCTGCCCGATTTCGCGCATGCCAGACGATCTTTCCGGTCTGCGGGGCCTGACCACGCTCAGCCTGGCCAACTGTCCGCTTCCCTCGGAGGAGGTCGTGCGCGTGCGCAAGGCGCTCGGAGACAACGTTGCCATCTTGTTCTAGGGAGCGCACATGAAGAAGCCCGCCGCGTCAGCCGTTTGCCTGTTCGGGGCGCTGTGCGCGTCCAACCTGCTCGCCGCATCGAAGGTGACGGAGGGGACGCTTGCGCTGCCCACCTATCCGTTCTCCGACCCTGATCCCGTGCCATGCGTTGCAGAGCGGCGTTACCCGTATTTCCGCTACGACGGGTCGAGCGCGACCTCCGCCACGCAGTCGTGGACGTGCGTGACGCTTGAGAACGACCGCGTGGTGGTGACGATGCTGCCCCAGATCGGCGGCAAGGTGTGGGGGGCGCTGGACAAGGCGACGGGGCGCGAGTTCATCTACTTCAACCACGCCGTCAAGTTCCGTGACATCGCGATGCGCGGCCCCTGGTGTTCGGGCGGCATTGAGTTCAACTTCGGCATCATCGGCCACTCGCCCAACACCGCCACGCCCGTGGACTGGGCCGTGCGGCAGAACCAGGACGGCAGCGCGAGCTACTTCGCCTCCGCCACGGAGTACGTGAACGGCACCACGTGGCAGGTGGAGGTGAACCTCCCTCCGGACGCCGACTACTTCCTCACGCGCACGACGTGGTTCAACGGCGCGAACCTGCCTGGACCCTACTACCACTGGATGACGGCCGCATACTCCGCGCGCGGGAATCCATCGCTAGCGTTTCCCGGCTCGGCCTACATCGGCCACGGCGGCGATGCGCATTCCTGGCACGTGGACTGGAAAGGGCGAGACCTCTCCGTCTACGCCAACAACGCCTTCGGCCGCTCGAAGAGCTATCACGTGCTCAACGGCGACAACCGCATCTTCGCGCTGTGGTGGCCCGAGGCCGCGTTCGGGTCCTACCACTACGCGGCGGAGAAGTACGGACGCAAGATCTGGCTATGGGCGCTTTCGCGCGAGGGAGGCATCTGGGAGGACCTGCTTACTGACTCGGACGGACAGTATGTGGAGCTACAGAGCGGGCGCGTGTTCAACCAGCCGAACGGCGATTCGTGGAAAACGCCGTTCAAGCACCCCACGTTCGCGCCGGGTGCCACGGACATGTTCGAGGAGCGCTGGGGCGTGGTGCGCGACGCATCCCAGCTTGTCTCCCTCACGTCAGGCTGCGCGTGCGTGGAGCGTCCGCTCCAGATGCCCGACGACTTCGACTGGACGACGGCATACGGACTCTACCTCCGCGGACAGCAGGCGCTGCGCACGCGCGACGACAAGACGGGCGAGGAGTCCCTCAGGGAATGCCTCGCGAAGGAGCCTGCATTCGTCCCTGCGCTCAACACGCTCGCGGGCCTTGCCGCGCGGCGTGGCGGCTACGCGGAAGTACGCGAGCTCTGCGCCCGCGCGCTTGCCGTGGACACCTACGACGCCGAGGCGAACTACCTCGACGGATTTGCCGCGCACGCGCAGGGAGCGGACGAAGAGGCGCGAGAGCGTCTGCTCCTCGCGGCCTATTCGCCGCTCTACCGCGCGTCCGCCTACGTGCTGCTAGCGAAGGGATCGTTGCGGAAGGGCGACTGGGCGGCGGCGAGCGACTACGCCATGAAGGCCACGCAGGCCGGCAGCTTCAACTTCGACGCCTGGCTCGTACGCGTCATCGCGGCGCGCCGGCGCGGCGACGTCAAGGCAGCCCGCAGCATCCTGCGTCTTGCGCGCCAGGTGGTGCCGCTCTTCCACGGCGCGCGGTTCGAGGAGAAGCTGATCGGCGATCTCGACGAGGACGTCTTCAAGTTCCTCGTGCGCAACGAGTTCCCCGACCAGACCTACATCGGCCTTGCCGACTGGTATGAGGACGCAGGCCTTCTCGACGAGGCGCGCGAACTCTACGGCCTCGCGCCGAAGAGCATCATCGCGCGGGTGCGTCTCGCCTACCTTGAGCGCAACGCGGGGAAATACGAGGCCGCCGCGCGCGCGCTGGAGGAGGCGACCAGGCTCTCCGTGCGCTTCGCGTTTCCGTTCCGGCGTTCCACACGCGCCGCGCTTGCGTGGGCGGCGGAGTCCGGAGCATCCTGGAAATTCCGCTACCTGCTCGCCGTGCAGCGCGCCGCGCAGGGAGGTTCGGCGCAGGAGGTGGACGCGCTCCTCTCCCGCTGCGATGACGCGGACGACGCCGTCCTGTTCCATTTCCGCGCCATGAGGCGCAAGGGAGCGGAACGCCGCGTTGACCTTCGGCGTGCGGCGGAGCTTGAGGACGGATGGCGCATCGGTCGCGACCTCGCGCGGTCGTATGTCGACGAGAAGTACTGGGAAGATGCTGCGCGCACGGCGGAGTCCTACCTTGCGCGCCATCCGGGCAACAGCCCCCTCGGCATGCTCTACGTGAAGTCGCTCTGCGGACTGAAGCGCTTCGAGGACGCCGTGAAATTTCTGGAGGGAATGCGTGTGCTGCCGAGCGAGAACAGCAATGACGCGCACGCTCTCTGGCAGGAGGCGTGGGCGGGCATGGCGCGTCAGGCTCTTGCCGCCGGGGACGCCGCTAAGGCCGATGCCGCGCTCGTGCGGCGCGCGGAGTACCCGGAGAACCTTGGCCGCGGCAAACCGTATCCGAAGGACGAGTGACGCAGCATGAAGCCTAACGAGAGGCTTAAGGAACTGGCGGACGCCCCGCTGGGGCGTCTTATCATGCGCTTCTCGTGGCCTGCGCTCGTCTCGATGACGCTGAGCGCGCTTTACTCGATCGTCGACCGCATCTACATCGGGCAGGGGTGCGGACAGGACGCGATGGCTGGCCTCACGCTCGTCTTTCCCGTGATGATGATATTTGGCGCGTTCGGCGTGTTCGTGGGGGCGGGGCACGCGGCCGTCCTGTCCATTAAGTTGGGCGAGGGTGACCGCACTGCGTGCGAGAAGATACTTGGCGAACTGATTGCTCTGAAGCTCCTCTTCTTCTTCATCCTGCCGCCACTCGTATTCATTTTCATCGATCCGATCCTGCGCTTGTCGGGCGGCGCGTCCGTGACGGCAGGCGCCTTCGAGATGGCGAAGACGTACCTGCGCCTCGTCGTCTTCTCGCACCTTTTTGCCCATATCGCCTTTGGCCTTTCCGCCACGATGCGCAGCGAGGGGGCCGTGGTGCCGTCGATGATTTGCATGGTGGTCGGTTTCGGCGTGAACCTCGTGCTTGATCCGATCTTCATCTTTGCCTTCGACATGGGCGTGGCTGGTGCGGCGTGGGCCACAAACATCGCGATGGCGTGTTCGTGCGCGTGGGCTCTCTGGCATTACAGGCCGGGCCACAGCGCCGTGCGTCTGCGGTGGCGCAGGATCGGCATCTACCGCGCCTATCTCGCGAAGGCGTGCGGCATCGGCCTTTCGCCGGCGCTGCAGCAGCTGGCGGGAAGCCTCGTGAACGTGTCGCTCCAGCTCGCGTTCGCGTACTGGGCGGCGGACGAGGCGTCCGCCACCGCGCAGGTTGCATCGCTCGGCATCTTCCAGATGGTGACGATGTTCTTCGTCATGCCGCTCATGGGCGTACAGCAGGGCATTGCGTCGGTGATGGGCTACAACTGGGGCGCGCGGAACTTCCGCCGTGTGCGAGAGGCTCTCTTCCTCGGGCTGTGGACGTCCACGGCCGTCGTGACGTTCGCGGCCGCCGTGGAGGTGCTTGCTCCCGTGCCGATCGTGAGGCTGTTCACGGATGGTGCGGACGCGGAGTTCATCCGACTGGCGGCAGGAGACCTGCGCGTCTCCAATTGCATGCTATGGTGCATCGGTCTGAACGTCGTGGCGTCCACGTACTTCCAGTCCGTGGGCAGGCCACGCACTGCCATTCTCCTTTCGCTGCTGCGTCAGGTCGTATGCCTCATCCCGTGCATCTGGCTGCTGCCGTACCTTGCGCGCCTCACGGGCATCTGCGCGCCAGCTACGGCGATCTGGTTGTCAATGCCGATCTCGGACGTGCTGGCGTGTCTTGCGACCGTCCCGTCGTTCCTTGCCCACGCGCGCTTCCTCGCGCGCGTAGGCCGTTCACGAAGGGGGAAGGATTTGGTATACTAGCCGCATGGAACAACTAGCGAAAAGGTGAGTGGCCGATGGAAGTATCCACAGGGCAGATCGTCTCCGTCACGGAGGCCAACCAGAACTTCTCGTCCGTCGCGCGAAAGGTGGACGCGCGTGGGCGTGTGCTCATATTCCGCAACAACCGTCCGGCATACGTGATGTACGGCGTCGAGTCGTGTCCGCTCGACCTCACGGACGACGAGCGCGTGGACGTGGCGGTGCGTCGCGTGCTGAAGCGCCACCGCGCCGCTTTGGAGGGACTTTCGGCATGACGCGTCTCACGAAAGACAAGGTGCTTGCGCTGCAGAAAGCGGTGGCGAAGCGCACCGGGGTGGAGTCGCCGTCGCCGGACGCCGCCGCGCTCGAGACCGCGCTCGCGGCGCCGTTCGCGCGCGGCGCGGACGGCGCGGACGTTTTCCCGACGCGCGAGGAGAAGGCGGCGAAGCTCGGGCACGAGCTCGCGGCGAAGCGCGTGTTCGGCGCGGACGGCGCGCGCATGGCGATGGCTGTCATGCTTGTTTTCCTTGAGGCAAACGGGCTTTCCGTGGACGCTCCGTCCGACGAAGTCGTCGTGGCGGCGCGCGCTCTCGCGAACCGCCGCCTGCGCTACGACGACCTGCTCGTCTGGGTCTGTCGGCACTCGGCCTGAAACACGCCGCAAAAGAGAAATGATAATTTCACCATTTCGGGATTGACTATGCGGCCAATATTCGGTATCATAATGCCGTTTCACCGATTTCAGAAATCAATAAGGAGCAATGAAAATGAACCGTATCGTGAAGTGTGGTCTGTTTGCAGGCGCGCTCGCCGCGCTGGCCGCCCAGCCTGTCCTCGCGCAGGAACAGGAACGTGAGTATGCCGGCGCGCCGGACCCTAAGAGCTATGGCTACACCGTTTTGATGATTGGCCTTGCAACGCCGGTCTCCCTGCCGTGGGACTTCGACTGGGACGTGTTCGGCCTGAACGCCAACTTCGCGTACAGCGACTGCAACAAGATGTACGGCATTGAGGCTGCGGGCGTGGGCGACACGGCGCGCCTCGACATGATCGGCCTGCAGGCGGCGCTTGGCTTCTGCTACGCGAACCGCGACGCGATCGGCGCGCAGGTTGCGGCGGTCACGCTGTGCAACCGCACGGCCTATGGTCTCACGATTGATGCGTTCAGCATGAACCGCGACTTCCTCGGCCTCCGCGTCGACGGTCTCATGTCGATGACCGACAGGTCTCTCTACGGACTCTCCATCGCGGGTCTCGGCAGCGGGGTGCGCGAGGACATGTGGGGTTGGCAGGTTGCGCTTGGCGCGAACTTCGCCCGCCGCGTGCATGGCTTCCAGACGGTCGGCATCTGCAACATGACGGACGAGCTCCGCGGTGCGCAGATCGGCATCGTCAACTATGCGGCCACTTGCTCGGCAGGTTTCCAGATCGGTCTCGTGAACCTCATCATGGACAACCAGGTTCCGTTCCTCCCGATCTTCAACTGCTACTTCCCGTTCGGCGATTGATCGGCACGGCCTCTTGGTCGCAGCAATGCGACTGTAGCTCAACTGGATAGAGCGTTGGCCTCCGAAGCCGAAGGTTGCTGGTTCGATCCCAGTCAGTCGCACCAATACACGACCCCGAAATCAAATGATTTCGGGGTTTCGTTTTTCCCCGTTGATTTTCCCACGTAGTTTGGTATAATCTCCGCGCTTTTGACCCGCTCCGCGTGGAGTATGGGATTCAGGCTGTTCGGCGCGCTCGGCGAGCGCGCCCTACCAAGGTTCATACACTTAAAAGGTGGTCAATTAAATGGCAAGAACCGTACCTTCGAGGACGGAAGACGCACGGACGGCGCGCCAGCGGGCGACGCCGCTCGCCGATGCGCTTGACGCGCAGCGGATCAACCGCCTCGCGCACTTCGACGTGCCCGCGCACAAGAGCGGACGCGGCAACCCCGAGCTGACCGAATACCTCGGCAAACGCGCGATGGCGATGGACGTCAACTCCATGAAGCCGCTTGACAACCTCGGACACCCCGTCTCGGTGATCCGCGACGCGCAGCGTCTCGCGGCCGAGGCGTTCGGCGCGGACGACGCGTTCTTCATGGTGAACGGCACAACGTCCGCCGTGCAGGCGATGATCATGGCCACGTGTACGGCGGGCGACGAGATCATCCTCCCCCGCAACGTCCACCGCAGCGCGATCAACGCGCTCGTGGTGTGCGGCGCGATTCCCGTGTACGTGAACCCCGGCACGGACAAGCGCCTCGGCATCCCGCTCGGGATGCGCGTCGAGGACGTGGCGAAGGCGATCGCGGAACATCCCTCCGCGAAGGCTGTGCTCGTGAACAACCCCACCTACTACGGCATCTGCTCGAACCTCGTGGAGATCGTGAAGCTTGCCCACGCGGCGGGGATGCGCGTTTTGGCGGATGAGGCGCACGGTACGCACTTCTACTTCCACGAGGAGCTGCCCGTTTCCGCGATGGCGGCCGGCTGCGACATGACCGCCGCGTCCATCCACAAGACCGGCGGCTCGCTCACGCAGAGCTCCGTACTGCTCACGCGCCGTCCCGTGAACCCCGACTACGTGCGCCAGGTGATCACGCTCACGCAGTCCACCTCCGCTTCCTACCTGCTCCTCTCCTCGCTCGACATCGCGCGCAAAAACCTCTTTTTCCGCGGACGCGAGATGTACCAGAAGACGATGGACTTCGCCGACTACGCGCGCGTGGAGATCAACGAGCTCGGCGGCTACTACGCCTTCGGGCCGGAACTCATCGACGGCGACGCCGTGTTCGCGTTCGACCGCACGAAGCTTTCCGTCCATACCCGCGACATCGGCCTCGCCGGCATCGAGGTGTACGACCATCTCCGCGACGACTACGGCATCCAGATCGAGTTCGGCGACGTCGGCAACCTCCTCGCGATCCTCTCGGCGGGCGACCGCATGATGGACGTGGAGCGCCTCATCTCCGCCCTCGAGGAAATCAAGCGTCTGCGCGAGAAGAGCCCGATCGGCCTCTTCGACCACGAATACATCGACCCCGTGATCGCGTTGCCGCCGCAGACAGCCTTCTACGCGAAGAAACGGCGCGTGCCGATGAAGGAGTCCACCGGACTCGTCGCCGGTGAGTTCGTGATGAGCTACCCGCCCGGCATCCCGATCGTGGCCCCCGGCGAGCGGATCACGCCGGACGTGCTGGAGCACATCCTCTTCGCAAAAGAGAAGGGATGCTTCATGACCGGTACCGAGGACATGAACCTCGAATACATCAACGTGCTTGCGTAGGAGGCCTGCGATGCATGAAGGTGGTCGAGCAGATCGCCTCGAAGAAGAGCGCCGTGCAGCAGATCGACATCTTCGACACGTCCGCCTACGGGCGCGTGCTCGTCCTCGACGGCGGCCTAATGATCACCGAGAAGGACGAGTTCATCTACCACGAGATGATCACGCACGTGCCGATGGCCGTCCATCCGCGCGTGAAGAACGTGCTCGTGATCGGCGGCGGCGACGGCGGCACCGTGCGCGAGCTCACGAAGTACCGGTCGATCGAGTCCATCGACCTCGTGGAAGTCGACAAGCACGTCGTCCTGCTCGCGAAGAAATACCTGCCGTTCACGTCCGCCAAGCTCAAGGACAAGCGCGTGCGGGTGTGGTTCGAGGAGGGGCTCCGCTACGTGCGCGGCAAGAAGGCGGAGTACGACCTCATCATCGTGGACTCCTCCGACCCCTACGGCCCCGCCGAGGGCTTCTTCACGCGCGAGTTCTACGGCACGTGCTTCAAGGCGCTCCGCGACGACGGCATCCTCATCAACCAGCACGAGTCGCCGTTCTACGCCGCGCACCAGAAGTCCGTGCGCGACGCCCACCGCCACATCGCCGTGGAGTTTCCGCTCTCGACGGTCTACCAGTGCCATATCCCGAGCTACCCGTCGGGACACTGGCTCTTCGGTTTCGCCTCCAAGAAGTACCACCCGATCGGCGACCTCAACGAGGCGCGCTGGAACAAGCTGCGCATCAACACGCGCTACTACAACACCGCGCTCCACCGCGGCGCGTTCGCGCTCCCGAACTACGTGCTCGACATCCTCAAGGAGGAGGAGCACAGCTAACGGGCGCTCCGGCATGGACGAGTCGTCTACGATTGCGGCGGTGGCCACCGCGCCCGGACGCGGCGGCGTGGCCGTGGTGCGCGTAAGCGGTCCGGACGCGTTTGAGATTGCATCGACGCTGACGGGCCGGCGCGTGGACGCCGCGCGCGCAGGACGCTTCTTCCACGCAACGCTCCGCCACGGCGGCAAGGTCCTCGACGACGGTCTCGTGCTCGTCTTCAAGGCGCCTGCGAGCTACACGGGCGAGGACGTAGTGGAGTTCCAGACGCATGGCGGCGTGGTGGCACCCCGCCGCGTGCTTTCCGCCTGTCTTGCGTGCGGCGCGCGTCTCGCGCGGCGCGGGGAGTTCACGCAGCGTGCGTTCCTGAATGGACGCCTCGACATCTCCGAAGCCGAGGCGGTGATCGACCTCGTGGACGCCAAGACCGACCGCGCGGCCGATGACGCCGTGGCGCGTCTCGGCGGTGCAGCGGCGCGCGCGGACGCCGATCTCTACGCCGCGGCGCTCGACATTTCCAGCCGCATCGAACACGCGCTCGACTTCAGCGAGGACGAGCTTCCGCCGGGTTATGTGGAGGAAGTCTCAGCCGACATCGGCGCCCTTGGAGAACGCATTGCATTGGAGCAGAAGCGGCTTCGCGAAGGAAAAATTCTGCGAGAGGGCGCGCTCGTGGTGCTGGCGGGTCCGCCGAACGCGGGGAAAAGCTCGCTCCTCAACGCGCTCCTCGGCGAAAAGCGCGCGATCGTGAGCGCGGAGGCGGGCACCACGCGGGATTCGATCGAGGAGTGGCTGGACGTCGGGGGCTGGCCGGTGCGTCTCGTGGACACGGCGGGAATCCGTCGTGCGGCGAACGCCGTGGAGGCCGAGGGCGTAGACCGGGCGGAAGAACTGATCGCGCGCGCGGATCTCGTGGTGGCGCTTGACTTAGATGTACCAAGGGCGCTGCGCGTCCACTCAAAGTGCGACCTCGGGTGCGGCGTGGGGCTGAACGTGAGTGCCGTGACGGGCGAGGGACTGGACGCGCTGCGGGAGGCGATAGCGTCGCGGCTCACTGCGCGCGCGGCGTCCGGCGACGAGCCGCAGGCGGAGGCGTCCGCCCGGCGCGGCGAGCTGCTCGGCGCGGCGCGGGAGGCGCTTGCGCGCGCGGCAGAGGGACTGCCGGACCTTGTTCTTGCGGCCAATGGTACCCGTGCGGCGGCCGAATCGCTAGGGCGTCTCGCGGGAAAGGTCTATGCCGACGATTTGCTAGATTCTCTATTTTCTCGTTTCTGCATTGGCAAATGACCCAGAAATGTGCTAAACTTATCTCGCCATGAAACTAAAGAAATCAGATGACGGAGCCGAGACGACCGCTCCGGCCGCGCCTACGGGCGGGGCCGTGATTGCGGACCGTTTCAAGCTGGACATTGACGCCGGCGCGTCCAAGGGACCGGCCGGCGTAAGCAAGACGGGAGCGATGTGCGCCCTAATCGGCACGCTTGCCTCCATCGCCATGCTTGGCGTAGTGGCTTGGCTCCTCTACCAGAACTGGGAACTGATCAAAGACTTCTAAAGCGTTCCCAGCCATGAAGGACGTCATGAAGTCGGCCCGCGCACGCGCGGCCGTTCGTTTTGCGTTGGACGAAGACCTCGCCAGCGCAGTGGATGCTTTGTCAGAACCCTGGTGCGATGCCACGTCGCTCGCGCTTGTGGACCCCGCCGCGAAGGCGACGGGCGAGATCTACGCGAAGGGGACGGGCTGCGTCGTGGCCGGCGCCACCGTTGCGCGGGCCGTGATGAAGGCCGTCGACCCGAGGATACAAGTTCGGATCCTGAAGCCCGATGGCTCCGTCGTCAAGCCGCGCGAACCGATCCTCGTGTTCAAGGGCCGCGCGCAGAGCATCCTCGCGGCCGAGCGCACCGCGCTCAACTTCATGCAGCGGATGTGCGCCACGGCTACGCTCACGCGCAAGTTCGTGGACGCCACGAAGCGCTGGGGCACGCTGATCCTCGATACGCGCAAGACCACGCCAGGCCTCCGTGTGTTCGAGAAGTACGCCGTCACTTGCGGCGGCGGCACGAACCACCGCATGGGCATGTACGACCGCGTACTGATGAAGGACAACCACCGCCGCCTCTGGAAGGGCGGCGACCCGGACGAACTCGATCAGGCCGTGGTGGCTGCGCGCAAGGCTTTTCCGAAGCTCGCCGTCGAGGTCGAGGTGGAGAGCCTGCGCGAGTGCGCGAGCGCGCTCAAGGCGAAGCCGGAGTGGATCATGCTCGACAACATGTCCTGCGCGGACATGAAGAAGTGCGTGAAGATGTGCAAGGGCATTTCGAAAACCGAGGCGTCGGGCGGCATCACGCTCGACCGCGCGCGCGAGGTGGCCGCCACGGGCGTGACGGCGATTTCGCTCGGATGCCTCACGCACAGCGCGGGATCCGTGGACCTCTCGCTTGAGTGGAAGGCGGTCTGATGAAGCTCGTCGTCGTCGATGTTGGCAACACGTCGACGGCCGTGGGGCTGTGGTCCGGCGGCCGCGTGACCAGAGTGCAGCATATTGACTGGGGAAACGCCGAGGAAAACGCCGGCATGATATGCCGGCGCACAGGATTCAACCGGTGCACAGGACTCGTTGAAGACCTTGTGCCCTGTGCGGAGGCCATCGCATACGTGAGCGTGGTGCCTAAGGCCGATGCGCCTTGGCGGGCCTTCGCGCGCCGCATCGGAAAGCCGCTTATTCCCATTACGTACCGCGATTTTCCCCTGCGGCTCGACTACCCGAAACCCGAGACCATCGGCGCGGACCGCCTTGCGGATGCGGCCGCAGCGGTGGACCGCTATGGCGCGCCGGTGCTCGTGTGTGACTTCGGCACGGCGTTTACGGCGGCGGCGGTGACGGCCGATTGCACGTGGCGTGGCGGCGTGATTGCGCCGGGTCTGCCGCTCATGCGCGACTACTTTTGCGCGCGCACGGCGAAACTGCCTCGGATAAAACTTGGTGGGAAGTGCCCCGTGATCGGACGCTCCACCGAAGAGGCGATGCGCATCGGCGCGCTGGTGGGCGCGCGCGGCATGGTGCGCGAGATAGTGGAACATCTTTCGCGCGCGTTCGACTCGCGCTTCCGTCTCGTGGCGACAGGGGGCTACGCCTCCTGGGTGCTGAAGGATCTCGACCTGCCGTTCACCATAGATCCTACGCTGACGCTGCACGGCACGGGCCTTTTGGCTGCGCGGGCACTTGGTAGGGACGGCTCGCCGAGCCGTCCGTCGGAAAGGAGTGATAATAAATGAAACTGAAGGCACTGCTTCTGCTGCCCCTCGCGTTCATCGCCGGTTGTGGGCTGTTATTCGACGATCCGTACGTCAACGTGACGACCACGCCGCTGAACTGGTGCGAGGTACACTACTACAACGCAACGCGCGATCCGATCCGCCGCACGACCGTGCGCGTGACCGGACAGGGACTCGTCGAGGTGAAGACTGGTACGTCACGCCGTGTCTCAGACAGCTTCGCTAAGAACTTTACTGACTCAACTTGGGACGACATCGTAACGCGCCAGTACACCGTCGATCCCGAGCATGTCCGCGTGGTGTTCCAGAACCTCGTCAATGCCGGCCTTTTCGACCGCGACAAGATATTCAGATCCACGAAACACCCTCCGGCGGGCCGTTTCATAGCTGTACGTGCGGCTTTCGACAACAAGACGTTTTCTGAACCATACAACATGTTCGAGGAAGATCCCGAGCTTGCCGAAAGACTCTACAACTTGGTGCTGGAGTTCAGCCGTCCTGTTGTGCGGCGGCGGAAGCCCGTTTACGGGCGGGGGCCTGAAGACAAGGAGGATGGAAAGTGAATCGCGTGGCAATCATCGGGGCCGGTCGCTTCGGCATGGCCCTTGCTGAGTCGCTTTCGGAGAGCGGCGAGGAGGTCCTGCTCTTCGAGCGCAACGGCAGCCTCGTGCAGTCTGCACTAAACGTGGTCTCTAGTGCCGTTCAGGGCGACGCGACGAATGCGCGTGCGCTGGAGGACGCAGGCTTGAGGGAGTGCGACGTAGCAGTGGTGGCGATTGGTTCGAACGTGGAGGCGTCGCTCCTCGCGACGGCCAACTGCAAGGAGCTGGGCGTGGGTACCGTGATCGCGAAGGCAACGAGCGAATTGCACGGGAAAATCCTAGAGAAACTCGGCGCCGACCAGGTGATCTTCCCCGACCGCGAGAGCGCGCACCGCCTCGCGCGCAGCATCACGAACCGCGGGGCGTTTGACCTGCTGGAGATTTCCGAAGGATATTCAATCGCCGAAATCAAGGTGCCGGAGGTCTGCAAGGACAAGACCCTCGCGCAGGCAGACTTGCGCAATCGCACGGGCGTGACGGTGCTCTGCATCCGGCGCCTCGACGAGAACCCCAAGAAGCCCCGCGCGATCATCGTGCCGGGTCCGAACGACCAAATACACGCGGATGACAAGCTGATCGTGTTCGGCACCACGAAGCAGATCGACAACTTGGCCAACGAGAGCTGAATTTATGATTGTTCACAAATGGCAATTGGCACAATTGTTCACAAATCACAAATGTCAATTTTTACAGATATTTGTATTTGTGGCAATGGTGGCATTTGTGAACAATTGAGATTTGTGAACAATAGAAAACCAAAGGAAAGTCAATGAACAACGACAGCATCCCCTACAAGACCTATCTGACCGAGGCCGAGGTGCCCACTGCCTGGTACAACCTGCGCGCGGACATGCAGAAGAAGCCAGCGCCGCTGTTGAACCCTGGCACGCTCCAGCCCGTTACGGCCGAGGAGCTGGAGCACGTGTTCTGCACGGAGCTGGTGAAGCAGGAGCTGGACGACACGACGCCGTTCATCCCGATTCCCGACGAGGTGCAGAAGTTCTATCGGATGTTCCGTCCCTCGCCGCTCATCCGCGCCTACTTCCTCGAGCGCGCGCTCGGTACGCCGGCGAAGATATACTACAAGTTCGAGGGCAACAACACGTCCGGCTCGCACAAGCTCAACAGCGCCGTCGCTCAGGCATACTACGCGAAGGCGCAGGGGTTGAAGGGCGTCACCACCGAGACCGGTGCGGGGCAGTGGGGCACCGCTCTCTCGATGGCGTGCGCGTTCTTCGGACTCGACTGCCAGGTGTACATGGTGAAATGCTCGTACGAGCAGAAGCCGTTCCGCCGCGAGGTGATGCGCACGTACGGGGCGAACGTCACGCCGTCGCCCTCGATGAAGACGAACGTGGGCCGTGCGATCAACGCGGCGCACCCCGGCACCACGGGTTCGCTCGGCTGCGCGATCTCGGAGGCGGTCGAGGCCGCCGTCTCGCAGGAAGGCTACCGCTACGTGCTCGGATCGGTACTCGCGCAGGTGCTGCTGCACCAGTCGATCATCGGACTTGAGGCGAAGAAGGCGTTCGACAAGCTGGGCGTGAAGCCGGATATCATCATCGGCTGCGCGGGCGGCGGGTCGAACCTCGGCGGGCTCATCGCGCCGTTCATGGGCGAGAAACTGCGCGGCGAGGCGGACTACCGCATCATCGCGGTGGAGCCGGCTAGCTGTCCGTCGTTCACGCGCGGACGCTACGCCTACGACTTCTGCGACACGGGCAAGGTGTGTCCGCTCCAGAAGATGTACACGCTCGGACACGACTTCATTCCGTCCGCGAGCCACGCGGGCGGCCTCCGCTACCACGGCATGAGCGCCACGCTCTCGGAGTTGTACGACCAGAAGATGATGGAGGCGCGCGCGGTGGAACAGACGAGCGTGTTCGCGGCGGCTGAGCAGTTCGCGCGCGTGGAGGGCATCCTGCCCGCGCCGGAGTCGAGCCACGCGATCCGCGCGGCGATCGACGAGGCGCTCCGTTGCAAGGCGGAGGGCAAGGAGGAGACGATCCTCTTCGGCCTCACCGGCACGGGCTATTTCGACATGGTCGCCTACGAGAAGTTCAACGACGGCTCGATGTGCGACTACCTGCCGACGGACGCCGACCTCGAATCCAGCTTCGCGAAGTTGCCCAAGGTCTAACCCCAATATACAGGGAGAAACAATTGGTATGAGGAAAATGTTCTCAATCGCTGCGGCGGTATGCGTCGCGGCGGGGACTGCGTATGCGGCGATTGAAATCCGGTCGGACTATCCCGGCGGGAATGTCAAGGTTGATAAGATTGACGAGGCGGCGAACGTCATCGTGCTGCGGCCCGACCTCCGAGACACGAAGGGCAACTGGTTCTACTGGGACTTTATTGTACGGCGGTCGCGGGGCGACCGCCCTACCGAGCGGACGATCCATTTCCAGTTTCCGAAGAACGGATACGATTACCTTGCCTCTCTCGGCCCAGCGATCAGCAAGGACGGCGGGAAGACGTGGCGCTGGTTGAATGCGGACGGCAAACGGCATGAGCCGAAGAACGCGTTCGACTACACCTTTGCGGCGGACGAGACCGAGACGCGCTTCGCGACGTCGATTCCGTATTTGCAGAAGGACTGGGATGCGGCGAGCGTGCGCTGGCGCGGGAAGGAAGGCGTGAAGTTCGACGTGCTCTGCAAGTCGCAGAGCGGCCGACGCGACACGGAGCTGCTGCGCATCGCGTGTCGGAAGGGGAAGGCGAAATGGCTGTTCGCATACACCGCACGCCACCACGCCTGCGAGACGACGGCGAATCCGGTCATGGAGGGAATCATCGACGAAATCCTCTCCGGCTCGCCGGAGGGCGAGTGGGTACGCGATAACGCCGACTGCGTGTTTGTACCGTTCATGGACAAGGACGGCGTGGAGGATGGCGATCAGGGGAAGAACAGGCGTCCGCACGACCACAACCGCGATTACGTCGCAGGCATCTACACGTCCGTGCGGGCCTGGAAGGAACTGCTTGTGCGCGAGTCGCACGGGAAGAAGATCGTGTTCTTCGACCTTCATTCTCCGCATATCCGTTCCCGCAAGCATGACCCGGAGCAGGATTGCGCGTTCACGTTCGAGACGCCCTATCCGCGGAACAGCGCGCATGTCAACGAGTTCCGGCGGCACTGGGCTGAATTGTCGAAAGGCTGCGCTCTCGCATACGACGGGAAGAACGACATCCCGGTCGGCAAGGGCCACGCGGCCACGATGGAACGGGACCGACTGGCGGGGCGCGTGTCGTCGCGGCAGTGGGTCGAGGCCCAGCCGAACTGCTGGGCGAGCATCTGCTGCGAGTTCGGCTATTCGCTCTGCAACGGCATCTATTCGCAGGACGGCGGACGCGAACTCGGCCGCAATCTCCTGAAGGCCGAAGTGAGAACAGTAGCCGGTTGCAAATTCGGCGAGATTGTCCTGTTCGATGCGGCATCGGCCGACGCTGCGCGAATCTCCGCGCAGGACGGTGCGGAGTTTTCGCTCTCCGACGGGTTGTTGACCGTGAAGACGAAGCCTTCGGATTCCTATCCAGGGGTGTGCATCGCCGGCAAGTGGGACCTTTCCCGATACGGACGCATCGAAGTGGAGTTCGTGAACGGCGGCATCAACGGGAAGTACACGTTGCGGTTCCTCAATCCCGGCGGCGATCCGGGGAAACAAAAAGGCAGCATGGTGTACAAGCTTCCGATCAGAAACGAGGCACACGCCGTGCTGGGCACAAACATGAATTCGTCCTATCCGAATCTCAATACAATCGCCGAGCGGCTGAAGCCGCTCCGCGTCTGGGCGCTTCCGTACGCGGCGGGCGTGCCGTACGAGATGTACAAGTCGCGCAAGTCCGCGCCGCAGTCCGGAATCGGGCAGCTCGATCGGAAAGACGTCGTGCAGGTTGCGGTCTACATCAACCAGCCGAAGCTCCCGCACACGTGGAGCGTGAAGCGCATCGTCGCGAAGGAGGAGGCGAAGCCGCTGACGACGGGAACCGCGCAGGCGTGGACGAAGCTTTCAGAGAAAGAGTTCTTCCCGTTCCTCGACAAGTACGGACAGTTCCGCCACAAGGACTGGCCGGACAAGGTCCATTCGGACGCCGACTTCGCCCGCCAGCGCGCGAAGGAGGAAAAGGACCTCGCCGCTCATCCGGGTCCGAAGGGCTGGGACAAGTGGGGCGGCTGGGCGGACGGTCCGCAGCTGCCGAAGACAGGCGGTTTCTCCACGACGAAGTGGAACGGCAAGTGGTGGATCGTCGATCCCGACGGACACCTCTGGTGGAGCCACGGCCCCGTGCGCGTGCTGCCGTCGAGCGCGATGACGCCGCTCGCCACGCCCGCGGGAGACCGTTCCGGCTGGTTCGCGGAGCTGCCGAAGCGCGACGATCCCGTGTTCGGCGCGTTCTACGAGACGCGCGACGAACTGCTCTGGCCCTACTACGGCAAGCGCGGCATCGACAAGGTGTACGACTTCTCCGCCGCGAACATCCGTCGGAAGTACGGCGAGAAATGGTTCGAGACGTGGGCCGACCTCGCGCACCGCCGCCTGCGGAGCTGGAGCTGCAACACGATCGCCAACTCGTCCGACAAGCGCATCTGCCTCATGGACCGCACGCCCTACACGGAGCGCTTCGAGATCCACGCGCGTCCGATCGCCGGGCACAAGGGCGGCTGGTGGGAGTTCTGCGATCCGTTCGACCCGTCGTTCCGTGCCGAGGCGCGTCGCATGACGGAGGTGTACAAGGCCGAAATCGCCGATCCCTGGTGCTTTGGTTTCTTCGTCGACAATGAGCACCACTGGGGTGCGGCGCACACGTTCGGGGTTTCCACGTTGAAGTCGCCCGCCGACCAGCCGTGCAAGGCCGTTTTCCGCGACAGGCTCAAGGCGAAGTACGGCACGGTCGCCAAACTCAACGCCGCATGGGGGATGTCGTACAAGGACTGGGACGATTTCCTACGCGTGATGAAGGAGCCGAAGTCGTTCAAAGGCGCGAAGGCCGATCTTGAGGCGTTCTCGTCCGAGATCGCCGAGAACTACTTCCGCATCATCCGCGAGGAGCTGAAACGCGCGAACCCCGGCAAGCTGTATCTTGGCTGTCGCTGGGCGGGCAGTGCGCCGGCGTTCACGGTAAAGGCGGCGGCGAAGTACTGCGACGTGCTGAGCTACAACGTCTACCGCAAGGAGATGAGCGGCTTCAAGCTGCCGGAGGGAATCGATGCGCCGGTGATGATCGGCGAGTTCCACTTCGGCGCGCTCGACCGCGGGCCGTTCTGTCCGGGGTTGATCCTCCTCCGCGACCAGAAGCACCGCGCCGAGACGTACAAGGAGTACGTGCGCACGTCGCTTGAGCATCCGCAGATCGTGGGCGTGCACTGGCACCAGTTCTCGGACCAGGCAACGTCCGGCCGCTTCGACGGGGAGAACATGCAGGTGGGCTGGACGGACGTGTGCGACACGCCGTACTGGGACACAATCGAGGCCGTCCGCGAAATCGGCGCGAAAATCTACAAGATCCGCGCCGGCGGCGCGCGCTGATGTGGCCGAAACTATCACGGGCACGGGCTAACCCGTCCGCGCCTATTTGCATGGTTTTAAGAACACCTCCTCCGCCATTTTTGGTATAATTTCCCCCATGGAGAAGAAGGAACTGTCAGGATGAAGAGCGCTGAAAAAAGAAAAAGCGGCCAGCTGCGTCCGATTGAATTCGTACGTGGCTTTACCAAGCACGCCGCCGGGAGCGTCCTCGTGAAGTGGGGCGATACGTGGGTACTGTGTACTGCGAGCGTCGAGGACAAGGTGCCGTCGTTCCTGCGCGATACTGGGCGCGGCTGGGTGACGGCGGAGTATGCGATGCTGCCGTCGTCCACCGGCGGCGGACGCAAGGACCGCGACATCAAGAAACTGAAGCTGGACGCACGTTCCGCGGAAATCCAGCGGCTCATAGGGCGTTCACTGCGCGCGGCGGTGGATACGTCCAAAATCGACGGGCTGCAGATCACCATCGACTGCGACGTGCTGCAGGCAGACGGCGGCACGCGGTGTGCGTCCATCACGGGCGGCATGCTCGCCCTAGAGGACGCCGTAAGGAAGCTTTTGGCGGACGGGGTCATCTCTGAAAGCCCCATCGTCCACCGCGTCGCTGCGGTGTCCGTGGGCATTTGCGACGGCAAGCCGACGCTTGACCTCGACTATGCGCACGACTCTACGGCGGAAGTGGACCTTAACGTCGTCATGACCGACGACGGGCGCTACGTGGAACTCCAGGGCACGGCCGAGCACAATCCGTTCACGGAGGAATCGCTCGACGCCCTCCGCGCGCTTGCTCGAAAGGGACTTAGGAAAATCTTCAAGCTGATGGGAACTTGACTTTGGCATCGGTGAATGCAAGGATCAGGACATGGAAAAGGTTTACGCTGTTTCCGGAATTGACACAGGCATAGGAAAGACGGTTGTGACGGGCGCAATGGCCCGGACGCTCTCAGGAAAGGGCGTCGACGTCATAACCGTGAAGATGGTCCAGACCGGAAACGACGGTTTTTCGGAAGACCTTGAGGTACATCGGGCCGCGTGCGGCGGCAGGCGTTTCCCGGAAGACGCGCAGGGCCTGACGGCTCCGCAGATTTTCCGTTTCCCGTCATCGCCTCTTCTGGCGGCGCGGCTGGAGGGACGGACTGTGGACCTGGCGCGGATATCCGAGGCCGTGAGCGCCTGCGCGGCGGCGCATGACGTGACGCTCGTGGAGACGGCGGGCGGACTCGACGTGCCGCTTACGGAAGATGTGTTGACTGCTGACTTCGTCGCCGAGAGGCAATGGCCGCTCATACTCGTTACCTGTGGCCGGCTCGGCGCCATAAACCATGCGCTGCTCTCACTGGACGCCGCGAAAATGCGTGGCATCAGAGTCGTAGGCGCTGTACACAACACGCATTTCTCAACCGATCTGCGTCTCGACGCCGATGCGCGAGACGCCATACTGCGCCACCTCGGGAAGCTCGGCTACCCGCAGGTTCTCGTGTCGCTTCCGTCCGTCGGCACCGACTGCGCGGCCGAGGCGGATTTTACGGGGCTGTTCGCATGACGCCGCTAGAATACGACCGCGCGTTCATCTGGCATCCCTACGCCTCGTTGAAGGATGCCCCGCCCGTGCGGATGGCACGCGCCGCGTCCGGCGTGGAAATCGAGCTTGAGGACGGGCGCCGCCTCGTCGATGCGGTGTCGTCATGGTGGTGCGTCGCCCACGGACACAACCATCCCGCGATCGTAGAGGCAATCCGCCGCCAGAGCGAGAAGATGTGCCACGTGATGTTTGGGGGCTTCACGCACGAGTCGGCGGTCGTCCTTGCTGAGAAGCTCGCCACGTTCGCGCCTCCTGGCCTCGACCGCGTCTTCTTTGCCGACTCCGGTTCAATCTCCGTGGAGGTGGCCGCCAAGATGGCGATCCAGTACCAGACGGCGCTCGGACATCCCGAACGCCGGCGCATCCTCGCGCTGAAGGGCGGTTACCATGGCGATACCTCGCTATGTATGGCGCTTTCGGATCCGGACGGGATGCACACGCTCTTCAAAGGGATAATGACGAGCCATTTCTTTGCGGATAAGCCGTCGTGTCCGTTTGGAGGCGAGTGGGTTCCGTCGTGCGCGCGGTCGCTTGCCAATGCGATCGACGAACACGGCGCGGAAATCGCCGCGCTAGTGTGCGAACCCGTGTTCCAGGCCGCCAACGCGATGAACTTCTACCATCCGCAGTATCTCCGCGAGATGCGGAGGCTGTGCGACGAGTGCGGAGCGTTGCTGATATTCGACGAGATTGCGGCAGGCTTCCACCGTACAGGCCCTCGCTGGGCGCAGGACCACGCCTCGGTCACACCCGACGTAATGACCGTAGGCAAGGCGCTAACAGGCGGGCACATGACGCTCGCCGCCACGCTTGCCTCCGCCAGGGTTGCGGACACGATCTCTAATGGACGTCCTTCGGCCTTCATGCACGGTCCCACGTACATGGCCAATCCGCTTGCCTGCGCGGCGGCATGCGCCTCGCTAGACATCTTCGCTGCGTCCAACTACGCCGCCAACGTGAAGCGGATTGAGGACGCATTTGCCAAGCGCCTTATGCCGCTCAAGTCCCATCCGAACGTCGTTGATGTGCGCGTTCTCGGCGCTGTGGCCGTCGTGGAGGTCGAACGCCTGCCGTCGCAGGCGGACATTTCTGACGTCATCGACGCCCACAACGTATGGCTTCGGCCATTCTGCAATTTCATCTACGCGATGCCTCCTCTTGTCTCGGACGAGCGGACCATCGACCGCATCGCGCTTGCGATCATGGATCTGGCAGGCCGTCCACCGGGTTGTGCTCCGTCCGATCCTGATTTCCATGAATGATCCATGCCTTTCGGACCGTTCCCGCTAACTTCACTTTGCGCTTCCAACACGGCACGGCGTTTGCTATAATCAGCGTTGCCATTTTGGCGCAACGGAAAATGAAAGGTTCGTTTTAAGGATGCTGAAGGAAAGCACGATCAACAGGCGCGCGTTCATCGCGTTGGGAGCCACGGCGGCGACGGGCCTCGCAAAGGCGCAGAGTCTCGTGGTGAAGCGGCGCATCAAGAAGGGTGAGGGCAATCCCCTGAGCGACGTCGTAAAGCCAGCCGGCGAGGAGGTCGAGGCGGCGATCAGGACGCTTGAGAAGACGACGATGTCCGACGAGGAGAAGCGCGCGGCGGCGTTCCCCGTCGTCCAGAGGGAGATCGACCACATGCTGGACGACCTCTCCTGCAAGGACGCCATACGCGAAAACGCTTCTGAGGAAAAAGTGTCCGCCGCCCTCGCGAAGTTTCCCGTGATGCGCTGGTACGACCGCGCGTTCGATCGCGTGGCGGAGCAGGTCGCCAAGACGAAGGTGGAGGGCGACAAGCCGGCCATCTGGTATGTCTACAACATGGGCATCGTCGTGAAGACGAAGAGCTGCACGTTCGGCATCGACATCTGCCACCGCAAGGCACCGCGTCTCGCAAAGACGCTCGACTTCATCCTCACCACGCACAACCACGGCGACCACTACAACGCGCATCTCCTCCAGGCCATGTCGGCGGCGAAGAAGCCGGTCATCTCGAACTTCATGCTCGTGTGGGACTGGTACTGCCGCGAGATGGAGAAGACGTTCAAGATCAAAGACGTCACGATCCACTGTACGGCGGCCGACCACAACAAGCACCTGCCATGGGCCGTAACGACCTTCGAGGTTGTCTGCGGCGAGGGACCGGACGCCTACACGATCTTCCACTCAGGCGACTGCTGTCGCTACGACCACCTTAAGCCGAAAGGGAAGCCGGACATTTATTTTGGGCATTGCGCGATAGGTCTCGATTTCATGGCCGCCGCGCAGAATACGATGCCGGCCAAGATGTTTGTTCCCGTCCACCATCAGGAGCTCGGACACCTCGGCGGTAAGTATCGCTGCGTCGGTTTTGAGGATGAGCCGCTGAAGATCGTGCGTTCGCTCCGCGAAGCTGGCTACAAGGCCGCAATGCCCGTCTGGGGCGACCGCATCGTGTGAGAAGGAGTTTGACGAAAGATGAAATCTGGAGAATATAAGATGTTGAAGGCACATTTGATTTGTTCGACCGCCGTAAGTGTGGCGGTGCTGTCTGGAGGTGCCGCCTGCACGGCGGAATCTTCCCGCGCTTCGGCCGCTCCTGCGCCGATTGTGTTTGAAACTCCCGCAGAGAACGACCGCGGCGCGATGATCCTTGGCAACGGCGAGCTGGGCGCGCTTGCGTGGTTTTCTTCGGACGGCACGCTGCACACCGTGCTGCAGCGTTCCGACACATGGAACGAGGCCGCCCGCCACGTCAAGGTGGGCGCGATCGACTACGTCACCTCCATGAAGGTTGACGCGGGGACGTACCGTCAGGAGTTGTCGCTCGCACACGGCGAGTTCAACGCCTCTTGGCGCAGCGGGGGACGCGAGGTGTCGGTACACTACCGCGTGCAGCATGGCGACGAACCGTTTGCCGTGTGCGACGTGAAGGGTACGCCGAAGGCCGAGGCGAAGGTGGTGAATTGGCGGCTCTATCCGGGAGGCGCCAAGGAGTTCGGGTGCAGTTGGAAGGAACTCGGCAACCAGTGCGATAGGATTCTGGTGGACGGCAAGCCGCTGCGGTACACCGTCTCGGCAGACAGGCTCGTGCCGGGCGGATGGTGTCATGTGAACCGCAACGCGACCGTGGCGGAAATGATGAAGGTGTACGACCGCTTTCAGGCGACTGGCGATTTGGGGCGGGAGGATATGCTTTCCAACCGCGTCTTCGGCGGCGTGACGAGGAAGGTGGTGGTGGTGAAAACAGCAAGCGTACAACAACAAGATGGCGACCGCAAGGTTCCACGGCAAGATGGCAACAATCTTGCTGTTGTACGCTTGTTGTCACCCGGCACATCCACACGAACGCTCTTCCTCACCGCAATCACGTGCTATCATCCGTGCAAGGACGAGGCGGAATGGCTGCGCCGCACGAACGAGCTGCTCGACCGCTACGGCTGTGCGCTCGACGCCGAGGCGGCGAAGCGTGCCGCGCACGAAGCGGCCTGGCGCGCATTCTGGAACCGCAGCCACATCGCGGTCACGCCTGCGGCAGGGCGGTCGCCTCGCGCCCGTTTCGCCTTCCCCTACAACGCCAAGTTGCCCGTCTCGCACGGGCGCGACAGCAAAGGCGGAACGAAGTTCACGGGTGCGCTCACGGTGGACCCCGCCTCGCGCATCGACAAGGACGGGCTCGTCCTCGTCGCGACGTTCAACGCAAAGGACGTGCGCAGCAACCAACGCATCATCGACAACATCACGCCGGGCGGCACCGACGGGTCGCTCGTGGACATCCTCGGCGGCCGGCTTCGTCTGCTCGTCGCCCAAAAGGCCGTCTACCATCCGTCGACGGTGCCGGCCGGGCGCGATGTGTCCGTGGCGGTGCGCGTATCCCCCGACGGCAAGGTGAAGATGTACCTTGACGGAAAGTTCCATACGGCTGATCTTGCCGACGCGTCTATCGCCGCGCCGACGACATGCGCCGCCGTGACGCGCGCGTGGGCCGCGCAGCGGTACACGACCGCTTGCGCCGGGAAGGGCGTTTACCCCATCCGCTTCAACGGCTCGATCTTCACCACCTCCGAGAACGGCGATCCCGACTACCGCCGCTGGGGACACGGCTACTGGTGGCAGAACACGCGCCTTCCGTACTACCCGATGTTCGCCGCCGGCGACTGCGAGATGTTCCAGCCGCTCTTCCGCATGCATGTGGGGCTTCTTGACTTCAACGTGAAGCGCACGCGCAAGTATCTCGGACACGGCGGCGCGTACATTCCCGAATGCATCATGCCGTGGGGCGACCACTTCCCGTACGTCTATGGTGTGAAATATGAGTGGAAGGACCGCCCCGACAAACTTCAGGACGGCGGCTGGCACAAGTACGAATGGGTGGGCCAGCTCGAGGTGTCGCTGATGTTGCTTGACTACCACGCCTACACGCAGGACGACGCCTGGTTCACGCAGAAGGCGCTTCCCGCGATCCGCGAGTACGTGCGCTTCTTCGACGAGCACTACAAGCTCGACGCGAAGGGCCGCTACAACATGAACCCCGCGCAGGCCTTGGAGACATGGTGGGACTGCACGAATCCCATGCCCGAAGTCGCCGGGCTCACACGCGTGACGGAGCGTCTTCTCGCGCTGCCGAAGGACGTGTTGCCGGATGCGGACCGCGAGCTGTTCGCGAAGATCCGCGCCCGCATTCCCGATCTGCCCACGCGCACGCTCGGCGGCCAGAGGGCTGGCCGCCCTACCGAATCGGTGGTGGCGTACGCACCGGCGGAAAGGTGTGCAAAGAAGAGCAACGTGGAGCATCCCGAGTTGTACTGCGTGTTCCCGTTCAGGCTCTGCTCCTTCGAAAAGCCGAACGCCGCACTGGGCCGTGCCGCCTACAACGCGCGTACGGACAGACATTATCAGGGTTGGAAGCAGGAAGAGCTCTTTGCGGCGTACCTCGGCATGGCGGACGAAGCGGCGGAGCATCTGGCGAACCGCGTTCTCCACAATTCCGCAAGAGGATTCCGCTGGCCTGCGTACTGGGGACCGAACTTCGACTGGCGTCCCGACCAGTGCGCCGGCGGCAACATCCAGAACATCCTCCAGTCTATGCTTCTGCAGTACGAGGGCGACAAGATATTCCTCCTGCCCGCGTGGCCAAAGGACTGGAACTGCGACTTCAAGCTTCACGCGCCGAAGAACACCACCGTGGAGGGCCGCGTGGAGAACGGAGAGCTGAAGAATCTTGTCGTCACGCCCGCCGCACGTCTGGCGGATGTCGTCCGGTGCAATACGAAATGATTTTGAAAAAGAAGGGAGAATCGCATGTCGAATCAAATCAACAACAAAACACTGCGGGCATTGGCCATTGGCGTGTCTGTGGGTTTCACCGCCTGCGTATTGGGGGATGAAATCGACTGGTTCAACGTGTCCTTTAATGGGTACACGCAGGGGCAGCAGCTTTCCGATACTGGTGCGACCGGCGGCACGTGGCATTCGCCCATCCCAGACATCGCGACGAACGTGCACGACGGCGTGCGCAACGGCATCGCCATCAACGCCGGCATTGGGGAGGCCCTGGCGTTTGAGCCGAATGCGCCTGCCGGACGCGACATCGAGCGCATCGACTTCGGGTTGTGTGCCGAATCGCTTGGGCCGTTCTCGTTCCCGGATTTCGACGGCGCGGCGGGCCTCGCCCCTGCGAAGGAGGAGGACGGCGCGGCGGTGTACTACGGTTTCACCACGAACGGGTGGGTGAAGATGTCCGGCGAGGGCGTAGCCCCGGTGGACGGCGCGTGGGTTGACGGGCGCATCGAGCTGCGCACCGTTGACGGCATCCGCCTCGTGAGCTATCTCGTCAAGAACGGCGGTGGTGATTATGTGCGGCTTGCCGACGATTCCGGCACGTCGTGGTTCCGCACGTCTGCGCCGCGGGTGCAGGGCGGCGTCGCGTCGATCTCGTTCACGGGCACCGGACGCTTCTCCGACTTCGGCGGCAGGGAGGACGACGGCGAGGCGATGCGCGTGTTCCACTGGGCGGGCGGCGCGGAAGGCGACTGGAGCGATCCCGCGAACTGGACGACCAACGGCGTGGCGGCGGGGACTGTCCCCGGTGCGGCGGGCGACATCGCGATCGTCGACGGCGCGGCGTCGCTTGCGAACGGAACCGAGAGCGGCACGGTCAACAACCTCACCGTCGGATTTGACGCGAACGGCGCGGCGTCGCTCATGGGCGGCAGCCTTGAGACGTCCATCGCGCTCGATACGACGCGTCCGCGCGCAGGGCGTCCGCTCGCGGCGGAAATCGGCACGTTCCTCGGCTTGACGCCGGACTACACGTTCACGTGGCGGCGCGGTTCGCCTGCGAAGGCGTACGAGACGGCGGCGGTCGGCAGCGCGGCGTCCTTCACGCCCACGACGGCGGACTACGAGCACTGGTTCAAGTTCACAGCGCGTGACGGGAGCGGCACGACGCTCCTCGAGAAGGAGTTCTTCTTCTCGAAGCTGCCCGTCTTCTACATGACGACGGACGACGGGCAGACGCCGAGCAAGAACAAGGAGAAGCACGACGGGTGGGTCCTGGTTCAGGGCAACGACGAGTGGAAGTCGCTCTACGACGGCAAGATGACGATCAACGTGCGCGGCAACTCCACGAGTAGTTACCCCAAGAAGCCGTGGAAGCTCAAGCTCGACAAGAAGACCGAGATGTTCGGCATCCCGAAGTCGAAGCACTGGGTGCTGCTTGCGAACTACAACGACCAGTCCATGATGCGCAACAAGCTCGCAGCCGACTTCGCGAACGACATCGGCTCGCTCGGCATGAAGTCGACGTGGGTCGAGTGCGTCCTCAACGGAGACTGGCAGGGCACGTACCAGTTCGGCGAGCAGATCCGCGTGGCGAAGGAACGCGTGAACGTGCACGACTGGGAAGGTGACGCGGGCGACATCGCGGAGGCGTTTGTAAAGGCTCAAAAGACGGCAGGACACATCCTCACGGGCGATCAGGAGGACGAACTCGCCACGCAGCTCGAGCAGGACTTCACGTGGGTGAAGACGGACACCTTCTCGTATCTCGACAAGACGAACAACGTCACGCTCACCGGCCAGCCGTCCGTGCTACTCAAGAAGTTCACGAACGACATCTCGGGCGGCTACCTCTTCGAGTTCTCGGAGGAGTACGACGAGGTGTCGAAGTTCACCACGTCGTCCGGCGTGCTCGGCGTCAGGACGATGATGAAGTCGCCGGAGTACCTCTACACCAACACCGACATGTTCAACTACTGCCAGGACTACCTGAAGAAGTACTGGGACGCCTGCACGTCGTGGGACGGCTACAACGCGGGCGAGGACAAGTGGATCGGCGACTACTGCGACTACGAGTCGATGGTGAACTACTGGCTCGTGATGGAGATGTTCGGCAACAACGACGCGGTGAAGAAGAGCCGCTACGCCTACAAGGAGCAGGGCCAGAAGCTCGTGTTCGGCCCTGTGTGGGACTTCGACTGGGGCGTTGGGAGCCTGCGCGTCTCCAGTAACGGGACGGGCTGGAAGTGCCAGGAGGCGGACGGCAAGACGGCGTACTCCTTCTTCAAGGACTGGGCGGACAGCCCCGAGTTCTGCACGCGCCTCCACACGCGCTACAGGCAGGTGCGCGACCGCTTCGCCGCCTGCATGGCGGACGGCGGCCTCATCGACCAGTACACCAACTTCATCTACGAGGCGTGTCTCGCCAACTCCGCGAAGTGGGACGACAAGAACAACGGCTGGAACGTCTACAACTCCAGCGCGTTCGGGAAGGACGTCGCCCGCCTCAAGAGCTATCTCACACAGCGCCTCGCCTGGCTCGACCAGCAGTTCGCGGACGTGCCTACGCTCATGGCGAGCGTGAAGCAAAACACATCCAATCACCCGTACACGGCCGACGCGACGACGCTGCCTGTGGCATTTGAGAATCTGAGTGGTACGCTGCCAAAGGGGCGGCGGTTGCGTGTGCGCTTTACCGTTGGCGGATCGACTGCGGCGACGGTCTCGTGTTTCGTGAACGGCATTCGCGTGGTTCAGAAGCAGGCACTTGACGGCAGCCGCGTGTTCAGCACGGCGATACCGTCCGCGGCCTTCACGGCGGCGCAGGGCGAGCCGAACTGCGTGTCGTTCATCGCCTACGATTCGTCGGGTAACGTCGTCGCGCGCAACTATGCGCTCGTCACGCAAAGTCCCTCGGAATCGACGACGATCATCTTCCGCTAAGCGATGTGCGCACGCGGCGAATGAACGCCTCATAAAGAAAATTGAAGGAGAAAATCAATATGGCAAAAATGGATCTGCTGAAGGGAATGGGCATGGCGTGTGCCGCGCTTGCGACGTTCGCGTCGTTTGGCGCAGTGGAGAGAGCAACGCCTGAGGCGCTTGCACACAGATGGAGTTTCACCGGGAACGTGAAAGATTCCGTGACGGGCGTGGAGGCGACGAGCGTCGGCAAGGCGAACCTTTCCGCGACGGCACTTCTTCTGCCCGGCGGTGCGCACGAAGCGGGGCATCTCGACCTTGGAAGGAACATCCTGCCGGCGGACGGCTCCGACGTCACGATCGAGATGTGGGCGACGCTCCGGTCCGTCCATTTCTGGGCACGAATCTTCGACTACGGCTCGGACAACAAGAACTACTTCACGATGGCGTGGAGCGAATCCGCGAAGCCCGATACAGACAGCATCGAGATGTGCTGTAGCGGAACGAAGCGTTCCGCTTTCAAGATGTTGTGTCCGTACACGGTCGGGACGCCGTGCCACATCTCCGTGACGCTCGTGAACAACGGAAACGGTTCCACGACAATGCGCGCGATGCGCCGCAACGCGAAGACTGGCAAGATCGAGCGCGAGCACCGGCAGGTGTACAGCGGCTGGACGCTGGCGTCCCTTGTCAACCCGCGATTCCTCCTCGGCGGCTCGCAGTACGCATGCGACGGCGACGCGGGCGCAGACTACGACGAGGTGCGCGTGTGGAAGGGCGCGCTCACGGACGAGCAGCTCGCCGCGAACGTCAAGGCCGGGCCGGACGCGCTGCCCGCGAAGGTGTCGGTTTCGACGGACCGCGCCTTGAAGCCGATTCCCGCCTTCATCTTCGGACAGAACATTGAGCATACGCGCTCGGCGCTCCAGGGCGGCCTCTCCGCGCAGCTCGTCCGGAACCGCAAGTTCGCCGGGAAGCCCTCGCGCGCTGGTGTCGCGATGCTGTGGGAACCATACGGCTCCAAGGCGTTCTACCATCAGGCCCAGGGCCTGAGCGTGACGCGCCACGCGGCACGCAGCCGGATGCCGCGCGGGAACGAGCGCGGATCGCAGGTGATCGGATGCCTCGACGAAAACGGCGAGGCGGGAATCCGCCAGGGCGGCATCGGACTCCGCGGCGGCGTCGCACACAACTTCAGGGCGGTGGTGGGTACGCTCCAACCCGTCGATACGCCCATCGTGCTGCGCGTCAAGTCGGGCAAGAAGGTTCTTGCGGAACGCGCATTCACGGTGAACACGAAGGGGCGGGGCGACTGGAAGCGCATCGCGTTCGACTTCACGGTGGAGAAGGACGTCACGGCGGAGATTTCCATCGGCGTGAAAGGGAGGAAGTACGCCGTCGTCGGTGCGGTGTCGGTGATGCCGGCGGACAACTTCCGCGGGATGCGCGCGGACGTGATCGAACACCTGCGCGAAATCGGCACGTCCATCGTCCGCTGGCCGGGCGGCAACTTCGCGGGCGAGTACCGCTGGCGCGACGGGCTCATCCCCGATCCCGACGAGCGCGCGCCGCTCCAGAGCTACACGGAGATCGAGTCCCAGCCGCATGGCCTCGGCTACGACCAGAACGACATCGGCATGGAGGACATCCTCGCGCTCTGCGAGCGGATCGGCGCGCGGCCGTTCTTCACGCTCAACGCGGCGTGGGAGAGTCCGCAGGACTCCGCCGACTGGGTGAAGGCGTGCAAGGGCCGCGTGAAGCTGTGGTCGCTCGGCAACGAGATGGGCTACGGGCACATGGAGGGTCCCAAGGGCGCGCAGGGCTATACGGACATGGTGCGTCCGCATGCCGAGGCGATGCTCAAGGTCGATCCCACGCTCGCGATCACGGCGTCGGGTCCGTACCCGGGCGGCGGTGAAGACTGGATCAAGAACAGCGCACTGGCGCTCAACGCCGTCGCGCCCGTGATCTCCTACCACCGCTACGACGCATGGGACGGCTGCCTGTTCGACTACACGACGCCCGAGAGCACGGCGAAGCTGTTCGACTTCGTGTCGAAGGGCGCGGAACGTGCCGAGGCGGCGCTGACGAACTTCCGTTCGCGCCTTCCCTGGAACGTCGGCATCTCCTACGACGAATGGAACATCTGGTACATGTGGTACCGCAAGGAGGCGATCGTCGAGGGCCTCTACGCCGCGAAGATGCTCACCCAGATGATGCGCAACTGGGAGGCGTGGGGACTCAAGTACGTCTGCTACTTCCAGCCGATCAACGAGCAGGCGATCACGGTGAGCCCCTTCGAGAGCCATCTCACGTCGATCGGCGAGGCCATGCGACTCTGGAAGGGGCACGTCGGCGGCGTGCCGTCCGTGATTCCCGACCTGCCCGAGAACGCGTTCGCCACGGATGCGCCGGACGGCTCGCGCTACGTGACGTTCTACAACTTCTCGACCGAGAAGCCCTGCACGTTCTGCATTCCGACCGACGGACGCGGCAGAATCGTCGCGGCGGAGACGCTCGTCCCGAACGGACTTGAGTCCGGGTGCCGCTTCGTCCGCAGGCCCGGTACGGGCAAGGTTGTGGGTGGGTTCTACGAGTTGACGCTTGGCCCCGCCAGCCTTGCGAGCGTCAGGCTCGGCAAGCATTGATTTACTCGAGCGAGAGACGAGTGTCACTTGCGGAACTAAAAGCGAGAGACGAACCAAAAATTTAATTTTACCCCCTTGTCCAGCGGCGTAATTTTTGCTAAACTATAAAGCTTCACCGCCGAAACAGTTAACAAAGTGGTCGCTTACCACACTTCATTCGCGGTGGAAACAACGAATTTTCAACAAAGTCAGTGAGCAACTGAAAGGTAAGCCAATGAAAGCTGAACGCAAGGTATTCGGCCGTCTGCAGAACGTGTACGACCCGCCGGACCTGATTGAGATACAGACGAAGTCGTACAACGACTTCCTCCAGGAGGACGTGCCGCCCGCACAGCGCAAGGAGAAGGGCCTCCAGGCGATATTCCACGAAATTTTCCCGATCGAGTCGTACGACGGCCGGTACGTCCTTGACTTCCTGAGCTACGAGTTCGAGGAGCCGAAGTGGACATGTCAGGAGGCGATGTACGAGGGCGAGACGTATTCCAAGCCGCTGTACGCCAACTTCCGTCTCAAGGATGGCGAGGACGTGCGCGAGGAGAAGGTGTTCCTCGGCGAGATTCCCGTGATGACTGAGGACGGCGCGTTCGTTATCCACGGCGCCGAGCGCGTGATCGTGAGCCAGCTGCACCGCAGCCCTGGCATCTCTACCGAGCGTCAGGTCCATGCGAACGGCCAGTCGCTTCTCTCGGTCAGAATCATCCCCGACCGCGGCAGCTGGATCGAGATCATGTTCGACACGAACGACGTCATGTGGTGCTTCATGGACCAGCGCCGTCGCCGCCGGAAGTTCTTCGCGACGACGCTCCTCCGTGCGCTCGGGTACGGTTCGGACGAGCAGATCCTCCGCCTCTTCTACGACTTCAAGACGCTCGAGACCGGCCGCAAGTGGACCGACGACGAGCTGCGCAGCCTCGTGATGAAGGAAGACAAGGTGGACACGGACTCCCAGGCCGTGATTGCCCGCCGCTACGACCCCTGCACGCCCGCGATGATGGAGCAGCTCGCCGCCGCAGGCATCCGCTCGGTTGAGGTCGTGGACGTGGCCGTGGACAACGGCACGCTCATCAAGACCCTCCGCGAGGACGCGAAGATCGGCATCCACAACGAGGAGGACGCCCTCAAGGACATCTACAAGCGCATGCGCCCCGGCGACCCGCCCACGGCCCAGAACGCGAAGCAGATGATGCACAAGCTCTTCTTCGAGCTCGCCCACTACGATCTCGGCTACGTGGGCCGCCACAAGATCAACAAGAAGCTCAACCTCACCGGGCAGATCCCGGAGGAGCTCCGCACGCTCTCCAACAACAGCATGGAAGTGATCGAGGCGATCCGCCTCCTCCTGCGCATCTTCATGGGCAAGGACCAGGTGGACGACATCGACCACCTCGGCAACCGCCGCGTGCGCACCACGGGCGAGCTGCTCGAGAACCAGTGCCGCGTGGGTCTTGCGCGCACCGAGCGCCTGATCCGCGAGCGCATGACGCTTCACGACTCGTCGAACCAGGGGCCGCTCACCCCGCAGCGCCTCGTCAACTCGAAGACGTTCTCCGCGCACGTGCAGGACTTCTTCAGCCGGTCGCAGCTCTCGCAGTTCATGGACCAGACGAACCCGCTCTCGGGCCTCGCGCACAAGCGCCGTCTCTCGGCCCTCGGCCCCGGCGGCCTCTCCCGCGACCGCGCGGGCTTCGAGGTGCGCGACGTGCATCCCTCGCACTACGGCCGCATCTGCCCGATCGAGACGCCTGAAGGCCCGAACATCGGCCT
>CADCOC010000015.1 GCA_902802945.1 uncultured bacterium | reverse complement strand
GAATAGGCTTGTGAATGGGTTGTCTACACGTCGAACCGCTGAAAATGCGATCAAACGGCGTTCAGGCTACCCGCGTTTCGGATTCCACCCAAGACCCCAAAAATCCATCCTGCGGCGGACGGACGTTGCCGAACACCGAAACGTTGAGCGGCGACGGAATCGACGAGCCAGACCCCAACGCCAGCAGCGGCGCGTTTCCTCCGGACACAGGTGCGAAGCCAAGCGTTGTGCCGTTCGCCATCGTCAACACCGTCGAAAGCGGCGCGGCGACGGTAAATGTGCCCGCATTGACTTCCGTCCCACCCGTATAGAACAGGTCCGCCTTCTCTGTCGTAAACGAGCCGCCACCCTCCTTCACCACCTTCATGTCGCCGCCAAACGCGACGGCGGCGTTCGTCGTCGAGCCTTCCGCGACATCAAGTCGCAACTCGCCAGACGTAACCGTCGGTTCAACCCGGAAGTACTCCAGCTGCACGAGGTCGAAATACGACTGGTTTTCGTATTTCTTTTCCGTGATCTTCATGCGGTAGAACCGGTACGCCGTATCATTGTGGAAGACTTTCGTACAGGACTGGGCCGGGACGGTTCCCGAACCCAGATTCCAGTCTTCCTGCGCTTCCCGCGCGTCGAGTTCAACCCAGTTGTCGTCCGTTGTCGAGTTGTATGCCGACGGATCATTTGACCCATAAAACACCCAAGCCTTCGGCGCGCGCAAATGGTACGCCGCATAGATGCGGTACATGTTCACCGCCTTCGCGCTCCCGTCACCGAAGTCGTAATCGACCCGAAGCGGAAACGGATGGTAGTTGGTGTCGAGCAGAAGGCGATGTGTTGCGTCGGTCTGGTAGATGAAGTTATCGTTGAAGAGGTTGGCGACGGTTCCAGCGGAAGTTGTGTCCGGCGTCGGCATTGCGCACGTCCCGCCGGGCTGAGTGAGGTCGCGTACCAAGGTGACTGTACCGCCAGCTGCGAGCGGATCCGTGCCGAGGGTTACGCGCATGTATTCGAGCTGCGTCATGTCGAAGTACCGTGTGTCCCCCTCGTATACCTTCAGACGGTAATAGCGGTAAGCGGTATCGTTCACGAACACCTTTGCGTTCGGCACGGCCGTTACACCAGACTTGGACGTTCCCCAGCTCGACTCGCCGGAGACGAAGTCGAGAATCGTCCAGTCCGATTCGTCGTCCGCGCCGAACGCCGCGTCCGTGTTGGAGCCGTAGAACGCCCATGTCGTCGGAGTACGCCCGACATAGCCGCCGTGAATCTTGTACATGTTCACCGCCTGGGCGTTTCCCTCGCCGAAGTCGTAGTCGAAGGAGGCAGGCAGAAACATCCGCTCGGCGAGGTAGAAACGGTGAGTTGAATCGGTCATGTACGTGAAGTTGTTGCTAAAGAGGTTCGCCACAACCGTGCTGTTGTCTCCGGGGATGGACGACCAGCACCTGCCGTCCGGCTGCGTAAGATCGGTTGCAGAGGCGGCGCTGTCCGCCGTTGCGCCAATGGCGGCGCGGAGGAAGCGGTTGTGGACGGTGTCGTAGAATCCGACGAATCCCCCGTTGCACATCCGCGCCGGCACGAGGTTCAACCGCTCGTGGCCGTTCGTGTCCGTCACGCGGAAAGAGTACATCCGCATATTCTTTGCGAAGTTCGACACGGTCTTGTCCACTGCGTTCGCCGCCGCAAACAGCACGAAGTTCGTGTAGGTCGTCTCCAGGTCGTTGCCGATGCGCGTCTCGGACGTGACGCCGTTGACGGCGATTTCGCACGTCCTGCCGTCCATGACGAGGTCGTATATCTTGTTTGCGGAATAGACGGTCTGGACATTCCCGATGGTGTGGTAGGCATACGCCGACCCGGACTTGTAGTGGTCGAACGAGACTTTCGAGGAGGTACGCAACATGCAGTTGAACGGACTGTTGTTGTAGGTATAGCGCGCGCTGAATATCCCCTGGTTCGCAGTCATGTCCCCGAACATGATCCGCGTCTCGACACGGTCGGTCGGCGACGGCCTGTATTTGGTGTCGACGTGCGTGCCGGCATTGGCTGCTGGCGTCTGCACGTATGAAAGGACGTCGTGCGAGATGACGGCACCCGGCGTGAACGCGCCTTTCGCAAGCGGATAGAACGTGCGGCGAGCCGTGTCGTACAACCCGGCGACGCCGGACGGATTCAACACAGGAAGCATGTTGACCTTGAGTTCGCCCGACGAGTCGAACACGCGGAAGTAGTACAGCGTAAGCCCCTGCGCATTGCGAGCGGTGTTGTCGTTCGCCGTGCAGAAGAGATGCAGGTCGTTGCCCGCCGTGAAGTTGTTCGAGGCGAGGGCGTATGTACTGACCGAGTCCTTGCACATAACCTGCAGCACGCCCTTCCCGCCGTCCATCACCACTTCGAACACATCGCCCGCAGACGCCGCTCCATACGTAACCGTCGCGGTATTGTAGGGGAACGCGAGGTTCGACGGGTTGAGTTCGCAGTCGAATTGGTTCTGGTTCGTGGTCTTGCGCGCTGAAAACACCCACTGGATGGTTGTGCTTGTTGTGCCCACGTATGCGGTGCAGAACCTTGTCTCAATGCGGTCGGTTCCCTTCGGCCTGTATCCGGTGTTGACATACCCCTTGACCGTCAGGTTGTTCGTGGGCGTCATGACATACGAGAGGAGTTCGTAGCCGGGAGGCAGGAGCGCTTCCCGTGCGGACATCACCGCGCCGCCGCCGGTGAGCCCGTTGACGCGTAGCGTGTGTCCATTGAGGTTGACAGTCGCATTCGGTGCGATCGTGACATCGCTCCCGCGCCAATCCTCGTTGCCTTTCAGCGTGAGGTCCCTTGTCACGGAAACGGAGATGGGCTGCACCGACAGCCTCCCCGCATTGACCTGTTCCTGAAGCACTGCGAACCACTTGGCCGCCATCTTGTTCGCGCCGGTGGCGTTCGGATGCACCATGTCGGCGACGCAGTCTGTCTCCCATTCCCACCCATCCGCCATATCGACGGCCACGACGGGCGACGCCGCCGTGTTCAGTTCGGCGGCGAGGGCGGCGATGCCCGAATTGAGCGCAGGGATGTAGGAGTACTTCGGCAGCTTGCCGCTCGTGATGACCTGCGCGTAGAGGACGATCACGTTCGGGTTCTGCGCCCGCGCCGCCGCGATGATCTGCGCGTGCGCGTTCGTCGCGGCGGCCACGATGTCCGCCTCGGGCATGTACGCCGGATAGGAGGTGTCAGGATCGACGTTGTAGTTGTGCCCGGCATGGAGCAGCAGGACGTCGGCCACGACCGACGCGGCATTGGAAACGTATTTTGCGGCGACCTGTTCGGCATTGTTGCCGGAGTAGCCTTCGCATGGCTGGCTCGAGCCCCAAGAGGAATTGGCCTGCGTGCCCTTCCATTCCACGCTCCAGTTGTTCGCGTTCAGGACGCTTTCAAGCGCCACGCGGTGCGCCACGGTGCTGGAACTGCCCTGCGTGATCGAATCGCCCACAGCGCAGATGGAGAATCCTGCCGCCCGCGAAGCCAAAGGCACCACCACGCTTGCCGCAAACGCCGCGGCTGCTATCAGTTTTCTCATACTTTTTTGCTTTCTTTTGCGAATTGCCGTTCAAAGCCGTTAGTCTTCCCATGGAAGACGTTGGTATGATAGCACATCCTTCCGTGATTCGTCAATTCCCCGGCGTCTCGTCTCACGTCTCATGTCTCACGTCAAAAAACAATCTACGACCTCACCGCCATCTCGGCAGTGGAACGGTGGGGCGAGCCGTCCCGGAAATCTTCTACTGGCGCTCATGCATGATCGACTTGAAGGCGTCGATCTCGGATTGCGTGATTCCACAGTCGAGGAGATAGAGCCTGATGCGTTCCGCGAGCAGGTCGCCGGGCTTTCCGTATTGCGCGAAGCCACGGTCGTAATGCGCGCAGGCACGCTCGCCCCACGGATTGCGCACGCCCGAAAGTTTCGGATACGTCCTCGCCTCCCATTCGCGCTCCAGATCCTCCTTCGCAACGCCAAGAGCCCCGTTCAGGACGTATGCAAGGCTCCCTGTCCTGTCCGCCCCGTGGATGCAGTGGAAGTAGATCGGATAGTTCGCCTTGTCGCAGAACAGGCGGAAGTTCTTCGCCATGGCCGCCTTCCCGACATCCGTGAACAGGCCCTGGTACGTTTCGGACGACACGCTCACGAACCTGACCTTTGGCCCGAGCGGGGACTCCTTCATGCCCGCGATCTCGCGCGGGCTGCGGAGGTCGAGGTCGGTCTTGATGCCAAGCTCCTCCGTCAGGTATTTGACGTCTTCGACCGTCAGGCGGTTGCGCCCCCGGTTGATTCCGGCGACGCTGTTGTCGTTGAACGCGGTTCCACGGTAAACCATCCCCATGCGCACCCTTCCGCCGTCCATCGTCCGCCACCCGCCGATGTCGCGCACGTTGTCCGTACGCCCTTCAAGCTCAATCCAGCGCGGCGGCCGTTCGGACGTCCTGAACGACATGACGGGGGATATCTTGCCCGGTTTTGACTTCCCGCACGCGCAACCGTCCGGATACGTGAAGCCGCACCGGAACTCGCCGCACTTCACGTCGCTCCAGACCTGCCAGTAGTACGTCTTGTCGAGCTCGAGGTTGGCGAGCGGCACGCGACACGTCCAGAGCACGGGCTTGCCGTCCTCGACCGGCCCACGCGCGAGCGCCCGCCTGTCGAACCAGAGGTCCCGTCCATCGGAGAAGTCGGGCCGCGTCGAAAGCCGGACGCGCCATGGCTCGTTTTCGCCCTCCGTCGCATTCCACGTGAGGACGAGCGGCCGTTGCCTCTGCCAAGCCTCCTTGGGGGCTGACTTGAGCTTCGTGGCTATCTTGAGGCGGTTTGTCCGCGTCTCGCCGCCGAACACCGCAATCTGCTCGTCGGTAAGCGTCTCGAACGTCGAACCGTCTGCCGGGGCGAGCGGGACAATCTCGCCGAACAGCGAAGAAAGCGACAGGGCCAGCATCAGTGCGACCCCTTGGTTTTTCCTAAAACATTGCATGGTGAACATTATACCAAGACTCCCGCCGTGACAAGTACGGCCCTTGTTGTTGTTTTATCAACCATACCTTTTCAGCGGATCACAATGAGAAGCCCTTTCGGCATAAGATAGACGCCGTCGTCTTTGACAAGCAGCTTGCGTCCTGTCTCGCCATGCCGGAAGGACAGCGTGCCGACATTCGCAGGCGCAGTCGTCCACGAGATGAGTTTCGTGCCGGAACGGACTTCGCGCAAGCCGAGCGCGACCGTTATGCATGCGCCGTTCGCGAACGAAATCGCGTTGTCGTCGAGACTGAACGCAGACGTGCGATCCGAAAGGTCGAGCGTCGCACCGTCTGAAAGCGTCACGCCGCCGATCGTCCCGGCCTCCGGCCTCAGCGTCGAGGCAAGCGAAAGCCCGCCGCCGTCGAAGGTCCCTTCGCCCTTCTTGACGAGCGTCACGTCCCCAGAAATTTCAGTTCCATTGAACGCGCCATCCACATCGACGTAGAGCTTGCCGTCGCCGACCTGCGTACCTGCGGTGAACGCGGTGGTGACTGACGACGGATAGAACGCGCGACGGACACGGTCGTAGAGTCCGGCGGCGTTGTCCGAATTGCGCACGACGGGCACCATGTCGACCTTCAGCTTCCCGTCTGCCCCCGTCGCCTTGAACCAGTAGATCGAACCAGCTGAATGCGTGGTGGCCGAGCCTGTGCCGCTTCTGTCGTACAGGGCAAACAGCAACAAGGGAACGGAGGGCGTAAAGCCGTTGTTGAACGTCGTAGTGCCCATGTCGCAAAGGCCTCCGTTCACGTAGCAGGCTCCGGCATTGCCGTCAAGCGCGACAGTGAACGGCTCATTTGCCGTTGGCGTGAAACCCGACGTCCATGCCACATTGTTGAAATCAAAGCGCATACCGCCGGAATAGACAGCTGTGAAGGTATTCAACAAGTTGCCTTCACGCGAACAGAAAAGCGCCTTCGAACCTGAAACCAGCGAGAGAGATGCCTTCATCTCCAGACGGTCGGTCGCGGCAGGCACGTATCCCGTGTCGATGTGCGGCGCGGCTGTCGAGGCGGTAATGCAATCGACAACCGTGTAGCCCGGCATGACCTCCTCCCCGACAACCAGCGCAGAGGCCGTCTCGCCTGAATTCGTGAACTTCGGTGTTGCATAGTCGGGAAATGTGGCTGTAACGAAACTCTCGTAAAACCCATTGCCGACCGTGTCATAGAGGCCGATCGCGCCGTCGGAGATGCGCCTGACGGGGTGAAGGTCGAGGATGGCCGTACCGTTCGTCGTCACCGTGTAGTAGTAAAGACGACATGAGGCGGCATAGTAAAGGCCGTTCGTGCTCATCGTCAGAATACAGAGGTCACCGCCGCCGGTGAAGTCGTTAGACCCGGACGGCGCCGACTGCGCAATTCCGTCCACCGTCCAAGACGTTTTGCTGCCGTTGAATACGAGCACATGGTCGTCATCTGCGGACAATGCGGTCGTCCCATCGGTTGTACTGTTGTTGAAATCGAAACGCGCACAACCGGCCTTGGAACCGCTGCCACTGTAGATGACGCTCGTGTATGTGTTTACAAGGGAGCCGCTCCGCGACATGAAAAGCGCCTGATAGGTGTTATTCGGGCGGATGCGCAGTTTCATTTCGACCTTTGCCGAACCTGGCAAGCGAAAACCCGTGATGCGGAACGCCTGCTTGCCGGTCGTCTTTATGTACGCGAGGTCCTGATAACCCTCGCCAGCAAATGCAGAGACGGAATTCCTGACCACAGGTGCCATCGTCAAGTTCTGCCCGTTGAGATCGACCGTTATGCCATTGTCCTGCATTGCCGCGCTGTCGGACCAGTCCTCGTCCGCCGTCAGCGCATACGCGCCGGTGAACGGATTGCCGTGGACGGGTAGGAACCGTTCCGCAACAAGGTCGTAAAGTCCAACAGCCGCCTCGCTTTCGCCGTATGCGGGTATGATGTGGCACAGCAGGTTCCCCTTGTCCTTCGTGTCCCACACCTTGAAGTAGTAGAAACGGCACTTGGCCTTATAGCTGACGGTTGTGTCATCTGTAAGCGAGGCGGCCGAGCTGCTTCCGCCTGACGCATACGCACCGAAAAGGCAGAAGTACGCTTTCGTATCCGTCGTGAAGTATGCGCCCGCAACGTGTCCGGCGCTGTTTCCGTCGACCGTGCAGGTCAGCGTCCATTTTTTGCTCATCTCGTCGACGCCCTCCTGATCCGCGTCTTCCGAAGGACTTGCAAAAAACACATACGGCACACCGCCTGTCAGCGAATAACTCGTATCTGCGTTTTTGGCCTGATAGTCGAATCGCGTTTTGCCGCCCGTAATGCAGAGGGAATACATGCGATTGGACGTCGTGCGCCGCGTGCAGTAGAGGAACTGCGTTGAGTTCGGATTTACGACGCTCGCCTTGACCTCGACCGCGTTGGTGCAGGTCGGGCGGAAGAGTGTGTTCACCCACTGCGAGCCGTCCGTATCAACGTAGTCCAGCTGCCGGTAGCCGGACGGAAGGTCGGCAAGAGCCGCCAGCGGGATGATTGCGCTTATCGTGATTACCGCCGCCGAGGCTGCTGCTCTCCATGTTTGTTTTCTCATGTTGTTGTTTTCCTTCCTGTTGTTGCCCTTGCGGGCGGTAAGTTTAGAGGCTGCGTCCTACCTGACGATGACCATGAGGCCGCCCCTCGGGCGCGGCAGCGGGGACGAACTTGCCGCACTGCACACCGCACACGCCGTAGCCAGCAGCGGCATTAGACGTTGCGAGATCCACTTCGTGCAATTTCCCGTTTCGCAGTTCTCCAGCATACGTCGCAACCCCGCTGGCGTTCAACGTGACAAAGGCAAAACCGGCGCTCGTCCGCGAGTTCTTGTACAATCGCTTCGTGGATACCACATATACGCCGCCTTCGCCGTTTGTGAATTCCACGCAGACCGCCTGTTCAGCACCGCTCGTTCCAGAACGAGGGATCGCGGAGAAATCGCCGACAATCTTTTCGACCGGGCCGATCTGAGGATAAGACTGGAGGTTGTAGAATCCGCCAAGAGAACCCTTGGCACTTACATAACTCCCGATCATGCAGCCAAAAAGGGAGTACCCCTCATCGACCATTGCCTTTAGATCATCAAGAGTGATGCCCTTGAAGGCGAGTTGCGAAGTCTGGCGTACGGGGGTTGAAGAAGTCGGCGTGGATGGATCGAACAACCCCATCGAATACACCGGCGAGACAAGTCGGCCGTCTGCCGCCCACGACGGCAACGCCGCCGCGATACAGATAGCCGCAATCGCTGCGCGAATCATCTTTGTTTTCATACTGTTCGCCTTTCCTTCTCTTGTTGAAGATTTGGTATGTGAAACCCTTGCTGTTGTACGCTTGCCGTCGTGCGCGGAAGAACAGCAAGCGTACGACAACAAGATGTGCGCGGCGTCGTTTCCAATGCCGTTCCATGCCTCACTCCTGGAGTCATTTGCGAGTTACCATTCAACGTCGTTGATCGCTTGATTGAAGATGGTGATATGTTAGCACATCCTTCCGTGATTCGTCAATTCCTAGCGAGGCGCATCGGACAAAAGCATCTGCGTAATTCACCGCCGAGCCCTCTGATGTTTGGAAACAACTATTTGAAACAACTTGCCTTTGATGCGCGGGCGCGGGGCCTTGCGGCAGCTTCGCAGTTCGCGCTTCGCGCTCACCCAACCTGATCGCTTCGCGACAGGCGCATCTACTCGCCCGCGCCCATTTGCCTATCCTCAAACTACCACGATTCTGAATGTTCAAGGTGCGCCCGCAGGATAATGTTGTTCTTGAAACATGGCTGTTTCCGAATCCCAATACATATGGGTGAAAAACGCAGATGCGCCCCGGCAAATGAATGAATTTTGTTCCATCTTGAACATACGGGAACGAATGTGGTATACTATACACACCTTCCGTTAGGGAAGATGCCCCTGCGACGAAAGGATGAAAATGCCGTACACGGTCCTAGAGAAAAAAGTATCAATGGTGAAACCTCAGTTCATACCAGAACTGTCGGCATTCGTCGATTTCATCCTTTATCGGCAAGGCGAATGCGAGCAAAGCCTGACGCGCCATGAAAGGAAATCTTTCCTTGACCTGCTTGCCAGCGCAAAGTTACAGGATGGTGAACTGGATATTTCGCGCAGTCGCGATGTCGGGAGGACGGTGGTTCTGTGATGTATCTTCTCGACACTTGCGTTGTATGCGAGCGGATGAAAGCCGTTCCTGACAAGCACGTTCTTGAATGGTTCGCTTCCGTGGACGAGGAGTCTTTGTACCTTTCCGCTGTGACCATAGGTGAAATCCGCAAAGGTATCGCGCGCCCGAACCAGAAATCGCCGCGAAAACAGGTCGGACCTGACATATTGGTGGCGGCAGGGTAACGCGTCCCTCATGACCGCAAGGTGGGGCGAGCCGTCTGTCAACGGCTCGCAAATCGCCGCCGCCGGTCCGTTCACAATCCAAGCAGGCGGCGAAATGGAATGATTGCATCGAAATACCCGTTTGCCTCCACCGTCGGCGCGATTGTTCCGTCGAACACGAGCGCAGTACGTATCGAGACGCCCGGCGGACGGGATATGCACGACACTTTTTCATCGACTTCCCTTATTATCGACTTGTCGATGTCGCGCCTCTTCACCTCCACGACGCAGATCATCCCCTGCGACTGGATGAGAAGGTCGATCTGGCAGCCCTTGCCCCTGCCACGCACGGCGGACTTGCGGTACGGGGCCGCAGACGTTATCAGCGTCCCCCCGAGATGCAGGAGCGGCAGCAGATCGACGTAGTTGTTCACGACAAGGCTCTCGAACGCCAGCCCCATGACCACATCCCATCCGTCAAGCATCGAAAGCGAGACGAAGCGATAGGAACCGTCGTCGATCATGCGCCCGACCGGTTCGACGAACTTCAGGTAGAACCGCGTGTAGTTGTCCCTCAGACGATACCGCCGCGTCCTGACCTCCGCGCCCGTTTCGGGATTCAGGCCGGCATCGGACGAGACGAGCCCCGTCTCCGCAAGCGTCTCAAGCGCCTTGGAGATGCGGCCGCTCTTCTCCGTGCCGAGGGCTGACGCAATTTCCGTGACGCTCTTCGGGCCGGCCACAAGAATGCGGAGGACCTTGCCGACGAACACGGGCTGCTCCGTAATCACGTCGTTGAACATCTCGTCGAAATCGACGCGCAGAATGGCGTTCGGCAGGTAGCACAGCCGCCGGATGTTCTCTGAAGCGGAGAGTCCAGGATCGATCTCCTCCAGGTAGCGCGGAATGCCGCCTGTGACGGAAAGGACGTCAAGGACGTCCCTTGCGTCAATCCTTTTTGCGGATTCGCCCCAGAACTTCACGCACTCCTTCAGAGGCAGTTCCTTCAGGACGATGTCGAGCGAGCGCCGTCCAAGGAACGCGCCGCTGTCGATGATGTTGTCCCGTATCCAGCTCGACACGCTTCCGCACACCACCAGCACGAGTCTGTCGTGCTTCTTGAAATAGTTGTCCCACGCAATCTTCAGCGTGGCGGCGAAGGTATCGTCGAAATACCCCAGCCATGAGATTTCGTCGAGAAGCACGACCGTCTTCTCGCCGTCCACGACCTTGTCCGAAAGCCGGATGAACGCATTGAGCCAATTTGACGGCGTTGTCGTCTCCGCGCCCGTCTGCGCCGCAAGCTGCTCCGCAAACGCAGCCAGTTCAGTCGCGTTCGTCCACCCCTTCTCCGGACGCCGCCCCTCGATCTTCACAAAACGCGCGCCAGTGCGCTTCGCGAACTCCTCCACGAGCGCGCTCTTGCCGACGCGGCGGCGCCCCCTGCATGTGACGAGCGACGAAACCCGCTTGCGCCACAGAGAGGCCAGTCTGTCCAATTCGCTGTCTCTGCCGAAAAACATGCACGTGTCCTTTTCTGACTTGGGTGGAAATAGCATATCAAACCACAGTCAGAACATCAACGGGATTTTTCACCTATTTGCATTTCCGCATTTAGGTGAAACTCTTAGAGGGCCATTTTTCTTTCACCTATTTGCATTTTGCCGAATAGGTGAAAGGGACTAGCGCATCCCGCATGACCGCAAGGTGGGGCGCGTTACCGCCGCGATTGCCATCAGTTTACTCATGTTCATTGCTGTTTTTCCGTTTTGCCTGAAGGGTTAAAGTTTGGCGTCAAAATCGCGGTTCAGAAGTTGTAGCAGAAGCTGAGGCCGTAGATGTTGAGGGGACGCCACTCGCGGGCTCCGTTGGACACGTAGTGGAACGCCATGAAGTACATCGTGCATGAAAGTTCCGGCACGCTCGGCGCGGGGTGGAAGGAAAAACCCACCTGCGAGCGCGTGCAGTCGAAGGCTTCGGAGGAATGTCCGCCGGGCTTGTCGGAGAAGAACAGCTCGATGTTCGCGTATGGCGAGAACTTCAAGGCGGAGAAGCCCCAGCTCGTGCCTATCTGGAAGCGCTCGCGATATCTCATGTACGGCTGGCAGTCCTTTTTGTCGCGGTACTCGAAACGCGAACGGTGGCCGAGCTTGATTGTCCAGAACTCCGGCGCGCTGAGGTAAACGTCGATCGTCGGGCGGTGTTCGGTGAGTAGCTTCACCGTCGAATAGCGATCGCGCACGATGCGGTGTCCCGCGTAGACGCTGGCGTAAGGACACAGCCTGTACCCCACGGACATATACGTCTCCTCGTCCGTCAGCTTCGAGTTGTCAAACTCGACTTCCTGGTCGAAGTGGAGGAGAGCGCCGTTCTTCCACGGCTCGGCGTTGACCGCAAGATTGAACCAGAACAGGTCGTCGCGCGCGGATGCCGCCGTCGCGGCGAGCCCCGCAAGGAGAATGAACGCAAGCCTACCTTGCCTTGACAAGCGAACCGAGATCATGGCCTTTTCTGCCCGCATCGTGGATGCGGCGCACTTCCTCACGCGAGAGGGAACGCGTCCAGAGCGCGAAGTCGTCCACGTCGCCCTTGAGCGACACTTTGCATTTGCCTGTTCCGTCCTGTCCAATCCAGAACGGGAGTCCCGTCTTGAGGGCCAACGCGGAGGCGTCCTCGGCTATCCAGTAGAGATGCCCGTCCTGTCCTCCCTGGTAAATGGTCAGGACACCGTCCGCGCGGCGCGTGACGGCGTAGAAGCACCACTCGCCGTAGTCGATGTCGAACGTGCCCATGTCAATCCGCTTCTCGTCGCTGGAAAGTCCGCAGTTGAAGCAGACGCCAAGTTTTTTCACGGCATCCGTTTTGCGCGCGCCGACGAGGACGATGCCTGGATTCTTGCCAGTAGTCCAGTCCTTGTTCGCGAAGATCGGTGCCTGCGGTGCCTGCGGCTCGTCGAGACGCAACCAGAGCGCGACGGTGAAGTCAGCGCCATTCTCGAAATCGAGCTTCTCGGATCCGTCGAGCGACACCCCGCACGCGCCCTTCTCATCCGCCGCCACGCGCAGGCATCGCCCAAACAATCCGCCATCAACGCCGGAAACGGTCTTCCCGTGCGCCTGTGCGGCGATACCGCCGGTGACGACGTTCGCCGGTTTTGCCTCGGAGAACGGCAGATACGCCGCGAGACCATCGGCGAGACCGCGCGTCGTTGGAACGGACGGCGCGCCGAGCGGACGACTGTCGAGGTTCATCTTCTTCACGTCGAGGCCGAAGTGCGTGAGCGCGAGCGTGGCGAGGTCGAAGTTGCACGGCATTCCGGTGATGCAACCCTGTGGCACATGGCGTCCGGCGACGATCACGGGAATCGTCGTCGCGTGTCCGCCCCAGATGCCGTGGGACTTGCCGTACCCGCCGTGGTCGCTCGTGATCAGGATGAGCCAGTCCTCGTTCGCGAACTGCGGACGCGACGCGATCGCGGCGAGCGTGTCGCCGATGATGCGGTCAACGAGCCGCGCGTCGTGGAGGTACTCTTTTCCGTAGGGATAAAATCCCGTACGGTGTCCGCCGAGGTCCGCGATGTCGATGAAATAAATAACCGCGTCCGGCGCATCGTCCGACGCCATGATCTTCGGAACGGTCGAGGCGTATTCCGCGTAGGAGCCGGGAACAGTCGGCCAGTTGACGTCGCAGACCGACGGGAGACGGAGATTCTGCACATTCGGGTGCGGCGAAAGCGCGATGTCGCCCTTCCACGAATAGGTGTAGAGCGCCTTCGTTCCGGGCTTCGCCTCGACAAGCCGCGCGAGCCAGCTCGGCCATTCGCCAAAGTTGCCGTTGGGCGTGTCGCCGTTCTTGAATATCTTCGACTTCTCGGCCGTCACGCCGGTGGCGATCGCGCAGTGGTTCGCCGCGCTCGACGGACGCGCATCGTAGAGCGTGTGCGCGGTGAGCGTGCTGAATCCCTTGTAGCCCGGACGCCACCGGCCTTCTCGCAGCGCGAGGAGGTTCGGCATCGGCGCGTTCTCCACGACGTCGCCCCGCACGCCGTCCATCATCACCATGAGGACCTTCGGCTGGGACGCCCCGTCGGCCAGTGCCACGACCGGCGCGAGCATCGCCAACGCCGTAGATGCAATCAGTCTGTTGCAAGTCATTTTCATTGTCATCACTTGTTCCTTTGAGGGAGATTGAAAAGCCATTCCTCGAAGCCTGCGGTGAGCCAGCCGTGTCCATGTCCCGACAGAAGCCGCAGCTGCTTGTCCTTGGACGCGATGCAGTTGAACGCGGCGATGCCGCCGATGGTCTGACAGTTGTCGTCCGCCGTACCGTACACCATGCGGACAGGCGTGCGGATCATTCGCGCGAAGTTGCAGTTGTCGTGGTACGGCGCGTTCTTTTCCGCCGCCGCTATCTTCTCGGGCTTCTGGTTCATGATGTGCGAGCTGCCCGGCTGGCGACCGACCCGGTACGCGAGCATGTCGCACTTGTTGGGACAGAGGATCAGCGACTTCGCGAAGCGTCCCCACATCGCGGTGAGATAGAGGCCGAAGCCACCGCCCTGGCTGCATCCGTAATAGACAAACCGCGCTGGATCGGCGTACGGCTCCTTCGCAAGCCAGTCAATCGCGCGCGTCATGCCGAGGATCGTGCGGTGGTAGAACGGCGCCTCGCGACTCTCGGCGTAGCCGACGTACTGGTAGCGCGGCTCGCCCGCCTTCGTCACGTAGTCGGCGAACCACTTCTTGTAGCGGGCATGGTATTCGGCGTTCGTGCCTGTGAGCGGGATGCCGTGGACGTTCATCAACAGGGTGATCCAGCCCTTGCGCACCAATTGCTGCTTGGATGGAAAGATCGTATTTGTTCCAGGGCCCGCACCTGGTACGTTCACCATGGCGGGAAACTTGCCTTCCCCTTTCGGCACGAGCAGCAGTCCGTAGATTCGTCCGCCGTTGAAAGTCGCGAAACTCACATAGTACGCCGTGTGGTCAGGCGTGTCGAGTTTCGGCGCAGGCGTTTTTCCCACGGCGATCGGAACCTCGCGTTCGAGACGCGCGAGCTCGCCGCGCCAGTACGACTCGAAATCCGGCGGACACGGCGTGAACGGCTCTATGTTCGCCACTCCGAAGATCATCCGGTCCATCCGCTCCCGCACGGGGATGTTCTTTCCCTTCATGTAGATGCGCAGCGAGCCGGGCGTATCGCGCGTGAACTCCATCTTGATGCGAGGTTCCTTGGCGAGATCGACGGTGCGCCGCCAGACGACATTCGTCCAGCCGTCGTCCACCCACACGTCGACGACGCCATTCGTGGTGAGTTTACCGTGCTTGTCCGCAACAATCGCCTCCACTTTCGCGGTACCGCCCGCAGGATAGAGGTTCGACTTCGCGTCAAAGCGGTATTTCGCGAATATTGGCCCCGGCTTAGCCGCTTCCGCAACGCAGGACATTGCCACCGCCGCGACAGCAAGCGTACTACAACAAGATATCTTTGCGATCTTATGCACTTTCATTTTCCTTTCGTTCCCGTTACATTGGCACGGGGAGCAGCGACTTCCCCATGCGGCTTGTACCGGTGGATTTCCCGGTAGCATATCAAAACCCGCCGCGAAGCGCAATGACATCGCCGCATTTTTGCAAATTTTCGTATTTTACCCCCTTGACGGCAGGCCACGAAAAAGATATACTATTCGCTCCTTTTTGGGGTGAACTCAAGCATGAGCGAGCTTCAGAAACCAGGAGAGTAAACAAAAATGAAGATCAAGAGCAAAACTGCCGTGAAAACCGTCACGGCGCCAAAGACCCGCACAGTGGTCAAAAAGGCGACCACCAAGGCCGCCAAGCCCGTCGAGAAGTCGGTCACGTTCACCGTACACGCCGAACCGGGCAAGACCGTCTACCTCGCGGGAACGTTCAACAACTGGGATCCTACCGGCAAGAAGATGCTGGAAAAGAAAGGCAACGGCGTCTACTCGGTCGCCATCAAGCTGGCTCCCGGCACGTACCAGTACAAATTCGTGATCGACGGCACATGGTGCGCCGATCCGGAGAACAGGGATTTCGTGCAGAACGACCACGGCACGCTCAACAGCGTAATTACGGTCAAGTAAAGGATCCGTTCCAGACAACCGCCTCGTGCGGGATTGTCTCCAACGGGCAGCGTCCGACCAGGCTTTGCAGCCGGGTCGGCGTTTTTTTTGCATTCCACCCGCAGGTGTAGGCGAGCCAGCCGACGATGTCCTCCGGGGACACGCCTGCCGCGCGGAACGCCGCAAGGCGAGTGTCGCCATGGCGCTTTGCGAGACGGCGGCCATCCGGCCCCACGACGAGCGGCACATGACAATAGGCGGGCGGAGCATGCCCCAGCTGGCGCGCTACGAGTATCTGAGGCGGCGTAGCTGGCAGGAGGTCGTCGCCCCGCACGACCTCCGTCACGCCCATCAGCAGGTCGTCCACCGTGACGGCCAGAGTGTAGCCAGCGCCGTCTGGGTCGCGCGCGAGAGGGAAGTCGCCCAACGTGCGCGAGACGTCCTGCTCGTATGGACCAACAAAGGCGTCGTTGAAGCGCACGGTCGTTCCGTCCGGCACGCGGAGACGCCAACACGGGATTCGCGGCGCACAGGCCGCCGCCGCCTCGTCCCATGAGGCGAAACGCCCGCGGCAGGTGCCGGGATAGAACAATTGCTCGCCGGCGTGAGGTGCGGACTGCGCGCTCGTCACGTCCTTGCGGCTGCAAATGCAGGGGTATGCGTCAAGGCGGGCAAGGGCGTTGCGGTACACGGCTCGGCGTTCGGACTGCACGTGCTCCTCATCCCAGTCGAAACCGAGCCAACGCAGGTCCTCGACGGCAGCGGCGGCAGCGCCGGGCTTGTCGCGGGGGTGGTCGAGGTCCTCCATGCGGAATACGACCTTCCCGCCGCACGAACGCGCGCGCAGCCATGCTATCATGAACGTGCGCGCGTTGCCAAGGTGCAGCGCCCCCGTGGGACTCGGCGCGAGGCGCCCGACGTAGCCGCTCATTGCCGCTTCCAGAAATCGAGCCATGCCGAGATGAAAGCCTCGCGCGTCTCGTCGTCAAACACCGCAGACGTGGCCCCGTGCATGGAGCGCGTGCGCACAAGCGCCTCGACATACTTCGCGCGCAGACGTTCAAACGGGCGATATGGCAGTTTCGGCGCGCCCACCTCGAGGAAATACGCCATCGACCATGCGACGCGGTACTTCGCGGCGATGTCCTCCCGCGTGCCGTCGTAGAACTCCGAATAGTTCATCTCCAGCACGGCGGGGATGTCCTGCGCCAGTTCGGCGGCGTATTCATGCACGTATGCAGCCGCCTGCACGTCGCGGTCGAACACTATCTTGCCTTCCCGGTCGAAATGCGAATACTCGAAGAGCTTGGCATGGCCCTCGTTGAACCACGGGGAACTGTCTATCATCGAGCCCGCGTAGGCCAGATACTGGTGGAACGCCTCGTGCCAGACGGTGTGGATCAGCTGCTCCGCGCCGCCGTCGGGATGATAGAGCACGAGTTCGCGGCGCGTCGGACTCCAAAGCGCGGCGGTCCATTTATGCTCCACCCCAACGTAGGCGAGATACTCCTCCTTGCTACGGAACACGCGCACGACCGCGGTCTGGTTCGTAGCCGAAAGCGCGCTCGGCACGCACCGCGCGTATGCGCGGCGCAGACGGGGCAGGTCGTTCGTAAGCGTCGAGATGAAGGTGCTGCGGACCACTGGATCGACGTCGTCCACGATCAGGACGTCCTCGGCCGACGTGCAATGCCAGTCGTCGTAGTTCACCACGTTGCCGCGAACGTCCCTCCACAGCAGCTCACCCTCTTCTGCCTCGTCTGGCGGAAACTTGTCGGCGGCCGGCTCGGTCCGCGAACGCGCAGGCGGCACGGAGATCTCGTCGAGAAAAGCCTCGTCAAACCAAGACTGCACCTCGTTCATGTCGGCGCCCGGCGCCGCGATGAGGGAGGCGAGGTACCAGTCAGGAGTCTCGTTCCGCTCGGGGGTGCGCGGACGGAACGCGCACACGAGCGCATGGTCGTTCGTAGAGGAATAATACACAATGTCCATCAGGTTCTGCCGCTGCGAACGGCGCGGCTTCACCGGCGACAACACGTCTACCGGGGCGATGGCCTGCACCGCCTCGTTGCGCTGTTCCAGTCGCTTGGGGTCTATGGTCCGCCGCTTCAGCGCGTCGTAGAATGCGCGCCGCGTACTCACTGTGCCGGGTGCGTCCATGGGCGGCTGGGCGAAGAGACGGGCGATCTGGAGCTGGTTGCCCTCGTAGTCAACCCACCTGCCGCGCAGCGTGGCGGAAACCCAGAGGTCGAACACGTCAAACCGATCCTCGAGCCTACGCTCGCCGGTCGTGGAGGTGACGAGATACCCTTCCGCCTTTGGAAGAGTAAAGGGCCGAGCCTCCGAGCGGGCAAGTCCCGGAAGAGATATCCCGAGATCAGGACGCCATACAGGATCCGTGAACCTGGGCGCCGCCTCAACCGTCAGCCCTAACAAGGCTGCCGCGATGTACACTTTCGAACGCATAAGACATGCAACTCCCCAGCAGCACCAGCTGCCAGCTCATGTAAATCCAGGCTAGAAGGATCGGTACGGCCGCAAAGGAGCCGTACATGGCGCTGGACCTGGAAATGCCAACGCCGAACGCCGTGCAGAGCTTCATCCAGCCACCGACAAGCAGCGCCGTAATGATGCCCGCACGAAACGACGCTCGGAAACTGACGCGCCTGTTAGGCATCATCTTCAGGAGCACTGCGAATGCCAGCGAGGCGAAGATCAGCGTGATGAAAAAGCCGAAAAGGCGCGACGTGAGGAGGGTTACGAGGGAATCCCCGACCCATCGCGTATAGCTCGAGGCACCAAGCGTCGCGTCTAGCGCCTTCTTTGCCAGGCGAAGAATCGGAAGCGACATCGCCAGAGAAAGAAACGTCGGCAAGGCAATGACGATGGAAAGGTAGACTATGAACTTACGCCAAATGGGGCGAGCTTTGTCGACGTGCCATACCTCGTTTACGGCAACCTCAACCTGCCCCAGTGTGGAGACCACCGTCCATATCAGCATGGCAAAGCCAATCCAGCCCAGCGTAGACAGGTCAACCTTGTCGATGCGGTCGAACATCTCGTTCGCGAACTGGCGTCCCTTCTGGGCAAGGTCCTTTGATGCCTCAGCCTTGAAATTTTCCAGCTTTACCTTGTCGTCCACGACGGCCTGCGCGGCGGCATCCTCCTCGCGCGGGGCGGCTGCGGCGGCGGAGGCGGCATTCTTCTGGGCCGTCTCCACCTGCGAGATGAACGCATCGATATGCTCGTTGATCTTCTCGCGCGCGAAGTTGCCCACGCCACACGCCTTGGCACAGACCATCAGCATGCAGATGACCGGGACGAAGCCGAGGATCGAAAAGTAGGTGAGCCCCGCCGCGTGCAGGCCGCAACGGTGTTCGCTGAAACTCGATACGGTAGCCGACACGAACCGAACGACCTTCACGCCGACGCGCCGGAAGAACCCGAACGCGCCGATATCAACCGCCCAGCATCCTTCATTGTAGAATGAAAAAGCGCCTTTTAACTTTTTGATCATGGATGATGATTTCTCCTAGCGCACACAGTATACCAAAAAAACCTCGGCTATGGTATACTAACCGCCATGCGTATTTGCCGCCTTATCGTTACCATTGCCATCGGCGCGCTCGCCGTCGGCGTGCCACTTCTGCTCGCGCGCTCCAACACGAGGACGACGCCGCGCCGCGTCGAATGGCCAGTCATGGGCACCGTCGCTGGCCTCACGTTCCGCGGCGGAGAAGCGTCGGCGCATGATGCCGTCCGAGAATCGGTGCAGCAGACCTACGTGCGCCTGAACGCGCTGCTCTCCGCCTGGGATCCCGATTCCGAACTGTGCCGCCTCGCTCGCGCGGGCGATACAAACGCCTTTGCTCACGCCTCGACAGAGGTGCGTCCCTGCTATCAGGCGGCGCTCGACCTCGCGGCGGCGTCCGGCAACGCCTTTAACCCGCGCGTCGGCGCGCGGCTGCGCGAACTCGGGTTCAGCCACGGACAACCCTTCTGCGACTTCGACCTCGGCGCGATCGCCAAGGGCTTCGCCGTGGACGCCGCCGCGCGCGCGCTCCCCGCAGGACTCCCCTTCGACGGACTGCTCGTGGACCTCGGCGGCAACCTCCGCGCCGTACGCGGTAGCTGGCGCACGGGCGTGCGCAATCCGTTCGGCGACGGCCTCGCCGCCGCGCTCGTCCTCGCCGATGGCGAATCGGTCGCGACAAGCGGCAACTACGAGCGGTTCGTCGAACGCGACGGTAAGCGGTATTCGCACATCCTAGACGGACGCACCGGCGAACCCGTCACGGGTGTCGCGGGCGTCACGGTGGTCACGCCACCCACGCTCGGCGCGACGCTCGCGGACGGACTCTCCACCACGCTGTTCGTGCTCGGTCCAACAGAGGGAGCGCGTTTCCTACGCGAACACGCGGAAACATACGGCGCCGCGCAGGTTCTCTGGATTCCCGATACGCCGGCGAATCCCGAAATCCTCGCGACGCCCGAAATGGCCGCGCGTCTAGCCGACGCCGCCTTCCCGGTCCGCGTAGTGCGCTAGGCGCCCGCGACCGTGACCTTGCCTAGCTTCTGCACTTCGGCCGGCGTGAGCGCGGCGAGCGCGTCGATCAGCGCGACGGAAAACGACGCCGGTCCCTTTGCGACCTTCAGCGCCTTCTCGGTTGCGATGGCCATTACGATGGATGCGGCGAGAGCCGCCTCCCATCGCGCGCGCGTGCCGAGCGCGCCGAGGAACGCGGCGCAGAGAGCGCCCTGGATGCAGCCTTCGCCCGCGAAGCGCGGACGCGCAGCGTGCGGCACGGCCACCACTGGCGCGCCCTCGGCGGCCACGTAGTCCGTATCGCCCGCCACGAGCACCGCAGCGTGCGTCACGCCCGCGAGGCGCTGCGCGCCCTGCACGGCGTCTGCGCTCGGAATGAGGGACTCGCAGCCGCGTCCGCCCGTGGGCGCGCCGGCGAGGAACATGATCTCGGAGCCATTGCCGCGGATCACGGCGGGGAATCGGCGCATGAGCTCCTTCGTGGCGAACGTGCGCAGCGGCAGCGCGCCGATGCCGGCAGGAACGAGCACCCACGGACGCGCCGCGCTGTTCGCGTGCGACACCGCAGCGCGCATCGACTCCGTCTGCGGCTTCGTCACCGAGCCCATGTTGACGAGAAGTCCGTCCGTCGTGCGCGCAAGCTGCGTGGCCTCGCCCATGTCCTCTACCACCACCGGGGAGGCGCCCGTCGCGAACAACGCGTTCGCCGCCTGCGTGGCGCCGGCGAGGCTCGCAAGACATTCAACCAAAGGGTTCTTAGCGCGCAGCGTCTCCAATGCATCGGCAGTGGTTTTCAGTATAGACTCCGCCGTCACGCCCGTGCGCATCTCGGGCGTCTTTTTCTTGCGGACGATCAGCTCATCTGGTGAGAAATCGTCGTCCTGCATCATCTCTTCTTTATCACTCATGGCAACCTCCTATTTAGGCGTCGGCGATATGATACGAAAAATCGGCGGCGTAGTAAACACAGAAATGCAACCAAATAAATTTTGCGTGTTCAGCGGTACACTTCATCAGCCCATTCGTATGACTCAGAATGCGCGTCCCCGCGCGTCGTTTCGACCATGTACCTGAGCACCCGCCGCGCGTCGAACAGGCGTCGGTAGGCCGCGCGCCCGGCCGCCGCAACCTGGCGTCGCTCCTCGTCGTGGCAATTGAACCAGCCAATGCGGTCCGCAAGTTCCTCAGGCGTGTGGAAGTAGGCCGTTTCCTTGCCGGAGAAGAAACGCTGCATGTCGTTTCCGTCGTACTGGAACGTCAGCACGCCGTTCGCCATCAGGTGCGTGACGCGGTCGGAGGCGTACCACTTCCATCCCTCGAAGCGGTTGATGGAAAGTCCCATCTTCGAGGCCGCGATCGCCTCCTCGTAGGCGCGCCCGACGACGAGCGGCGCCGCGTCCATGCCGAACAGGCCGAAGCGCACGGACGGGTCGAGCCGCGCGCGGACCTTGTCGAGCAGCTCGCGCCGCGCGTCCGCAAGTGCGGGACGCCCCGCGAAGAATAGGTCCCACTTGAATTCCGTCTTCGCGGAGTTGTCCTCTACCTCGTACGAGGGGTCGCTCGGATTGGGGAAGAAGCCAACAACGTTGCGACCAGTAGTCCACTGCTTCAGCACGTCGCCGGCCGTCGTCACGAATATCGCGTCGCACGATTCCATGCGCCGCGCGATCTGCGCGCGGCAGTGTTCCGTCTCGACGGGGTCGCAGTTGATGTGGACGATCCGCACGCCGGGACACGCCTTGCGCGCCGCCGCGAGCGCCTCGTTCGTCACGTAGTCGCAGTGCGAAATGAAGACGAAGTCCGGCTTCCAGTTCCGCACCGTCTTCACTAGCCGCGCGTTCATCATCCTCGCGCCGACGTTCCGCATGAAGCCGAGCGGCGCGAGGAAGCGCGTCACGTCGCGCTCCGAGAACGTGGACATCTCCCACTCGTTGCGTATCGCCCCCGCCGCAAGGCGCATGTCGATCCCCGTGCGCCCGTTACCCCAATGGCGCACGAGGAAGTTTCCGACAAAAAGGATGCGCGGAGGCTTCCCGTCGGCGGCAATCGCTGTTTTTCTCATGCGCACGATTATACCACAATTCCGCCGGGGACGGAATTGTGGTATAATTTGCCGCATGAAAAAATTGGCTTTAGCATTTCTGTTCGCCGCGGCGGCCGCAGTCGCCGCCGATGAAAAACCGCTGCCCGTCTGGCGCATGCCCCAGGTCTGGCCGCGCCACGTGCAGCTGCGCCAGCAGCTGATCGACGTGCTCAGGCGCGGCGACGCCGCCAGGATGGAGGAAATCTGCCGCGAGGCGCTGAACGTCCTGCCCGGCGACGCCACCTGGCACTACAACCTCGCGTGCGCGCTCGCCAAGCGCGCGGCGCCCTCCGCCCTCGACGAGCTTGACAAGGCAATTGAGTTCGGGTTCCACGATGCGGACAGCATAGCCAAAGATGCCGATTTCGCCGGCGTGCGGGAGAATCCGCGCTTCGCCGAACTTGTCGAGAAGGCGCGCTCCCTCAAGGGAAAGCCGGGACGCGGACATCCCGAGATCCGACCATCGGTAGTCATGCCAGGCTCGACCCTCACGCTGAACGAGACGAACATGGCGTGGAACTTCAACATAGGCGTGTTCGAGGCCAGGTTCAACATCATCGAGCCGGTCGCCCCGATCGCATCGCAGGCGAACTCGTTCAAAAAGTCGACACCTAACTCTCCCGAACGGTCCAGTGTGATCGAATGGATCTCCGACGACACTGCCGCAGGCAACATCGGCGACGTCTACGTCAACCGCGATCTTGGACACTCCCCTCTCAACGTCGGCGACTTCCCCGGCATCATCAATGTCAAATACTGCTCCGCCGCCCACGCCGCGAAGCTCGACGTCGACCACCCCAACACGCTCTTTCCCAACTGCGCCGTGTTCGCCAACATCTCCCGCGCACGTACCAAAGGACCCTTCTGGCGGTCGACCGGGCGCGCCTCTTTCACCGACCCCGGTCTCGCCCCCCGCATGGACCTCCTCTACCTAAACAACCAGCTGCTCGTCGTCCCCGCGCACATGGACTACGGGAAGAAGGACATCGGCGACGTCTTCCCCGGCTCAGCCCCCTTCCACCTCGTCTCCGTGGGGTCGTCCTGGTCCGACCAACCCTTCCTCCGCGCGGCGCTCTCCGCCTCCGCCAGCTTCACGCGCCAGACGAAGCAGTCCATCATCCGCCGCCACCTCATGGGTCCCACGCTTCAGTGGCTCCTACGCCGCACGCGCCGGAACATCGACTCCGAATCCGACTACCTCTCGCCACTGGCCCATCCCACCGCCTTTGAAAGCCGAAGCCTCGACACCCTGCGCCTCGTGGAGAAGGCCCACGCGCTCCGCCCCGAGCTGGTTCCGCCCGTCGTGCTGCTCAACATCGTCAACTCGCGCCTGCACCCTCTGCACTACCCCGTGGCGGGACGCGACTACCCGGACGCCGCCCCGGAGATCCTCTACGTAACCTCAAGCGCGATCTGCATCGTACTGCGCGCCCCCGAAGGCGAGCGCACGTTCCTCTTCCGCGCACGCGCATTCGGCACTGACGGCAATGCGTCCTTCACCTGGCGCGTGGTGCACGGCGATGCCTCCGCCGTGAAAATTCAGGCACCAGCTGGTGAAACCAACGCCATACCCGAAAAGGGATTCGCCCAGATCACCATCGACCGGCGGAACATCAAGGAACGGATCGATGTTGCCTGTTTCGCGAAGACAGACGACACGGAATGGGGCGCACCCTCCTTCGTATCGTTCTTCCCCATCCCGCAGGAGGCGCGCGAATACCGTCCAGACGGTAAGATCAAATCGATCGATTATTCCAACCCCGAAGGTGTCTACTCCGACCCGGCCGTGGCGCTGCCCCGCCACTGGAAGGACACCTACTCATACGATGACGCCGGGAAAATGCTCGGCTGGACGCGTAGCTACAACGGACGGGACACCGCCTCGTTCACCGCAGCAGGCGACCGCATCGTTGAACGCAATGCCGATGGTAAGCCCACGAAAGCCGTACACGTAAGGTATGCCCCCCGTTCGTCCAGCGACAAGCTTGAACCACTCGTGCTCTCGTACCTCGACGACGGCGAACCCTTCGACGTGAAATGAAACTTGTCCTCGCACCGCTCGCGGACTTCACGAACGCCGCTTTCCGCAAACTCGCATACGAGCTAGGCGCCGACCTCACGTACACCGAGATGGTCAGCGCCGCAGCGCTCGCGCACGGGTCGTCCCCCACCCGACACCTCTTCGAGAAGCTCCACGGCGAAGGGCCCGTTGCCTGCCAGATCTTCGGGCACAACCCCGACGAACTCGCCTACGCAGCACGCGAGGCAACGGCACTCAAGCGTTTTGTCGCCATCGACCTCAACGCCGGCTGCCCCATGCCCCGCATCCGGCACGAAGGCGACGGTGCGGCACTTGTGCCACAGCCGCAGCTTGTCCACGACCTCCTCGTGGCCATCAAACGAGAGACGGACCTCCCCGTCACGCTCAAAACGCGCCCCGGACCGAGTCCCGACAGAGTGACAATGTTCGAGCTGCTAGACGCGGCCGAGACGGCTGGATGCGCGGGCTTAACCCTTCACGCCCGCTTCACATCGCAGATGCACGGCGGCCCCGTCCACCTCGACCTTCTTGCGGAACTCGTCCAGCGCGCGCACATCCCCATTACCGGTAATGGCGGCGTACACAACGAGGAAACGCTCAAGGCCATGCTGGAGACTGGCGTCGACGCCGTCATGCTCGGACGCGCCGCCATCACGAACCCCGCGCATTTCGCCGCGCTCAGGGGGCTCCCCGCGCCGTCGCCGAAGGAGCTGTACCTCCGGCACATCAACTACCTGCTCGATTTCCAAAAACAGCTCACCTGCAAATTCCCAGACGACCACGTACCGTCCCCTGACGGCTTCGTCTCGGTCGCTCTGCACCGACACCTATTCCACTACTTTCGCGGACTCCCCGGCGCCGCCGAAATCCGCCGCCGCCTCAATACCATCCGCACGCTAGATGAAACCCTCGCCCTCGCCGAATCCTTCACCCAAACTCACTAGGGCGAGAATGGCTCCGCTGCCGTCTCCAGCACTTTGCTCGCGCGGAAACCGCCCCATATAAAAAGACGCCACGGGCGGATGTTGCGAACGACCTTCACCACCTGATTGTGCTTGTCGAGGAATGTCGCGTCGATCGCGAAACGCATGAAACACGTGTGGATTGCGTTGCACTTCAGGATGAGCATCCCCTCGCCGGGCAGAAGGCGTTCACGTCCCATGAGACCCTTGAGACGCTGCCAGAATGTCCGGGCGACCTCCGCCCGCACTCCGTTGACTTCTATCTGCTCCATCTTTTTCTCACTCCACGAGAACACCTGCGCTAGACTTCCTCGGCAAGCACGCAGTCTCCTCCGTGGAACACGAGGACGAGCCGGTGGAGGGTCACTCGCGGGAGGGCCGCGCTTGTCGCGGCCTCAACGGGCGGGACGCCCGTTGGCCTTCTCTTCTCCATGGCGCACAGTATACCACAAATCGCCGCAGCCGTGCGGAGTGAAAATCACCCAATCATCTCCTTCGCAATTTGATTGCGCAGAGGATTTCCCCTACTTGATAATTTCGGATTCAGGGAGCGGGGACGACTTTGCGGCCTTGCTCCATCTGGGGTCCGAGGCAAAAGATTTCTCGACCGAATCCTTGACCATCAGCTGGATGATGCATCCAGTGACGCGCGAGCCCGTTGTCTCGGACTTCGCGGACGAGTTACCACCCCTATACCTTGTCCTTCTTGTCGTCGTAATGGTCTTCTTACGCACGAGCGTCTCGGTCGGCGACGTGACGACGGTCTTGAACACGCCCTTCTCGTCCAGCGTGACCGGAATCGTTTTATCACCGAGCATCGCTTTCTTCCCGTCGGTCGTGCCGATGAAGTAGCACTTCAGCTTCACGGAACCGGCTTCGGGAAGCGACTTGCCGGTGAATGACACGGTGACCGGCCACGACAGGCTGCGGCTCGTCGTCTTTGTCTGGACCGACGTCCTCGTGCGACGTCCACCAGATTTCTTCGACCCCTTGCTTTCAGACGTTGACTGCTTCGCCGTCGAGTTGTCGACGCGCAGCGAACTAATGTAGCCGGGATCCTCCGTAGCAGACGCCGCGAATGTCGCCGCACTCAGCAACAGTACCAGGATTTTCAGCAATCTCATTTGTTTCTCCTTTTGTGGTTTCCAAACTCAGAGCATGGCGTAGCCCATGTAGACGTAACGGTAGTCCTCGGAATCGTAGACGTACTCGTGCCCGTGCGGCGGCGCCTCGCGGATGAACGCGCCGTCCTGCACCGCGAGGAGCCGCGTGAACGGCACCGGCTTCCACGTCCCCTTTGAGAGCGGCTTCGTCGAGAAGATCAGCGCGTCGCCGTCCTCACGGTAGTGCAGGGTTCCTCTCAAGTTCGTGTGGACGTACATCACTTCGCCGTCGTAGATGAGCAGGTTGAGTTTGTTGCCCTCCGCCGCGAGCGCGGTGATTTCGGTGGCGAGCACGTCGAAGCGCTCGTCCGCGCCGATGGGACGTCCCGTCCGAGCCTGCGCACGGTCGATGCAGTCGACGAGATACAGAAGCACGCGCTCGGAATCGGTCGTTCCAGACTGGATGTTGAGATAACCGTTCAAGGCTTCGCTGTGAAAAATCGTCCCGTTGTGGATGAGCGTCCAGGCGCGCCCGGAACTGTCGGTGGCCGTAAACGGATGGCAATTGACGTATTCTGGATGTCCAATCGAGGCAAAGCGAATGTGCGCGAGAAGCGCCTGTTCCTCGATGTCGGCGTCAAGGAGCCCGCGCAGTCGTTCGCTCGTCGTGGCCTTACTCGGCTCTTTGTCAATCACAGGCCGCGACATGTGCGACCCGTCCGCTTCGGTGAAGCGGGCGAGCCCCCACCCGTGCGGATTCTGATCGGCGTGTGAGAAGAATTCTCGCAGGACCGCGTTGAACGCACGGCGTTGCTTCGCGGATATTCCAAGCAGTTCACACATGGAGCGCGAACGTGGTCGAGATCGGCGTGCCTGCCTTGCCGAAGCTGTTGCGCGGCGAGACTTCGATGCGCAGCTTTCCAGTGGCCTTGAGGCGGTTCGCGGCAAGGCTGCACACGGTCGACACGTTCGCCGCACCGCCCGACTCGGAGCGGTAGAACGATTCTGCAAAGACATACCGATCGTCCGCCTTGCCGTTCTCGCCCGTGATTCTGATGGCGAAGTCGAGCGCCCGCGCGCCCTTCTTTCCGTTCGCAGGCGGGATGGTGATTTCGAGGACCGGCTGCGTCACGGCCTTGACTTTCTTGCTGCCGCGATTCTTGCCCTTCGTCATGCGCACCGCAAGTGCGGCGCCCTTCGGGAACTGCGGAGGAACACTCGCCGCCGCGCGCTTCGCGTAGGCGAACGGCATAGGCTCCACCGCCGGAAGCGGCACGACCCAGTCGTCGCCGAGAAGGCCAAGGTCCTCGAAGTCACGGCGCTCGAACACCATGCGGTCGTCGTACACGCGCAGGATCATGCCCTGGTGTCCGCTGTGGATCTTCATCTTGCGCATGATCTTGTACGGGTCTTCGTCCCGCTGGCCCGGAGACGGATAATCGTTCTCGCGGCCGAACGGCAGGACATCTCCGTATTCAAGGCCAGTGTACTTGAGCGAGCCCGCGCCGATGGACGTAAACGTTCCCTGCCAGATCGCCCGCTCGTCGTTGATGGAGGCATGTGAATGCCCGGAGAACGCAACGGCGTTGCGGAACTTCGAGAGCGCCTTCGTCACGAGGCCGTTGTCGTGTCCCCACACCCAGTCGCAGTGGCACGTGCCCTTGAGCGGTGGATGCTGGAGGTAGAAGAACGGCTTGGACGGATCAAGCGTCGCGCCGTTCTGCTCGAACCAGTGCGATGCATACGACGTGCCGACTTCCTCCCATCCGCGGCAGTGGTCCTTGGTCCAGTGCGTGCCGATGACCGTGTAGCCCTTCACCTCCTTGCGCCAGATCGGGTTGAAATCCTCGTGGAAGCACTTCTTCCAAGCTGCGGCGAGGTCTTTGTTGATGGCGTGGTCATAGTACTCCTTGCCAAAGATCGACTTGACGCGTCCGCCGTACTTGTAGCCTTCAAAATCGTGGTTGCCGTACACGAACAGCTGCTCCACGCGGCGTCCGTCCGGTGCCTTGCCATCAGGAAACACGGAGTACCATGCGCGCGCGACGGCCTCAAGTTCCTCAACCGTGCCGCGGTCCGCCATGTCGCCGCAAACGAGCACGCCGTCGACGCCGCAGTCCCGGTACCATTTGAGCGCCTTCGTGAACATCTCCTCGCCGGCGAACGAAAGCGTCCCGTCCTTGCCCTTCGAGATCGACAGGTGGATGTCGCTCAAGATGCCGAGCGTGAGGTTCGGACGCCCCGCCGGCGCCGCAAACAGCGGACGCGCCGCGCCAAACGCGCCAAAGGACGCCATCGCGCCCAGAAATTGCCGCCTATTGAATAGCATTTTACTAGTCACTTTTTCTTCCTTTCTAATGCTTCGACATGGAATACTCTTCCTTCACGTCAAGGAAATTATTCAAAGAATCCCCGCCGACGCCTTTCCCGTGGTGTACAGGTCTCAGTGCGCCCACCAGGCCGGCGGCACCTGATAGTTGAGGAAACCCGTGTCTTGGTAGTCCTCCACCTTCATGTCGTTTCCGATGAGGCGAAGCGAGCGCTGGAACGGGACATCGTGCGAGACGGGCGAACCCCACGCGGCGTGGCCGGACCACTTGTACATGTTCTCCCAGTCCTTGCCGCGCAGGTGATGCCACGTCGTCTCGATGAAGCCGAAGCCCCCGATCCTCACGATGTGGTCGGACATCGACTTCATCTCCGCTCCGTTCATCCACGGACATGCCGCCACGGGGAAGCCCTTCTTCTTGAAGTACGTCATCGTCGGCCAGGGCTTGCCGTCCTTGTCCTTGGTCTGCTTCCAGTACTGCCAGTCGCAGATGATGATGTCCTTGGGCAGCTTGTCGAGGATGGAGGAGGTCTCCTTGCTGCCGAACTTGATGAACCCCTTCCAGCGCGGGTCGCTCGCGTCCAGCAGCATGTCATGCCACATCATCGCCTGCGCGCCGCGCGACCGGAGGAACTCCGCAATCCCGGAGATGTGCTTCAGCAACAGTTCGCCCTTGGGATGCTTGGCGCACGACGGACACGTCTGCGCGCCGAACGCCTCGTCGCACCCGATGTGGAAGAACGGCGGGTTGTCGAAGTTCTCGTGTATCTCCGCGATCAGTTCGCGGAGGACGCGCTGCGTCTCGGGGTTGGAAATGCACCAGCTCCATCCGTCCCAGTCCGAGGAGCCGTGGACCGGCTTGAGCGGAGCCGGCTCGAAGAGCGGCTCGTATTCGGGATGCAGGTCGAGCACGGCGTGCTTGATCGTACAGCCACGCGAGGCGGAGGCGTGTCCGTAGCAGTTGATCTGCGGGACGAGCGTGATGCCAATGTCCTTGCTGATCGCCACGAGGCGGCGCACCTCTTCCTTCGTCATGTTCGCCTGCGGCCAGCCCCACCACGGATGCTTTTCGCTCTTGTACATGCCCCACGGCTCGATGATCGCGTAGTTGAACTTCATCAGCGCCGCAAGGCGGATGGCGCGCTCGATCTGCTGCGGACGCGTCTCCGGGAACCAGCAGAGGTGGACGGCGCGGAACGCAAGATGCGGACGGTCTGTCGTCGTGAGCTTCGGCAGCAGGTACCCTTCGACCTGGACCGTGCCGCGCTTCGCGATGGCGAGCTGACGCAGGGTGTAGGACGCCCAGCGCGTTCCGGCGAGCGTGTTCGCCGCGATCTTCACGCCGTTTGAATCGGTGCTCGCCGCATACGCCTCGTCTCCCGCCTCCGGCGTGAGGCCGGTCGCACCGACCTTCACTTTCGGCGCGGACTCTCCGTACCACTGCGCGTAATGCGCCTTGAGCCACGTAGCGGCAGCGGGATCGGGACACTCTAGCGTGACCGTCGTCTTCGCGTCGAACGGAACGTATGTCGTTTTTTCCCATTGGAAGTTCTGGTACTTGTTCGCCCCGGCGACCTGTAGCGCGACACAGCTCGCCGCCAAAGCCACGAGCTTGACGTTCATTTGAATGGTTTTCATTTTCTTCGTTGCCTCCTGTTTAGCGTTCCTGTTTGCAAAGTTCCTCGATCTTCCGCATGACCTTGCGGAAGTTCTCCTCCGTGCGCAGCTGCGTTGGCCTCAGCGACTGAAGCGGTTTCTTTTTGAGCGCGAGGCGCTCCTTCTCGGCATTCGGAGAAATCTTTGCATCTTTGTCGCCCGACGCGAGGGCCTTTGCGAGGTTCTTAGCGATGGCCCTCATGTGCGGCGCGTACCAGTGCCGCGCGAGCTCGTACTGGTGGCTGCGGCAGTAGCCGCACGAGGCGTTCTCGAAGAGCGTCTTCGAGAAGTTCGGATTCTGTATCTTCTCCACCGAATCGAGGCGCAGGTACGACTCCCACAGCGAATAGTCTGTGTGGAGCGCGAGGAGGTCGGCCATCAAGTCGCACAGGTCGGCAATCTGGTTGGCACGGGCAACAAGCGCTTCTTGCTGTTGTACGCTTGCTGTCCTCCCCTCCCCCTTCCGCCATTTCGCGACATCGTTGTTCAGGTTCATGCGGCGGAGCGAGATGATCCGATCAAGCACCATGCGGGCGATGTCGATGGTGTCGCGCTTGATGAAATCGTCCTCCCACTCGATATCCGCAAGCATCCCGAACACCTTCTCGGCGTCGGCAACAGGCTTGTTCCACTTTTCCGGAGCGCGCGCGGCGTTCTTGTCGCCGAGGTCTCCCTTGAGTATTCCGTCTGCGTAAGTCGTCGTCCAGTCGCGCAGCCACGACGCGGACAACACGGCCTTCCACGCCGCCTTCATCGCCTCGGCGTTCTTCCCGTAGCGGCTAGCGCAGAACTCGTCCAGCACCTCGCCGTGCGGAATCGCCCTGTCGGACCAGGCGTTCGCGGTGAAGTAGCGGAGCAGCAGCGTGTCCGTATGGCTCGATTCCGGCCAGAAGATGAATCCCCTGCAGAACGGATCGTTCTGCACGAGCTCCTGGCGCTTCTCTATGACCGGGTAGGCCGCGCGCACGTCGAGAGCTTTCTCGTAGGCGAGGAAGATGGAGTAGGTATAGGGGAACTTGCCGATCACGCCCCAGTTCGTGAAGTTGCTCTTCGCGCCGCGCGCCGAACGGTAGTCGGCGGAGTAGTCCCAGACGATGCACTTGTTCGGGTCGAGCAGTTTGAGGAAGTCCTTGACCTCCTGCGGAGACCAGCTGAAGTAGAAATCCCAGCCCGGCATGAGCAGCTTGGCGTCCGGGTAGTCGCGCTCAATGCGCGACATGAAGTGCTGGAGGCCGATGACCTTGAGCTTGAAGTTCTCCTTCTTGTCCTTGGAGAGGATGCGCTCGCCCGTGCCGATGGTATGGAGGAGACGCGGCTCCGGCGCGCCCTTGCCGTAGGTCTCAACGGCCGTCTTCGTCATCTTCCAGTACTCGTCGATCCAGCGATCGTCGCGCACGTCCCACACGCGGTTGTTCTCCGGACGCTTGTCCGCGCCAGGGTAGAACGGCGGCTTGCGGTTCGCGATGTAGTCGAGCGGCGTAGGCGAATACCAGTGGGTCATCGTACCGTAGTCCTCGGGCACCATCAGCCCGCGCTCGAATCCGTACTTCTGGAGGTTGTCGCGGAGCTTGCCCCTGAACTGGAGGCTCCAGAAAATCGAACGGTCGTTGTAGCCCGTGCCCGCGCCTGGGAGGGGCTTCGACGGATCGGGATAGGCGCATGCGTCGGGGAACGTCCGCTGGAAGAGATCGTCCTGTCCGATGCGGAGCATGAACACGTTAAGGCGGCGCTTGAGGATCCAGTCGATTTCCTTCTTCCAGTCCTCGGGTCCCCAGTGCTCCGCCTGGAAGCGCGTGAGGCCGCGGTGCGCGAAGTAACGAAGTCCGCGATACTCGAAGCGTGCCTCTTCGTGGACGTCGAGGTTCGAGAAGTCAATGTATTCACGCTTCGGCACCACGTCGCCGTCCCAGAACCAGTGGCAGCCGCCGCGCCGCTCGAGAAGGTCGTAGAGGCCGTACCACACGCTGCGCAGGTTGGAGCCGGTGATGGTGAGAGCGGGCGGGGACGCCCGCCCTGAAGTTGCGGGCACGGAGGCCCGCCACCCCGATGGAGCGGGGTGCGAGGCCCGCCACCCCGATGTGATGGCGTATGCATCCCGGCCGCTCTTCGATACCTTGGGGTCGATGGCGAACTTCACGATTCCCGCAGGCGCATCCTTGCCGGTGATCTGCCTGTAGTACTTCGCGAACTCGGCGCGCTGTAGCGCGAATTCATCCGCCGCAAATGACGGGAGGGCTGCGCATACCACGACCACACAGGCGAATGAAGCCGCCAAAACGTTTTTGACTGTTGTTGAGTGCATGGCAGGTCTCCTTTGCTGGTAAATCATGGCGCACGGTATTCGGCACGGATCACGGCGTCGGCCTTCGCACGCACCGCGTTCAGTACCCCCGTGTTCACGCGGTGCCAGAGCTTTAGGTCGTCGAGGTCGGCCACAGTCACGCCATGACCCCAGTCGTCGTAGAACGGGTCGATGTTGCGCGGCACGCCGAGGTCCACGAAAAGAACGTTGCGATCCGCCACCGCCGCGCACATTTCCTGCGTCACCACCGGACGTGCGGAGTCCACCGCGCTCAGTACGATGTCCGCCTCGGCAAGCGCCTCCGGCAGTTGCGCGAGCTGCACCGTGCGCGGGAAATCGGGCTTGTGCACGTGGTATGCCCACGTCACCTGTGCGCCGGTGCGCACGAGCGCCTCCACGGCGCCCGTCCCCACCATGCCCGTACCGATCACGACGACGCGCGTCTTCGGGTCGAGGCCGCCGTGGACGCTGAGGTAACGCACCGCGATCTGGTCGATCTCCGCCACGCGCAGCATTCCCTCCACTTCGTGCCGCACGGCCTTTGAAACTCGCATGATCTCGGCACCCGACGCGCGGAGCGCGGGTCCGCTCCAACCGTTCGCCTCCGCCTCGTCCAGCGCGTCCTTCACCTGCGATACGATGTGGAACTCGCCAAGGAGCGACGATTCAAGGCCGGACGTCACCAGCACGAGATGCCGGAACGCCTCATAGCCGCGCAAACAGAAATACTCCTCGCTGCGCAGGCGGTTGAGGGCCGTCAGCCGCTTGAGCACGTCCAGCACTTCCGGCTCGGGCGACGCCACGGCGACCAGCTCCACTCGGTTGCACGTGTTGAGGATGAAGAACTCGCGCACGCCTCGCACGCGCGTGAAGAGCCGCCCCACGGCCGTCCGCTCCTCGGCGGGCAGGTGGAACGGCGCGCGCTTGCGCGACGGCAGGAGCGCGTCCGACGTGCCAAGCACGAAGAGCTCCAGACTCTTGCGCGCTTGCAGAAGCGCGGCAATCTCGTCGCGGAAGTCGCGCGCGTCCGTGCAGCTCTGTCCGCTCGTGGACACAGCCACCTGCATGTCGCCCGAACGCGCAATCGCGGGCGTCGTGAAGTCGCCGTCAGGCCAGTTGCCGTCCGCGCAGCAGCATGGCACTCGTGCGGCGCGCGCCGCGTCGAGGATGGCCCGGTTGAGGTGCTTGTCGTCCGTGCAGGCGAACGCGAGGAGATGCCCCGACACGTCGTCCGAGCGGAACGGACGCTTCGTCCAGCGGATGCGCCCTTCCGCAGCCAATTCCGAAAGTTCCGCCACGGCGTCCGGACATACCAGCTCCACCGTAGCCCCTGCCTCCAACAGCTGGCGCACCTTGCGGCGCCCGACCTGTCCGCCGCCAACTACAAGCACTACTCCGTCGTCAACGATCACGTTGACGGGGAATGTTTTCTTCCTGGGACGACCTTCTCTGTACATGGCTCGCGTGCGATGGGACTAGTCGCGGCTACGACCCATAATGCGGAGAAGGTAGATGAACAGGTTGATGAAGTCGAGGTAGAGCTCCAGCGCGCCCATAAGGCCCACCTTGTGGCGCGTGGCGGAGTCCAGCGCACCCTCTTGCTGCGCGAGCAGCTTGATCTTCTGGGCATCCCACATCGTGAGTCCGCTGAAGATGAGCACGCCGGCGAACGAGACGATCCAGTCGAAACCGGTGCTGTGGAAGAACATATTGACGACCACCGCCACGATGAGGCCCCAGAGAGCCATACCACAGATAGAGCCGATCTGTGAAAGGTCGGACCTCGTCATCGTTCCGAACACGGCAAGGCCGCCGAACATCGCGGCCGTGATGAAGAACACCCGCTGCACGAGCGCGATCTCGTAGGCGATGAACACGACGGACAGCGTGAGCCCGTTGAGCGCTGCATACCCCACGAACATCAGACACGCCGCGCCAACGGAGAGCTTGCGGATCGAGGCAGAGAGGATCCACACCATCGCGACTTCGGCGATGATGCATACCCACAGCCCCGGACCCATCAGAACCTTCTGCCACAGGCCGCTTGTCGCCGTGTACCAGGCGACGAGGCCCGACAGCGCGAGCCCCCCGCACATCCATCCGTACGCGAGCTTGAACACCGTCGCGATCTGCGTCTGCCGCGCACCTGTCTCGTATGCGGGCTTCTCAAACTGATTGTCAAAGTCAACCATAGTCTTTTTCCTTTCTTTGCGTGTGTGAAGTTTAGCAAATATCCCCTTCGGACGCAAGATGTGCCGACCTTGGGAAATTATGGTAAAATAACCGCCGACATGCACGACATCGAACTTCTCGCCCCCGCCGGCTCCTTCGAAACGGCCCTCGCCGCCTTCCAGGCAGGCGCGGACGCCGTATACCTCGGCCTCGACGCCTTCTCCGCGCGCGCGGAGGCCGTCAATCTCACGCCCGCCCAGTTGCGCGACCTTCTCGCCTGGGCTCACCCGCAGGACCGCAAGGTCTACGTGACCTTCAACACTGTCATCGACGACGCCGACCTCCCCGCCGCCATCGAACGCCTCGCGATACTCGACGAGTTGCGTCCCGACGGACTCATCGTGCAGGACCTCGGCGTCGCTCGACTCGTGCGCACCCACTTCCCCGCCCTGCAGCTCCACGCCTCCACGCAGCTCGTCGCCCACAACCTCGAAGGCGTGCTCGCACTGAAGGAACTCGGTTTCACGCGCGTCGTGCTCGCGCGCGAACTCTCGCTTGAGGAAATCCGCACTATCACGCGCCGGTGCGGAACGGAGATCGAGGTGTTCGTACACGGAGCGCTCTGCTACTCGCTCTCGGGGCTCTGCCTCTTCTCGGCAATGGAGAAGAACCGCAGCGGGAACCGTGGGAAATGCGCCTACTGCTGCCGTCTTCCCTACACTAACGCCGACGGCGCGAAGACGCTCCCCTTCTCCATGCGCGACCTACGCCTCGACGACTGCCTCGACGCCCTCAAGGACGCCGGCGTCGCCTCCCTCAAGATCGAGGGCCGCATGAAGTCCCCGCTCTACGTCGCCTCAGTCACGAGCCACTACCGCCAGCTGCTCGACGGCGTACCCGTCACCACCACGCGCGCCGACCTCGAGACCGTGTTCTCGCGCCGCACCACGTCGCTCTACATCCACGGCACGCCGGACGATCCAATCGACCCCACCTCGCTCGGACACCTCGGCACGCCCGTCGGAACGGTCAAACGACTTACGAAGGACCGCGAGGGACGCTCCTGGCTGCGCTTTCACACGAACCGCGCCCTGGAGCGTCACGACGGGCTCCAGTTCGCCGTAACGGGCGGCAAACCTTTCGGCTTCGGCATTGCCGAAATGCGCCTCGCCCTTTCGCGCAAGCCCGTGTTCGACGTCCGGGCAGGTTCCGACATCGAAGTGCGCGTGCCCGACGACCGACTCGCCGACATGCCGCCCCTCGCCGGCGCCACGGTGTACTGCTCAGCCTCGAACGAAGTGAAACGCCGCTTCCCCGTGCCATCGTTCCGTCCATCGGAGGTCGTTGCAGGAACGCCCGTGGATCTCACCGTAACGCTTGCGCCAGACGGCATTTCCGTTTCGGCAGCAACTGGGACAACGGGCATCTTGCCCGTTGAGGCCGCGACAAGCGCGGCCCTCCCGCGAGCACAGCATCCCGAACGCACGGCCGCAGCAGTTGAAAAAGCCTTTGCGCGCATGGGCGGCACGGACTGGTCGCTCCGCAATCTCACGCTGATCGACCCCGACCATCTCTTCGCGCCCGCCTCGCTCCTGAACGACTTGCGCCGCGAGCTCGTGGAACGTCTCGACGCCGCACGCGACGCCACGCGAGCGCAGAAAATCGCGGCGGCGCGCTCGGTGATCGCGCCCTACCAGGGGGAACATGCTTGTCGCGGTCTACCAGAAGCGGCGCGCTCGGTGATCGCGCCCTACCGGGAGGGCCGCGCTTGTCGCGGCCTACCTGTGCACGCCGTCCTCAAGCAGCGCCTCGACCAGCCAATACCCGCCGACGCCACGCGCTACAACGAGATCGTGTTGGCGATCGGACACCGTTCAGGTCGCGACGCCGAAGCCGCGCTTGCACCGTTCGCCGGCCTTCCCCTACGACTTGCCCTTCCCGTATTCACGCATGAACGCGACGTAAACGCACTGCGTACTTCAGTCAAGCACCTTGTCCGCACCGGCTTCACGCGCTGGGAGGCGAGCGACCTTGCCACACTGCGCATTCTGCGTCAAGCGGGTGTATTGGACATCACCGCAGACTGGACTCTCTATGCGTTCAACCGCGCAGCGATTGCTCAGCTCATTGACCTCGGCGTCACGCGCGCAGTCGCGTCGCCTGAGAACACACAGGAGAACCTAGAGTTTCTAGCCACGTGTCCGCTTCCCGTTGAATGCCTGGAGCAGCAGTCCACGCCGCTGTTCATTTCCCTCACGCAACCCGCCGCCGACTGCACGGGTGGTGACTTCACAGTGTTTCCCCTGGATGGACTCTGGATCACCACGCGCAAAGTGCCGCGCCGTTTCACACCCCCAGCTAATGCCCCCCGCCGTCTCGACCTCAGCTGGGACGCCTAGATAAATCAGCACTACTTCGACCAGCCGATTGCGCGCGGCGTCTCAAGACGGCGCCAACCGTTCCGCGTTGCGAGTTCCTTCACAGGCGTTCCGGGCGGGAGAGTTGCGACGACCGGCGAGGAGTCTGACGGGGCGAAGCGCAGCACCACCACGGGGGAGGCGGCGGAAGTATCGGAAGAATTTCTCTTCGCATCCACGGAGTCCGTCACCGTCACGCTCGTGTTCTCCGTGCTTGCGGCCTCGGCGGAGACGAATGTGAGTTTGAGCGGGTTCGCGCGCGCCACTTCATAGCGTTTCGTGCTCGGGTTGAAATAGTTGACGGAGACGGATGAGGTATTGGTGGCCTGCGCTGTACGCGGTACAAGGTTTTGCGTCCAGACCACGCGGCGGCTTGTGCGTGACGTTTCCTTCGGCTCGTATGCCTTGAACTCGCTTGAGAGGTTTTCGACGTTGGGGAAGATGTTTGACGGACAGTACCCGTCGAAATCAAGCGTGTAGGTGGCGGTGACCAGGTCATTTGGCCGCACATGGTCGCGGTCAAGGGTCTGTTTGATGCTGAATCGCCGTCCGATAGCCCCGGAGAAGTCCGCAGGACGGCCGTCCTTCGGAATCGACCGCGCGTCAAAGCGCAGAGGATTCAGCCTCCGTCCGAAATTGCTGAAGAACGACGAACCACCCTGAACCGTCCCGATCATTCCCTGTACCGTCAGCGACACGTCGCACGAAACTGGTTTCAGAAAGCGCACCGGTATCCGAATGCGCTTGACGACGTGCCCCTGCGTGGCAGACTTCCCGTCCGCCAGGTTCTCAAGTTCGCCGTACACGATGAAGCCGTCATTTGACTCGGGCAACCCGCTCACGCTGACTTGCTCTACGACGGCGCTGCGGTCGACGTCTAGCTCCAGGATGACCGCGCACGGCTCTCCCACCACGGGCGTGGCTGGTTCGCAATGCGCGGTGGCGGACACCGTGAACTGCGGCATCTCCTGGAAACCGCGCGAACGCGGGAAGCTGAAAAACTGCGCGGAGGCGCTCAGCGCGAAAGCCGCGAACAAGGCGATAACGATGCTATTCCTGCACATGGAGCACCTCCGTCACGTGATGTTCCTCCACTAGCGACACGCCTACGGAGATTGCAGCTGCGCAGAACGCGACAAGACACGCCGTCAGCAGGAAGCGACGTACCGCGCCGACGGGCAGCAGCGCGACCAGCCACATAAACGCCCACAGCCCAGCGGCACACAAGAGGCGCATATCGACGCTCCAGCTCACGTGCGGCTTCAGGAAAATGCGCGCTGGCGACAGCTCCGCGCGCGGATTGTTCGTCTGCTTCGCGCGCGCGGCCTTCAGTCCGCGTGCCGTGGATGGAGTTTCGCCGCCGCGCCGTTCGGCGCAGCCGAAAGCCGCGACCGCACCGCGCGTGTCGCCGGCAAGGAGCAGACATGCGCCGAGGTTCTGGTAGATGCATGCGTTATCCGCCCCCGCGTCAAGACAGGCGCGGTATGCGTCCGCCGCCACGCGGAAGCCCGCCTCGTCCGTTGCCTGTACGGCTAGCGCGGAGGCCCGCTGGTATGAGAACGCGGCGCGCGCCGCGTCCACCTCCGCAAGCGCCGTTCCTCCAAGGCATAGCCCCGCGGCGAGCAATATGGCGATCGCGCCCGCGCCGGGCTTCGCGGAGTAGGTCTGGGCGTCGTGCGTACGGAGGTTCGTCACGATGAGGGCGATGTCCTCCTCAGCGTAATCTGACGCCATGAGGCGCTGCGCGTCGGCCTCCGTCACGGCCGCTCCGTTCACGCCGTAGCGCACTGTGAAGAATGTGCGGATCGCGGCTGCGCGGCGTTCGGCGTTCCGGCTTTTAAGCGCACGGCGGCATACGCCGAACGCGCGGGACTTGCGGTATGCGGCGTTGCTCGCAGCGATGCGGCGGCGCACCGGCGGCGCGAGCCGGATGCAGATGAACAGCACCGGCGGAACGAGGAACAGCAGCACGGCGAGGGCAAGGTGGGGCAGGAACGGACGACACTCCGCGCCGCGCGGATCCAGGTCGATGCCGTCTGGCATCGGGAACTCCTCTCCGCTGCTCTCATCCGTTAGCACCACCTGAAGGCCGGCCTTCACCTGGATGGGGATGGTATCCGTTGTGCGCGTGATGTAGGCGCGCCGGTCGAGGTCGTAGTAGGAGACGGGCAGGGATGGGAATTCCACAGTCCCGGCCTTAACAGGGCGCACACGCCATGAGAACCGGCGCGCACCGCTCAGAGTCTCGGTCTTCAACGACGATGCGTCAATGCGGAAAACGGAGCCGGTGAGCGCGTTGGAGAAGTCTGGCGGATGGACCAGCGACGGATTGGCGGCGCCTGCTACTTCCAGCGTGAGAGTGAGCGGGTCGCCCGCCGTACACACACGGGCGTCAAGCGACGCCTTTACCGTGAGGTTGGAGGCTATCGCACCGCACCATGACGCCGGACGCCCCTCTGCCGGCGGCTCTGCTACAGTGAGCGTAAATGGAGCCGTGCGCAACACGACGTTGGAGAAAAGCGGCACGTCAACGGCGCGGTTGAACTGGTCGCGTCCGCGTTTGACGCCGGTAATCAGGGGGACCTCCACCGTGACCGGCGGAAGCCGTACCTTTCCTGGCGCGGCGGCGCGCCACGGTGCGACAGCTGCCGTCAAACGCCATCCCTTGTCCGTCTCCCGCGCAACCGTGAACGGAAAGAGCTGGCGCTTGGGTCCGAAATGGCTAAAAGGATCCATGTCAAACGGATCGTCCATAGCCGAGAAGATGCTGTCCGTGACGTAGTTGTTTAGCGTGAAGGCGGGGCCCTGTCGTCCGCGTCGCGGCATCTGCTCAGGGGCGAGCGGCGCGCGCGGATCGCCGCGGTCGATGGAATCGTCCTTCCATTCGCCTTCGAGGAACGGACACGTGACATGCGGCGGGCGCTTGTTGATGAACGGAGCCTGGGCGTCAGCATACGCGCCTGGCACTGGTGGAAGGCGCAGCACGAGCGACACCTGCACCTGCTCCGTCACGACTAGGTTTGTTGAAGTGGCGACGATCTCAAGCGCCGGCTCCGTCGCACCCAGCGCGAGGGCGGCTGTGGAGAAGATGAGAAGCTGCGTCGTCTTTTTCATGGCTACTGGATTACGACGACGGAGACGTTGCGGTGCGGCGCCGATGTAGCGGGGAGGCCCGTGCCGGGAAGCGCCGATGGCGCGTTCGTGGAAACGGTGGCGTTGATCTGCGAGAGCGCCTTAGCAAGGCGTTCAGAGCGTTCGCGGTTCTGGCGGCTCTCCGTCACGGCCACGCCGCCAAGGAATCCGCCCGTGGCGGAGAGCAGCACAAGGAGTACAATGCTCACGAAGACCAGCACCGGACGACGCCGGCGCAGCAGCAGGGCAGCCTCTGCCTCTGCGTGCGCCCGCGCTGCCGCGAGGCGTTCGCGCTCTACGGCTATTGCCTCTCGCTCAAGGCGCAGACGCTCCTCGGCGAGATTCTGGTCTTCGTCATTCATCGAACAGGGGAGTTGAGAAATAGCGCTCCGCCGTGTCGGGCAACACGGTGACGACCGTCTTGCCGGAACCTAGCTTCTGCGCGAGCTGCAATGCAGCGAACACGTTCGTGCCCGCCGAGATTCCCACCATCAGACCCTCCTTGCGCGCAAGGTCTCGCGAGGTGTTGAGCGCGTCCTCGTCCGACACGATGCAGATGTGCGAGTAGATCTTCGTGTTGAGGTTGTCCGGAATGAGCCCGTCGCCGATGCCCATCTGGAGGTGCGTGCCGATCGTACCACCGGCGAGAAGGGCGGCATTCTGGGGCTCGACCGCCCAGATCTCGATGCCGGGATTCTGCGCCTTCAGCACCTCGCCGATGCCGCTCAGCGTGCCACCTGTGCCGATGCCGCTGCAGAAGCCGTGGATCGGACGCGCCGCCTGCTCCATGATCTCGAGCGCGGTGTGGTGGCGGTGCACCATGGGGTTCGCGGGGTTCGAGAACTGCTGCGGCACGTACACGCGGGGATCGGACTTCTGCATCTCCTCCGCCTTGCGCACGCACTCGGCGATGGCGTCGCCGATGTTGCCCGCATCGTGTACGAGCACCACCTCCGCGCCGTAGTGGCGCATGAGCTTGCGGCGTTCCTCGCTCACGCTGTCTGGCATGATGATGACCGTCCGGTAGCCACGCACCGCCCCCACGAGCGCGAGACCGATGCCCTGGTTGCCGCTTGTGGGCTCCACAATCACGGAGTCGGGCTTCAACAGCCCCTCGCGCTCGGCTTCGAGAATCATGTTGTAGGCCGTGCGGGTCTTGATCGAGCCGCCCACGTTGAGCGCCTCGAACTTGACCAGCACCTCGGCCGATCCGGGCTTGACCATGCGGTGGAGGCGGACGAGCGGGGTGTGTCCGATGGCGTCGAGGACCGTATCGCAGATCATTGCGCGGCCTCCTCCTCGTCGGGCTCGGACTCCGCGACGGAGAGCGAGACGAGCGTGGCGCCTTCGGTGAGACGCACGAGCCGCACGCCCATGCCGCTGCGTCCGACCACCGTGATGTCCACCACGCGCTGGCGTACCATGAGGCCATCGGAGGTGATGGAGATGATCGACTCGTCGTCGCGCACCGCGTGCGCGGCCACCACGTGTCCGTTGCGGTCCGCCCCCTTGATGGCCGTCACGCCCATGCCACCGCGGTGTTTGCGCTCGTAGGCGCTGAACTCCGTGCGCTTGCCGTAGCCGTTCTCGGTCGCG